>JAKPXU010000221.1 GCA_029571905.1 Acidobacteriota bacterium | reverse complement strand
TACGGTGAATATCTGATTAATGCTCAGGGTGAAGATGTGGTGGCCGGCATCAGAACTCCCTCTCCTTTAAAGGATCTTGAGAAGGCTATGCCTGGAGTTTACAAACAGCTACTGGCCGTGGTTAAAAAGCTGGAAAAACATTATGGCGATGTCCAGGATTTTGAATTCACGATTCAAGAAGGAAAGCTATATATGCTGCAAACCAGGAATGCTAAAAGAACCGGTATGGCCGCCGTTAAAATTGCGGTCGATCTGGTGAAAGAAAGACTGACCACGGTTGAGGAAGCTTTACTTAAAGTCGAACCAGAAGCTTTAAATCAGTTGCTTCATCCGGTCTTCGATCAGGAGGAAAAGAAAAAGCATCCCGTTCTGGCCAGAGGGCTGGCTGCTTCACCCGGAGCGGCTACCGGTCAGGTGGTCTTTACCGCTAACGAGGCTGTGGCCTGGGCTAGCCAGGGCAAGAAGGTGATTCTGGTCCGCGAAGAAACATCACCGGATGATATCCACGGAATGAGTGCTGCCCAGGGTGTTTTGACCGCGACTGGCGGTATGACTTCACATGCCGCTGTAGTCGGCCGGCAGATGGGTAAACCGGCTGTGGTCGGTTGCGGAGCAATAAAAGTTCATGAAGACATTAAAGTTTTCTTTGTTGGTGATAAAAAATTTGTAGAGGGCGACTGGATTTCAATTGATGGTACCACCGGTGAGGTGCTGGAAGGCCAGGTCTTAACCAGGCCATCAGAGATTATTCAGGTCATTAAAGGAGAGAAAAAGCCAGATGAATCCAGACTCTATCAATATTTTAGCCAGCTCTTATCCTGGGCTGATAAGTTCCGCCAGCTCGGAGTGAGAGCCAACTCGGATACACCGCCTGATGCCCGGGTAGCCTTCGCTTTTGGAGCCGAGGGCATCGGCCTGGCCAGGACCGAGCATATGTTTTTTGGCCCCGAACGGTTGCCACATGTGAGGGAGATGATTCTGGCTGAGACTGAGACACAGAGGCGGCAGGCTCTGGCTAAATTGCTGCCTTTTCAAAAACAGGACTTTCTTGAATTTTTCCAGGAAATGAAAGGCCGACCGGTTACGATCAGAACCATTGACCCACCACTTCA
>JAKPXU010000212.1 GCA_029571905.1 Acidobacteriota bacterium | reverse complement strand
TTTTTTACCGCTGAAGACCTCAAATAAAAGAAAAAAGTTTTTGCCAGGAACCCGAAGGGCCTGACCTTGACTGCGCAGGGGGCGGAAGCTATCTTTACTAAGCCAAAGTTAAACTCAACTGCCGGGGATTTCCCGTTTGTTCCGGGAGTTCTCTTTCTGGCGGGCAAGCCGCGCCGGCTATTTAACATAGTGTCACATTATAGGCCTGGCCACAGAGTTTGTTTCATAACAGGGCTATCTTCCAGCGCCTATAATGCCGCATTATGTTAATATAGCTTGGGGGTGGTTTGCCCGTGGGGCGGGCTTTGCAGCTCTTTGTAAAGCTTAGGTCGTGTTCCGGATTGCGGGGCTTTACAATGTGCTGCAAACAGGTAAGGCCGGGGCAAAACACCAGAAGGGTACGGCGCGGGGAGCAGCTCACAAAAATGCGGGAGCAATTGAAAGATTTTTGGGAGCTGCGGGGGATTAGTCTTCCTGGTTTCCAGATGATTTGAAGCCTATGCGTTTACGGGTCTTTTGTTCCAGTTCCTGCTGCTTGGATGCTTCTAATTGTTTCAGGTATTCGAAGATCAATAATATCTGATCATCGTGTTCGTCCATTTTCGCCTCGATCTTTTCCAGCCTGTGAAGGATTTCTGCATGTGAAGCCAGCATTTCGCGCATTCTGGTAAAGATTCTTACTATCTGGATGTTTACACTGATCGCTCTGTCGCTGTTTAATACACTGGCTAACATTAATACTCCATGTTCAGTAAAAGCCATTGGTAAGTACCTGGATCCTCCCCAACTTGAGGTGCCAAATTGGCTCCTCAAGTCATTAAACTCATTCGTATTCAACTCGAACATAAAGTCTTCAGGGAACCTTGTTAGGTTTCGCCTCACGGCTCTTTTTAATTGCTTGGTTTCAACACCGTATAATTCTGCAAGGTCTTTATCAAGTAGTACTTTTTTTCCTCGTATAAGATATATTTTACCCATTATTATTTCATCCGGGATGGCTATTTTATTGGACTCTTTTGTCATATGTTTTGTTTTAGCTTGCGTAAATTTATTGTTAAATTCATACCAGTGGGTGACACTTATTTATCGACTCCTGAAGATCTTCAAGATAACCGACCTGGTACCGCTCTGTGGAGCTGATTCGCTTGTGACCTGCCATGTACTGAACTGTCCTAAGATCATACCTCTTAAGCCACAGTGTTATAACGCTCTGACGGATATGCCTGCAGCCGCGGACCTTCGGGCTTATCTGCCTCAGTGCCCTGACCAGGTGCATGAGACTGTTTTTCATCTCCGAAGATCCGTTCATGCTGATAAAAAGCTGACGGCTTAGTTTTTCATGGTCCGGACTCTCTGCCTTGCGCCCGGGAGTGAGATTTTTCTTTTTAACTGATTCAAGGATTGCCGGTCGGATCTTTAAAAGATATTCATGCAGCTCCATTACCTGACAGGCTTCAAGAGAGAGCGTACGCCCGGCTTCATGACGGCTCCCGGGGATCCGGATCTTTCCTTCTCTTAAAAATACATGTACCGGCTCGAGCCTTCTGATATCATCCGTTGTTACAGCCTGACTAACCATCAGCGAGAGGATAACCTTGTTCCTGGCAGTTCTCAGGTCCGTCACGTGGTAACTCTCATATAGAAGCTTTAACTCAGCTTCGGTTAACATTCCTGTGGGGATGTTTTTCTTCTGGGTCCTCAGGTACAGTCCATCAGCAGGGTTATTGCTTATGCGGCCTCGTTTCTGCAGGTAGCTGTAATACCTTTTCACAGCTGCCACCTTGCGGTTGATCAACTTCGGTGAGTCGCCGGACGCCTTGCATTTTGCCATGTAACAGTGGATATCAGTCCGTTTTACCTTTTCTTCAGATATGAAGTTTTCTCTCAGGTAAAACAAAAAATCAGAGGTGTAATTAATATAAGCCCTCACGCTGGAGGGAGAGAGGTAATTTGTCCCTGATTCAGACAAATTGGCCAAAAGTCTTTTTTCAAAGAGATTCTTCTGCTGCAGGTATTTACTCCGATTCATATTTAAGATGGGTATATATCTGCGTTGTCTCAAGTGAGCTGTGACCCAGGAACCGTTTTATCTTCTCCGGTGACATCCCCGATTGCAGCAGGTGGGTTGCGATGGAGTGCCTCAGGGTATGAAGGCTGGCCGGACGGTCGATCAGCGCCTTTTCTTTCAACTGCTGCAGCCTGTCAGCCATGGCCTGCTCGCACATCCGTTTTCCTCTCTGGCTTAAGAAAAAAGCCTGTTCGTTTCCTCTTGCAAGCATCGGCCTCGAGTACGTGAGATAATTATAAAAATCATCTCTTACCATCCCGGTAAACGGAACAAAGCGTTGTTTGTAGTTTTTCCCACGACTCACGTACAGAAGACCTTTCTCAAGGTTTATATCATCCGTGTCGAGGTTTATTCCTTCGCTTCTTCTTAGTCCGCAGCCATAATAAACTCCAAGCATTGCCCTGTCCCTTATTCCCAGCAGATCCCCTTCACACGCCGAGTAAAGAGCTTTTATCTCCTTCCTGGTAAAGACGTTTATCCTTTTTCTTACTGGTCCTCGTAAGGTTATATCTGTCTCGAAGCCTTCATGGCCGGTTTCTCTCAGGTACCGGGATAGTTTTCTCAGAGCCGTCAGGTGTGTCCTCAGGTAGTTCCTGCTAAGCCTTCCACCCCTGACGCGGTTCTCCCTTTTCCCCAGGTAATCAAAGTAATCACTGACGTCTCCTTTGGCGATTCCCCCGGTGTCACTTATCCCGTGACGCTCGAGCCAGTAAAAAAACTCCCTCGCCTTTACCGGCGCATACCTGACGGTACCACGCTCAAAGTTCAACAGCTCGAGCCACTCCCTGAAGGACTTTTCGATAGTTAAAAACTCCTCTGATTGAACCCTGAGATTTTTCATCATTTTACAGGGGGTCTTGCTCTCTCCCCGTTATACATGTTATACTGTTATACTTAAGGCTAACTTTTTTATTTTAATCGAGTTACAGAGGCCAGAGGGCAATGTTATACTTCTGTTATACTGATGTTACACCCAGCCTTTTCAGGTGTTATACTTAAAGCTTTCTCCCTCTCTTTTGCCTTCAACCTTTCAAGGATCTCATCCAGGATATCTATCCCGGATTTAAGCTTTTCGTATTCCTCCCAGGCCGAGATCTCGTACTCGTAGCCGCTTTTACGATTGCCTCCTGCCAGCTGCAGGTAGCCCCTTTGCTCGAGCTCCCTTAAGTACCTGTTCGTTTTCATCGGGTGCATCCGGAAGTGTTCCCGCACCTGCTTTGCATAGATGCTCCGGCGTTCTGATCCTGCCAGGCTTTTTAACCCTTCAAAGAACTGGCGCACCTGGCCGCTAAGCTCGTCTGACTTTCTAAGCAGGCTGTCCTTTATCAGGTAGTTGGCCCACCCGATATCCTGAAGGGTTGTTTCAATATATAAAGTACCGCTGCCATCTTTCTTCCACTGCCTTTGCTTCTGGTGATAAAAAGTGATTATCTCGATAAGCCGGAGGTAATGCATGTTGGTCCGGAGCTTTTTAAAAACGCACTGCGGGATATCAAGCTCGATAGCGTAAGGGTTTATTACTTTCACAGGCCTTAGCAGACGCTGGGCATTTCTAAGGAGCTGACGCCAGGTGTTTTGTTCTTTTTCGTTCACAAGTCCTGCCTGCTGCCTTCTCTGGTAGTGCATCACTGCCTGGGCATGATCAGGGGTTTCATCGACGTGGAGCAGGAAAGAGCGGTTTGCATTATCCTCGTAGATCTGCGTGTTGGTTGTTGCACCTGACACGCACACCGGGCCTTCTACGACAAGCACCCTCTGGACGTTATTTCCCTTGATATCCTTATCCGTCGTGAGCTTTGTTATTGTCTGCCTGCTCATCAGCTCCCTCAGTGGCAGGAAAGCCTGGTAAACGCCCTCGAGATCTTCAATCAGCAGGACCTTGTGTTTCCAGAAGTCTTTTTCGGAGTAATACAGGGTGTTCTCAGTAAGGCTGGTGATCGTCCGGAGGGATTCCTGCGGGAGGCACTCGCTGACCCTTGTCTGAAGGTATGTCTTGCCGCTCCCGCTCTTGCCAAAGATTATGGCGTGAAGCGGCTCATCGGTAAAGCGGCTCAGGTAAAGAAAAAAAAGCAGCAGGCCGTTTCGCTCTTCCCCGACAAGACCGGTCTTTTCTATGGCCTTCATCGTGTTTTTTACAAGATCCCTCGAGAGTAAAAAGTTCCCGGCCTTTATTTCTTCCTCCCTTGTCATGCGGTAGACACTGGGTTGCAGGGCTTTTCTTTCACGCTCGATCTCCTGCAGGCGATACTCTTCAAGTTGCAGCTGCAGCCGCCGGAGCGTGGTTTTCATTACCGTCGTGCTGATATCGAGCTCCTCCGTGGCTCCCTTGATATACCGCTGCAGCTGGAGGTTACTGTAAAGGTTAACATCATCCTGGTAGTATCTCATCGTGTCGCCCTCTTTTTGTACCAGCAGGTTCACCCTTAACCTGTGAACGTTCTCCCGCTCGATGCCGCCCCAGATAATTAGCAGCAACTCCCCTTCACGGTAGGTGATCTTCTGCGGATTCTTTGTGTTCAGTGCTGCTTCCTGGTGTGGTGTCACAGATTGTGATACATGGTCTAAGGATTCAGTGTTTTTTATTTTATCTGAGCCACTTACAGGTTTTCTGCTTTTAATAAGATGAGAGAGGATCTCAGGATCATGGCCCTGGATCAGGCTGTTTATATCTTCATCATCCGGGGTGTCTACTGAGGTGATCAGGATATCAGGTTTTAAAGCTTTTACTTTCTCTGCTATCCTGGTCACAGCTTCCCGGCCGCTTCCATCACCGTCAAAGAAAAGGACGACTTCGTTAAGTTCCGGAAGGTTCTTTATTGCTTCAACATGCTCCGGAGTAAATCCGTTTGTTCCAAAAAGTGCCATCGTGCTGAACTCTGATTTTACTTCTTCTCTCTGGAGTAAGGTTTCACAATCGATGATACATTCAGTTAAGATCAGCTTCCTGGTTGTCGGTTCAGGATAGCCCGGATAAATCCCCTGGTGATTGCCGCTTAAGTAAAAGTGCTTGCCGGTTCCGTTCGGATTTATTGACCTGCCGTAAAGATCAATGACCTGGCCCTTTTCATTCTTTGTAAAAAAGAGAACCACGTTCTTAAATACCGGTGAGACTGTGTCATTTGTTCGCTTGAGTATTCCAAGAGAGATGGCGCTTTGCTGCAGCTTCTCGTTCCATCCCTTTCCAAGGTCCCCGCCCATGTAACCGGCCCGGGTTTTATCCGGGTCCAGTCCACGACTCCGGAGATACTCCTTTGCAGCTGCCGTTCTCTTGAAACTGCCCCGGCTCTCCTGCATCAGTTTTCCGATTACTGCAAGCCGTGGAAGTAATTCTTTGTCCTGATCTGGTTCGTTTGCTTGTTTCATGGGCCTTTGGATTATGTCTGCTGCCGGATCTATCATGCTCTTTGCTTTTAATATTGCCTCGTGTTTTCCTTTCTTCTCATAGCGTTCAATAAACTCTATCACATCCCCTGCTGCCCCACAGCCAAAGCAATTAAAGGTGCCAGTCTCCGGGTAGATCTTCAGGCTGGGGTCCTGGTCACCATGGAAGGGACATTTTAAAAAGTTGTGCCGATCAGGTTGGAGATGGTAATGGCTCAGGACGGTTGTTATTGATAGGCGGGATTTGATTTCAGGGATCTCCATCGAAAATATTTTTATTAACCTTTTACGGTCAAATTTAATCCTATCGTGTCAAACAAACAAATCTTTTTTGATTTTATTTTCTCTTATAAGGTTTATATATTTGCATATCCCTTGTATTTCAGGGCTAATTCGACTCTTTTAAGGTTAATAAACTGTTGATAATTATGGCCTCATTTGGTAAAAAAATAGCTGCTCTCAGGAAAGAACTGAAGCTTTCCCAGACAGACCTGGCAAAACAACTAAGCACCTCCGTTTCGGTGATTAGTCGCTATGAACGTGATGAGATGACTCCTTCGATCGATGTAGCCAAAAAGCTGGCCGCAATTCTTAATACTACGGTGGGTTATCTCCTGGATGAATCAGGACAGGAGAGTGTCCTTAAAGATCCGGATATGCTAAAGCGTCTAAACGATATAGCAAAGATGGAAAAGGAAGATAAAAATCACATCCTTTATGCCATCGATGGGCTGATTAAAAGCGTGAAGCTTAAAAATATCGCGGCGCTATAAAATAAAAACTGATCCTGTAAAACTTCGATGAAAACCTGCTACCCCGGACACACTAATTGGAACACTACCCAAGCAGCTACAAATTCATTTACACAAAATTATTTACACGCCCACTGGATGCAGCTTCGATTGTAAAAAAATACCATAATGCTCGAGGTTCAAAATAATACAAAGCCTAGGCAGTGAACCAAATTTTGAGATATTTTCATTTGTTAAAGTCTTTCCAATCTATACACAGCATCTTGCTTTTATAATAAATCGCTTCAAACTGCTTTAAATCTAAAAACTTACTTATAGTACTGTGGTTCATATATACTATGTTATTCTTTAAAAAAGATTCTATTTTTTTAAACTCTTCTGAGCCTATTGCAGCATTTGATTCTTTCTTATAAAGAATACTAATTATAAAGCAATCATTAGGGGGAACTTTTTTTATTAAGCTTTTAAATAATATTGACGGTATTTCATTGGCTAAATTTTCGTTTATTAATTGGATTAAGCTAAAGTCACCTTTGTTTTTAAAATAGAATGATTTTACTTTTTGGTCGGTAGTTAAGCCATGAATACTATCCTCTTCAATCCAAACATATACATCTTCTTTAGTTGTATTCCTTAATTCCAGGGTTACAAGATTAAACTCAATACTATCAATAAAATAAACGCTATTCTCAATATCTGTTTTTAGTTCTTGGCTTAAAGCAGGTATAAAATAGGCAGTTACAAAACCAACGATAATAAATATTTTTTTCATCTATTTCTCATGTTTATTATTGTTTCTTTCTTGGAATCAATAATACGTACCTTTAACTCATTATTTTGTTCTATCCAACCAGTTGTAACATTATGAGATGCTCTTGCTCTGTCGCCTCCTGTTGTTACATAAATATAAGCATGCCCATTAGCTTCATGACTATATATCTCGGCTCTTGCAGCTTCGGACAATTTATTATTAACTATTATTTTTAGCGTTCCGTCCGGTGAATTTTGTTTCCCATTTAAATCTGGGAAAAGAGTTTTCCCAGTCAAACCTGCTTCGCCTGTTGACGTGCCACTGATAGTCTCTCCATTAACATCTGGGGCCATTGTTCCTGCAGGTTGATATGACATTTCGCTTGTACCTGCTACACCGTTTTCATCTACATAGTTAAAATGATCATCTAAACTCACATTAATAACGGTTTCTGCATTCGCCAACCCTAATAAACTATTATAATTGCCACTTTCACTACTATGTGAATTAAGCAATTCAAGATTTATATTCCCATTTTCATCAAATTGGATATATTTAGCATCTTCTGCAGTTAAAGTATTTGTAATCATTTGCTGTGCTTCTGCCTGTTGTGCTTGAATACTATCTCCGTTAATATCAATATATCTAATAGGATTATTAGCCCCGTATTGATAAGGTGTTAGATTTATATATTTCTCGGCATAAGCATCCTGGGTAGTAAAGCGTCCTATTTGGGCATCATAGAATCTTGCGCCGTAATCATACCAGTCCAAATCAATCTCATCCTGTAGTTCTTTTCCGTTATAAAGGTATTTATTATCTGATTCCCCATTTGTCTTATCAGCAACCATGCCGAATGGATAATAATCCACTTTCTGCAGTAAAGTTAAGCTG
>JAKPXU010000187.1 GCA_029571905.1 Acidobacteriota bacterium | reverse complement strand
CGTAGATGATCTGCTGATCTCTCAGCCAGATTATGGAGAACAGGGGCTGGAAATTGCTGAAGTTCTGGTTAGAAGCGGGGCAGTCGATGTCATTGTGGTTGATTCGGTGGCTGCTCTGGTTCCCAAAGCTGAACTGGAAGGCGAAATGGGTGATGCTCACATGGGACTTCAGGCCAGGTTGATGTCTCAGGCACTGCGCAAATTGACAGCTATTGTCAGCCGGTCCAAAACCTGCTTCATTTTTATTAACCAGATCAGAGAGAAAATTGGAGTCTTCGTCGGCTCGCCAGAAACAACGACTGGCGGCCGGGCTCTTAAATTTTATGCTTCACTCCGGATAGATATCAGAAAACTGGCTACCCTCAAAGAAGGCGAACAAGTGATTGGCAGCCGGGCCAAAGTAAAAATTGTCAAGAACAAACTGGCTCCTCCTTTCCGGGAAGCCCAGTTTGATATAATTTTTGGTGAGGGCATTTCCCGCGAAGGTGACCTGGTTGATTGTGGGATTCAATATGGAGTCTTAGAGAAAACCGGCACCTGGTACTCCTATAATGGTGAAAGGCTGGGTCAGGGCCGCGAAAATGTAAAAAAGCTCCTGAAAGAAAACAAAGAACTGGCCAACCAGTTAGAGCAGAAAATAAGACAGATAGTTGGCTTATGGCCAGCAGATGAAGCAACCCGCGAAAAAAAGCCTGATACCTGATAAAGGAAAATCGAGAAACTAACTCAGGGAACCTTAAGTCCTTATCATCTTTATATCTATAAATTGAAGAATTTAGAAGAGAACAGAGAAAGGGAATATTCCTCTCATCAGCCGAACTCTAAACCCTCGGAAAGCATTTTTTAAACGATAATTCATTTTGGCCATTCTGGTGATTTTCTTCGCTAAATTTTCTTAATCAGAGCTTATCTCTTTTGCCCTGGTTGAAAACTGTCAGTGTTTAAGGGATAATCCCCCTTGATATTTTGTGCGATAAACCGGTTGGGTGCTGAGTCCAAGTGAAACCGGTACCCGAGCGGCAAATGTTGAGACTTAATGCTTGGATCAAAAGGAGGACTGACGAATGGCGGTTTTGGAAGTTGAAGGATTGAAAAAAAACTATGGCCAGCTGGAAGCCCTTAAAGGTGTCAATTTTAAAGTTGATCAGGGAGAAATTTTCGGATTAATTGGTCCAAACGGAGCCGGTAAGACTACCACCTTGAGGATTATAGCTACTCTGCTTACGCCCTCTGCTGGCCGGGTCACCTTTATGGGGTTCGATCTTAAGAAAAACCCCGAAAAATTTCGGGAAAAAATAAGTTATCTACCAGAAGAAGCCGGTGCTTACCGGAATATGAGAGGCCAGGATTACCTCGAGTTTATGGCTCGTTTTTATGCCAGTAATCAGGAAGAGGTCAAGGAATATGTCAGCCGCGGCCAACAGATCAGCGATCTGGGTGCCAGGCTGAAAGACAAAGTTGGTACTTACAGTAAAGGTATGACCAGAAAATTGCTCCTGGCCAGAGCTTTGATGACCAGGCCGGCTCTGGCTATCCTGGATGAGCCTACTTCCGGGCTCGATGTCATTAACTCCCTGGAAGTCAGAGAAATCATAAAACGCTTTGCCCGGGAAGGTGTCTCTGTTTTGCTTTCCTCTCATAATATGCTGGAGGTCGAATTTCTATCCGATCGGGTAGCCCTGATTGACCGCGGCCAGATTCTTGATGGCGGCAGCCCGCAGCAGCTTAAAGATAAATATCAGGCACCAAATCTGGAAATTGTTTTCAAAAATTCAGTCAGGAGTAACCTGTCATGAAAAACTTCAGCCATCTGCTTGTCAAGGAAATAAAGGAACTCCTCAATAAACAGTTGATCATTTCACTCGCCATGATGCTCCTGATCTTTAGTTTCATTGGCAATGTAACTAAAAAAGAAATGAAAAAAGCCATCTCCAAGCAGAAGCTGGCGGTTTTAGACCTCGACCGGTCAGACCTCTCCAGAAACCTGATTGGAACTCTTAATATGGCTAACTTTATTATTGAGGAGCAGAGCGGAGAAAAGGAAGAAGTTATCCAAAAACTTCAACAGACAGACCTGGGTGTGCTGGTGGTCATCCCGCCCGGTTTCAGCCAGGAAGTATCTAATTTTAAACCGGTTGAAGTTGAAACTTATTCTTACCTTCGGGGTATATCCATCTCCGGGACCAGAACTTCAGAGGTGGTCAAAGCCTTGCTGGATACTACCAATGATTTTCTCTCCAATCAGTATTTAAAAAAGAGACTGCCTGACATCAATCCGGCCGAGATCAAGTCGCCAATCAAAAACCGGGAATTTATTATAGTCAAGGATCGGATGGCTGAAGGTTCAAGTGCAGCTGTCATCGGGACGCTCTACATGCAGAGCTTTCTTCTGCCAATTATCTTGATGATGATTATCATGTACTCTTCTCAAATGGTCATCACCGCTATCGCCATGGAAAAACAGAATAAAACACTTGAAACCCTCCTGACCGTGCCTATCTCACGGCAAGCCATTGCTATGGCCAAAATGCTGGCCGCCGGTCTGGTAGGCCTCCTCTCGGCTGCTATTTATCTTTATGGCTTCCAGATGGCTTTTAGCTTTCCAACCAATGAATTATCTTCGGCCACTGGCGGGCTGGCTCCGATTCTAAAGCAACTGGGATTGACCATTGATACTCAAGGCTATGTTCTTTTTGGCCTGTCTCTTTTCCTGGCTATTCTCTGTGCCTTGTCGATAGCTACCATTCTCGGGGTTCTGGCTGAAGATTACCGGACGGCCCAGAGTCTAAATATTCCATTGGTTTTCCTTATCCTGGTGCCCTATTTTATCAGCCTGTTTGCTGACATTAACACCATGAGTTTGCCGGCTAAAATTGTGGTTCTGGCCATTCCTTTTTCCCATCCGTTTTTTGCCATGCAAAACATGATGTTTGGCCATATGAGCATGTTCTGGCTGGGCCTTGTCTACAATCTTGTCTTTGTGACAGTTATGCTTATCTGGACAGCCAGGATTTTTGCTACTGACCGGGTGCTGACCATGAAGCTAAAGTGGGGAAAGAAAAAAGTAGTTCTCTAATCTTGTTCATCCATCAACGAGAGTGTAACCAGCACCGTTAGCCTGCGAAACGAGACAGGATAAAAAGTAAGAAGGGAGAAGGCCATGAAAACCAAACTGGTCAGAATGGCGGTCAGAAAAAAAATAGCCCTGGTTGCTCATGATAACAAAAAGCCAGATCTACTCGACTGGGCGAGATATAACCGCGGCTCATTAGAACAGCATGAATTATGGGCGACCGGCACAACCGGTTCATTGCTAACCAGGGAACTGGGCCTCAAAATTAATACGCTGGAAAGTGGTCCGCTGGGCGGCGATCAGCAGGTTGGAGCCAGAATTGCCGAAGGAGCAATTGATTTTCTGATCTTTTTCTGGGATCCGCTTGAACCTCTGCCCCATGACCCTGACATTAAGGCCTTACTGCGGATAGCGGCTGTCTGGAATATTCCGGTGGCCTGTAACCGTTCTTCGGCTGATTTTATGATTTCTTCACCTTTGATGAATCAAGAATATTTTCGTCAGGTACCGGACTATGCCGGTTATCAGCGCCGGTCTATACCGACCGGTTGAAAGCGGGCCAGGACCTTTTTCAGAAAAGAACCGGTTATTGAACCTGGTGTAGCTGCTACTTTTTCGGGCGTGCCCTGAGCCACGATATAACCACCCTGCTCCCCTCCCTCTGGTCCAAGATCAATTATATAATCAGCGGATTTGATGACATCGAGATTGTGCTCGATGACCACCAGGCTGTTCCCTTCTTTTATCAGTTTCTGAAAACACTCGAGAAGAATTTTAACATCGTCAGCATGAAGGCCAATGGTTGGTTCATCAAAAAGGTAAAGGACTTTCTGCCGCTTGTCATGAACCAGATGATAGGCCAGTTTGATGCGCTGCAGTTCTCCGCCGGACAGGGTAGTGGTGGGCTGTCCCAGCCGAAGGTAACCCAATCCGACCTCGGCCAGCGGCCACAGCCGACGCACCACGTCTTCTTCGCCGGAAAAAAAATCTAAGGCTTCGCTGACACTCATTTTTAAAACATCATAGATACTTTTTCCCCTGTATTTTATTTCGAGAATTTCGGGTTTGTAGCGGCGTCCCTGACAGGTTTCACAGGTCAGAGTAACATCGCTAAGAAATTGCATCTCCACCTGTTTGAAGCCGGCTCCCTGACAATCAGGACACTGGCCAGCCGGGGTGTTAAATGAAAAATGTCCGGCTTTATAACCCTGAGCTCGAGCCTCACGGGTTGAGGCGAACAATTCCCTGATACCGTCCATTGCTTTGGTATAAGTAGCTGGAATAGAACGGGGTGAGGTGCTCAGTGGCGACTGGTCAACTTTAATAACCTGATTAACTAATTCCCGGCCTTCCAGGCGATCGTAACCATCGCCATCTTCTCCGTTGAGGCCTTTATAGATGATATCTTCAATCAGTGTGCTTTTGCCCGAACCCGAGACACCGGTAATGCAGACAAAAATTCCCAGCGGCAGGCTGATGTTAAGATTTTTCAGATTATGTTTTCTGGCCCCGTAGATTTTAAGACAATCAGTCACCGGCCGTCTGGCCGGAGGTAGTGGAATGGACAGTTCTCCCCTTATATATTTGGCGGTTAGAGATTTCTGATCGGCCAGAAAACTGTTCATAGGCCCGGCAAAAATGACCTGGCCGCCATATTCTCCAGCTCCTGGCCCGAGATCAATTATGTAATCAGCCTCTGAGATAATTTCCGGATCATGTTCGACAACGACTACCGTGTTGCCTATTCCCTGTAGCTCCCTCAGTATTTTAACCAGGCGATTATTATCGCGCGGATGAAGCCCTACCGATGGCTCATCGAGAATAAATAGTGTCCCGACCAGTGAAGAACTCAGAGCAGAAGCCAGATTTATTCTCTGGGCTTCACCTCCACTCAGGGTAAAGGTCAGGCGATCGAGGGTCAGATAATCAAGACCAACTGCCAGCAAAAAACCTAACCGGTTTTTAATTTCCTGGATTAGCCGTTCGCCAACCTGCTTTTCATAGGGACCAAGGTTCCAGCTGTCAAGGAAATGCAAAGCTTCTCTGACGGTCAGGGTGCAGAAATCACCTATGGATTTCCCCTGGATCTTAATAGCCAGGGCTTTTTCATTGAGCCTGGTTCGATGGCAGGCCGGACAGGCTACAAACTTACGATAGCGGCTCAGAAGGACTCGAACCTGAACTTTGTATTTTCTGGACTCAAGCCAGTCAAAAAAACCTTTGACACCGTAGTAACCGTCGCCACCTTCCAGAATGAATTTTTGCTGTTCAGGTTTAAGATGGGAAAATGGCACTGAGGTTGGAATGCCTCTTTTTCTGGCTTCCCTCAGCATCTCCTTTTGCAAGCCACGTGAGGCCGGTTTGGTCCAGGGTTCTATGGCCCCTTCCTCCAGAGACCTGTTTTTGTCTGGAACGATTTTATCCTCATCGAGAACTGCCAGATCGCCAAAGCCATGGCAGACCGGGCAGGCTCCTTGTGGACTGTTAAAGGACAGAAGATTTGGGTAAGGCTCTTCATAGACAATTCCACACTGGCGGCATTCCAGATACTCAGTAAAAACATAGACAGGCCCGTCTGCCACCCGGACTCGAATCCGCCCCTCGCCCTTTTTTAATCCAGTTTCCAGAGAATCAACCAGCCGCTCGCGGTCTTCCAGATCTAAATTTATCTCATCAACTACCACTTCCAACCCATTCTTTTTTGCCTTATCCGCTTGAACTTCATCCAGAGTTCTAATCCGGCCATCAAGGTAGATTTTTAGAAAGCCCTCCCTTCTGAGCTCCGACAATTTTTTCTCTTCTGGCCAGCTAAAGGTGATGACCATCTTTGTCCCTGGCGGAAATCTAAACAGGGTTTCCACCATCGAATCAATTGTGTCTTTTTTAACCGGTTGTCCGCATTGGAGGCAGTGGATAGTTCCCAGGTGGGCGTAGAGGACTCTTAAATAATCATAGATTTCAGTGACAGTGGCTACTGTTGACCTCGGGTTTTTAGCTGAGGCTTTTTGTTGAATGGCAATAGCTGGTGGTATGCCTTCAATGAGGTCAGCCTCTGGTTTGTCCAGACGCTCCAGGAACTGGCGGGCATAGGAAGATAGAGATTCGAGATAGCGCCTCTGTCCTTCGGCATAAAGGGTATCAAAAGCTAAGGATGATTTGCCAGAGCCGCTGACTCCGGTAATGACAATCAGGTCGCCGACGGGCAGGTCCAGGTCAATGTTTTTTAAATTATGGACCCGGACTCCCCGGAGAATAATTTTATCTTCCATGAAAGAAAAATTATACTCTGAAAAAACTCAGATGGTAAGTCTGGCCAGACTAAAGCCGGGAAGAAAATCAGCAAAAACTATGATAAAATGGCACAATTATGAAGGCTATTATTCTCCTCGGTCTGGCTCTGGCCCTGGCCGTTGATGCCTTCGCGGTGACTGTCGGTCTGTCGTGTTCTCTTGGTGGTCTGAAGTCCAGGCAGGCCTGGCGACTGGCCTCTTATTTTGGTCTTTTTCAGTTTATAATGCCTGTTGTTGGCTGGCTGATCGGTGAAAATCTCCTGAAACTAATTTCCCGCTATGACCACTGGGTAGCTTTTGGACTTCTGCTCCTCGTTGGAGGAAGAATGATTTTCGAATCTTTCTGGCCAGAGAGTAAAAAATACAATGGTAAAGATCCAGCCCGCGGCTGGCCGCTACTTGTTCTGGCGGTAGCTACCAGCCTGGATGCCCTGGCTTGTGGTCTTAGCCTGCCTGTTCTTGGCCTCAATGTCTGGCTGGCCAGTTTGGTTATAGGTTTGATGGCTTTCAGCCTGACCCTGTTAGGCAGCCGTCTGGGACCAGTCCTGGGGCAGGTTTTCGGCCGCCGGGCAGAGCTAGCTGGTGGCCTGGTTTTGATTTTCATTGGTGTCAGGATAGTTTTAGACCATCTGGCCTAGATATAAGCGTCGTCGTTTTTGACATTGCCCCGGTTTTTCTTATAATATTTTTTGACTGTCTGGGCAGTGGAAAGAAGAGAACGTACAGGCAAAGTTAGATGAGGTTGGTTAAAAATCAGGAGGACCATTGATTTTTGGGATAGGTGTTGACATCATTGAAGTGGCCAGGATCGAGGATAAACTGAGTAGAACCCCGGGGCTGAAAGAAAAGATCTATACTCCAGTCGAAATTGGCTACTGTCAGACGAAAAAATTTCCCTATCAGCATTATGCTGCCCGCTTTGCGGCTAAAGAGGCTTTTATGAAAGCTCTGGGCACAGGCTGGAGCCACGGGGTTAAATTTTCCGAAATTGAAATCCATAATCTGGAATCAGGCCAGCCCGTTATTGAGGTTTATGGTCAGGCTAAGGAATTCTGCCAGACTGAAGGCATCAGTCGCTTTTATGTCAGCTTATCGCACCTCAGGACACTGGCTGTGGCCACGGTCGTTTTGGAAAAATAAAAACTGGAGGCAAGATGTCCAACTTTGGAAACTATGAAGAGCAGGTGAAGAATTTCTCCTGGTTACTTAGTGAGCAGGAACTCGGCTACCGGCCAGGCCAACCGATTAATATTGGCTGGTACTGTGCTGACCGTATTTGCCAGCAGGGTAAGTCTGACAAGGTAGCCCTTATCTGGGAGGGTTTCAGCGGAGAAAAAAAGATTTATACCTATGACGATCTAAGGCGTTATTCCAACACTTTTGCCCGCTTTCTGACTGACTCTGGGATCAGGGCTGGCGACCGAGTCTGCCTCTTTATGGACAGAGTTCCGGAGCTTTATATTGGGTTTGTGGGCATCCTGAAGACTGGAGCAATCGCCCAGCCGCTTTTCTCAGCTTTTGGTGAAGACTCGCTTTTTGTCAGGCTGGAAAATGCTCAAACCTCGGCTATCTTTACTCAAAGAAAGCACGTGGCCAAGATCAGGAAAATTAGAGATAGATTGCCCTACCTCCAGCACATTTTTATTGTTGACCATGATGGCCGAAGCCCACTCCAGGAAAGGGAAGAAGCCTTTTCGATGGAAGGTCTGGGCGGAGTGGAACATTATGACATTTATCCGACTTATGCTGAATCGCCATCTGTCCTTCATTACACTTCAGGGACAACAGGTATGCCTAAAGGCGTTCAGCATGTTCATTATTCCTTGATTTCTCAATATATCTCGGCTAAATGGGTGCTGGATCTTACCGATGATGATATCTACTGGTGCACGGCTGATCCCGGCTGGGTGACCGGGACCTCTTATGGAATAATTGCTCCCTTTGCCCTGGGGGTGACGCAGTGTGTCCTCGACAGTGGCTTTTCGGCTGAGGCCTGGTACCGCTTTATTGAGAAAAATAAAATCACTGTCTGGTATTCGGCACCAACTGCTATCAGGTCATTGATGAAAGCCGGAGATGAAGTCATTAAGAAATTTAACCTGTCTTCACTGCGCCATCTGGCCAGTGTTGGCGAGCCACTCAATCCGGAAGCGGTTAATTGGTCTATTAGAGTTTTTGGTAAGCCTTTTCATGATACCTACTGGCAGACTGAGACCGGTTGCATCCTGATATCCAACTTTCCTGGGATGCCGGTTAAGCCAGGATCAATGGGGCGTCCCTTCCCGGGAATAACAGCAACCATTTTGAATCCTAATACTTATGAGCCGTATCCCCAGCCCGGGAAAATAGGTTTGATCGGAATAAAACCTGGTTGGCCATCCATGATGAGAGGCTACTGGAAAAACGAAGAGGCTTATAAAAATAAATTTCGAAACGGCTGGTATCTGACCGGTGACCGTGCCCGGCAGGACAGTGATGGTTATTTCTGGTTTGTGGGGAGAGATGACGATATCATCAATACAGCCGGCCATCTGGTCAGTCCGTTTGAAGTTGAATCGGCTCTTCTCGAGCACCAGGCTGTAGCCGAGTCGGCGGTGGTCAGCAAGCCAGACCCGATTAACATGGAGGTTGTCAAGGCCTTTGTCACTTTAAAACCGGGCTATGTCGCTTCTAAAGATATTGAACTTGAAATTATGAATTTTATTCGGAAAAAGCTTTCGCCGCTGGCCATGCCCCAGGAGATTGAGTTTGTCAGCACGCTGCCCAAAACGAGAAGTGGCAAGATTATGCGCCGGATTCTACATGCCAGAGAATGGGGTGAGGAAGCAGGCGATACTTCCACCCTGGAAAATGATTAAGTAAAATAAATTGAAAAACTTTCACAAAAAGACAACAATAAAATAAGGAGCAATAACATGGACGAACTCAAAGAAGTCATCAAAAATTATGTGACCGATGAATATCTGGAACCGGACAGCGATCCAATTGACTATGATACCCCCCTTATTTCTGGTGGCATAGTTGATTCCTTCTCGATGGTTTCTCTTAAGAGATTCCTGGAGAACAAATACCATATTCAAATTCCTGATGACAAAGCGACGCCTGAGGCTTTTGATTCGGTTAATAAGATTGCCGAGCTGGTTCGCGAGTTTGTTAAAGATTGAGATTGACCAGCCGGTAAATTGCCTGTCTTGAGCCGGCTGATTCATTAATAAGAGGAGGAAAAAATCATGGCTTATTCTGATGAGGTCAGAAAACTATATCAGGAACAGATCCGGGCCCTGCAGGAAGCAGGAATTCTAAAAGAGGAGAGATTTATTCATTCATCTCAGGCGGCAGAAATTGAAGTCGAATTCCCGGCCGGGGCACCTTTAAAGAAAGTTATCAATATGTGTGCCAATAATTATCTGGGGCTGTCCAACCAGCCTGAGGTCATCAAAGCTGCCCATGAAGGGCTTGACCGGCGGGGCTTTGGTCTGTCATCGGTGCGGTTTATCTGCGGGACTCAGGATATCCACCGCCAGCTCGAAGAAAAGATGACTGAATTTCTGGGAACTGAAGATACGATTCTTTTCCCTTCCTGTATGGATGCCAATGCCGGCGTCTTTGAAGCCATCCTGACCAAAGAGGATGTAATCATTTCCGACCGGCTGGTTCATGCTTCACTGATTGATGGCATCAGGCTGTGCAGTGCTATGAATGACAGTTATAAGCATTCCGATATGGATCACCTCGAGCAAAAACTCCAGATGTATCAGGACAAAAGATTGAGGTTGGTTGTCACGGACGGTGTGTTTTCCATGGATGGTGATTGTGCCAGGCTGGACAGAATGGTTGACCTCTGCGAGAAATACAACGCTATGCTCCTGGTTGATGATTCTCATGCCACTGGTTTTATCGGGAAAACAGGGCGCGGAACACATGAGAAATTTGGCGTGATGGGGAAAGTGGATATTATCACCACCACTTTTGGCAAGGCACTGGGCGGAGCGACCGGTGGCTGTGTCTCAGGGCGCAAGGAAATTGTTGAGATGTGCCGTCAAAAAGCCCGGCCATATCTTTTCTCTAATACTGTGGCTCCTGTAATTATTGCCGGGGTATTAAGAGTCCTGGAAATTCTCTCGGCCACCACCGAGCGGCGGGACAAACTGGAGAAAAATACTGATTACTGGAGAAGGGGCTTAACCGAAGCCGGCTTTATACTGAAGGAAGGCGACACGCCGATTGTCCCCATCATGCTCTATAACGCCAAGCTGGCCCAGGATTTTTCAGTTGCTCTATATGATGAGGGTATTTATGCCATCGGCTTTTTCTTCCCGGTTGTTCCTCAGGGCCAGGCCAGGATCAGAACACAGATTTCAGCCGCTCATGAACTTCATCACCTGGACAAAGCCCTGGAGGCTTTCATTAAGGTTGGCAAGAAATTTGATATTCTCCACAAAACCAAACAGGAAATCATCGACAAATACGGGATGTAACCAGCTCTCTGTTTTTTGCCGGCAAAAAGTCTTCAGAAAAAATAGTAGACGGCCCAGAGCAGTCTCAAATTAGTGACTGTTCTCTGGCTGCTAACCCGACCGTGGCTGTCAACTGGACCATAGGCGGCAGAAGTCAATTCTATCTCCTGAGCCAGGCGAACCTTCCCCGCATTAAAAATAAAACGTGGAGCAATTCGCACCAGGTGGTCAATAGTCTCGCCGCGACTGTAAACAGGACCGACGATCTCGTCTCTGGCTCCTGAGTTCTGGCTGTAGCCTGAGAATAGCCCGGCCTGCCATTTTTCTCCATTGGTCTGAATATCAATCCAGCCAGAAGCGGTATTAATTGGAGAATAATCGCGCTGAGCTGTCAGCGGATCAAGTATCCTGGAAACAGCATAACCACCCAGCATGGTCAGGTGATGAAGGTTGCCTCCATAGACTCCTTCAGCCTTGATGGTCACGGGCTTCGTTTTGAGCCGGCCAAAAGCATAACCAGCTACCGAGGTTAATGATTCGTTGGCCTGGTAACCGGCCTCGGTAGCCAGGCGGGGAACGATTTTAAGCACATTAATTCCAGCTCCAGCCAAAAAGTTCTTCCGGTTGTAAGCTGCTTTAAAATCAAGTTCGGGGCAGGCGGCATTTCTGAAGTAAGAAGTGCTGACACCGGCTGGTCCGGTCGAGGCAAAATCTCTCTGGGCCAGAGCGGTTAAAGAAAAAGATAACGCCGGCTCTGGCTTCCAGGTGAAACAGATTTGCGGTGCTCGTGAAAATGGCTCAAAAGGGGCGCCGGTATTAAAAGAAACTACCTCAGGATAACTGTCGCTGATAAACATCGGATGCCAGAATTGGCCGACCAGCAGTTCCGCCTTCTTCCAGTTTAATCTAAGATAAGCATGTCTTAGTCTGAAGCCATTAATATCGGCATCGGACATTCCGAAAAATTCCGCCTCAATATAACCTGAAGTTTTAGCTCCAAGGGCCGGCGGACCGTTGATTTTTAGAGCCAGCCTGGTTTGAATCGGCAGAATATGAAAAGTATCTCTGGCGTTCAGATCCTTCCCGGCCGCATCAAGGAGCCTGTCCTGAGGAAAAAGGAGGAAATGTCCTTCTCTCAGGTTTATTGTCTGCCTCGTATCATAAATGATATCGGTCTTGATATAGCCGCTGAAATTCAGAGAAAATTTTTCTTTTTCTTCTGCCTGCAGATTAAAAGCCAGGACAGGAATGGACAGGAAGATTGGAGTAAGGCAGATTAAAAGGCACGATAAAAGCTGAGCGCGATTTTTATTGGTTCTCTTTCCGTTCATAATGAAGCTATATATAACAAATAAATCGAGTCCAGTCTAACACTGAGGTGGTTTTTAGTTTGATAATTGGAGCAAACTCGCTGCTTTTAAATAAGCAGATAGGATCTTCAGTTTAAAAAATCAGGCAGCTAGAGATTCTTTTGAATCTCGACCAGGCTGGAAACCGGATCGTGGCGTATCTCAAAATTGCGCTTTTGAAACACAGCTAGCATCCGTGGATTATCAGTCGTCGTGTAGGCCACAATCTTTTTTACGCCCCAGGCCCGGGCGATTTCGGTGCAGTAGTCGGTAAGCAGCCCCCCCAGTCCTTTGTTCTGCCAGTCATCCTGGACAAGTACAGCATATTCGGCTACCGACCGGCTCGGATCGGCGGTCAGGCGTCCTATCCCCAGCAAGCGGCGCTTGTTTCCTTCCTGTAATTCGGCCACAATGGCCATTTCCCGGTCGTAATCTATATAGCAATATCTTGAGGCCACCTCATGTGACTGCCAGAAAAAGAAATAGCGGAAACGGGAATAAATTGTTTCCTGCGAACAACTGCCCAGGAGTTCCATCCAGGCTGGTTCATCTTCAGGCCTGATTGGCCGCAGCGTGATTTCTGTGCCGTCTCTCATTTTTACTTTGCGAATGAATTCTTCTGGATAGGGTCTTAAAACCAGATGCTGGTAAGGTTTTGCTTTCTCGGGCGAAACTGTCTTGTCGACGATAATCCGGGCATCAAGAGCAATAACTTCGGCCGGACTGGCCAGCAGTGGATTGATATCAATTTCTTTGATTTCAGGGTAATCGGCCACCAGATAAGAAAACCTGATAATCGTCTCTACGAGTTTATCCAGATTGACCGGAGGTTGACCCCGGTAACCCTTAAGGAGAGGCCAGGTTTTAAGCTCCTCCAGAGCCCGCCTGGCCAGCCTTTCATTCAAAGGCGGAAAACAAAGTGACCGGTCCCCCAGAACTTCAGCTGCTATTCCACCTGAACCAACCATAATGACTGCTCCGAAGGTTTCGTCTTTTTTGCTGCCCAGAATCATTTCCACCGCCGACTGACTTTTAATCATCTTTTGAACGGTCACACCTTCTATCCTTGCCTCTGGAGTCCTCTCTTTGACAGTTGTCAGGAGACGTTCATAAGCGGTGCCGACCATGTGCTCATCTTCCAGATCAAGAGCTACCCCACCCACATCGCTTTTATGAGTAATATCGGGAGAATGAATTTTTAACACCACCGGGAAACCAATTTCCCGGCTTATTTTAACCGCTTCTTCTTTGGTCCGGGCCAGCTGGGGCAGAGTCGTTTCTAATCCATAGGCCCTAAGAATTTTTTTGGAGGTCAGCTCATCCAGAATGTCGGGCCCCTGAATTAGCAGGGGGAGAATTTCCTGACGTATCTTTTCTCTTTCGATCGGGAATTCGACCGAGATTTCTCGCGGGGTTTCATACAGGTTGTCCAGATTTCGGGCATAATTGACCAGAATCATAAAAGCTCGAACGGCCTGTTCCGGAGTTCCATAAGTCGGTACTCCAGCCTCGTTGAGCAAGCTAACTGCCTGATCCATGGCTGGTCCGCCCAGAAAAGCAGCCAGCACTGGCTTTTGAGTTTCAGAGGCCACTGGAATCAGCTCTTTGGCAATGCCCGTTGGATTGGTCATAGCTTGAGGAGTAACGATGAGAAGAACCGCATCGGTTTGCTGGTCATCAAGAACAGTTTTAACCGCTCTGGCCACCGTCTTGGACCTGGCATCACCCAGGACATCAACTGGATTGCCGTGAGACCAGGCGGGGGGAAGAATCTCATTGAGATGTTCGACGGTCTGGGGAGTAAATTCAGCCAGTTCTCCGCCGGCTTCAATTAAGGCATCTGAGGCCATGACTCCCGGGCCGCCGGCGTTGGTGACAATAGCCAGCCTTGGCCCCTTCGGGATTTTTTGACGGCCAATGAGTTCAGCCACATCAAACATTTCGCCGATTTCAAATACCCTGGCGATTCCGGCTCTTTTAAAAGCAGCATCATAAATAGCGTCCTCTGAAGCCAAAGCCCCGGTGTGGGAGGTAGCAGCTCTGGCTGATTGTGGAAAACGACCTGCCTTGTAAGCCACCAGCGGCTTTGTTCTGGCATAAGCCCTGGCCGCTGACATAAAGCCTTTCGGGTTGGCAATCGATTCGATGTAAAGAAGAATAGACCTGGTATTTTCGTCTTCTCCGAAGTAATCAATAAGATCGCCAAAATCAATATCAATGGCGTTGCCAATCGAGACAAAATGGGAAAAACCGATTTTTTCCCGGAGCGACCAGTCGAGGATGGATGTGCACAGAGCTCCCGATTGGGAGACGAAGGCGATATGTCCTTTAAGTGGCATAGCCGCGGCAAAACTAGCATTGAGCTGAAAGCCAGGCGATATTATTCCCAGGCAGTTGGGCCCGATGATGCGCATGCCCGGGTAGTTTTTTTTATGGGCAAGAATTTCTTCTTCCAGAGCCCGGCCTTCTTGACCGGTCTCGCGAAAACCGGCGGAAATAATAATGATGCCCAGAATGCCAGACTCACCGCATTCTTTGACTAACTGCGGGACCTGCGGGGCCGGGGCGGCAATCACCGCTAAATCTGGCGTTTTAGGCAGACCTTTTACTTCGGGGAAACAGGGGATACCCATAACTGCTTCGACCGCTGGATTAACCGGATAGACGACACCGCGATAGCCGCCGGTAATTAAATTTGAAAGAATTTTCCCGCTGACGCTTTTTGGATTCGGGCTGACTCCGACCAGCGCTATTCGCTGTGGCTTGAATATCTTATCAAGGGTTTCGATTTCTTCCATCCTGTGGCTCCAGCTAAGTTAAAATGGCCTGCTCGTTGGCCTTCTTCTCCCGCCTAAGTGGTTTAAAAGGCAGAAGGACTAAAATAATTTTAATCTAAACCCGGTCGAAATTGTAGCCCCGGGCGATCCATAGCCATAAACCATCTCATATCTGGTGTCAAAGAGGTTATCTCCTCGAATGAAAAAGCTCATGGTTGATTTAAGATCATAACTCACCAAAAGGTTAATCAAAAAGGCAGACTGAAGGCAAACCTCCTGGTTGGGGTAAGAAGAATAATCAAGGTCATATCTCTGGCCTAAATAATAGACTTCTGAACTGATTCGAACGGCTTTCCGGGAGAAATTCAAATTGGCATATAATGTATTTTTTGGCCGGCGCAGAAGGTCAGTTTGATGGTCCAGGTCTCTGGCCTGAAGATGAGTCCAGCTGGCAGAGAGGTCAAGGTTTTTAACGGGTAAGACTTTAAGTGACAATTCGAGCCCGCGGGTTTGGGCCCGTCCGAGGTTCTGATAGCCTGTGCCATAATAAAACTGAATCAGGTGTCTGAATCTGGTTTCAAAATAAGTTAAGGAGAGAGCCAAACGATTAAAAAAACTTTTTTCTACTCCGACATCCCAGCCCAGATTTTTTTCTGGCTCTAAGGAGCTATTGCCAATTGGGCCAAGATTATCTGGCGGAGCATAAAGCTCATAGAGAGAAGGTGCTTTAAAACCCGAGCCGAAAGTTAATTTAAACCGGGCCTGCTGCTCTGGCCAGTCAAGATTAGCTGCCAACCGGAAGGTGGCGGCCGGTCCGAAGCTCTGGTGGTGGTCAAGGCGAACACCAGAAGTTAATGACAGTCGGGACCAGGGCCGCCATTGATCCTGAAGATAAAAGCTGGCCAGAGAGGCTTTCTTACGTGGGAAATCACTTTGATAATCTCCCCAGGAACTAAAATAAGAATAGGCTGAGCTGCCCTGCTCGAGTTTTTCTTCAAAGCCAAAAACCAGCAGATGCCGGGATGAGAGATAAAGATTATTCTGCCAGTCGAGTTTAAAAAGTTGGCTTTTATAGCGAGCCTCTTCGATTTCAGGGTGGAATTCATCCGCCGGATTGTCATTTCGCCGCTGGCCTGTCTGGAAGCCAAGGACTAACTTCTGTTCCCAGCGGTGATTGAAGAAAAAGCCGTCAAGCTCGAGGCGATTGAAGAAGAAAGTTGACTTCTGGATGGAGTTAGGATCATCGCCGCCCGGTCCGCCAAAAGCATCAAGTTCAGCTCGACCGGTCAGAGCCCTGGTCTGCCAGGAAAGATTAAAATTTCCAGCTGGCCGGTATCTAAATTTGAAGGAAAGGCTTTGCTGGGCATAGCTATCCGGCTCGTGGTTTCCGCTATAAGCACTGCTGGCCTGAGATATGCCAGTGCTGTCATCGGAATTAAATTCCAGAAGGTAAAAAAGATTTTTTTTCACCCGGGACAGCCGGAGATCACCCTTAAAGGTTTTATAAGAGCCATAAAGGCCAGAAAGCTCGACCTGGTTTTTTTCCGGTTCAGTCGAAATAAGATTGACCACGCCGGCCAGGGCATCTGAGCCATACAGGCTGCTCTGGGGCCCGCGGAGAACTTCTATTCGATCGATGAGCCCGAGGTTAAATAGATTGAAATTAAAAGAGCGGGCCGGAGAGACCGGGTCATTCAGCTCAAACCCGTCCAGCATAAATAAAGTGTGTTCTGAATTAGCACCCCGGATAAAAACTGATCCAGCTCCACCGGTTAGGCCAGTCTGAAGAAAAAAGAGGCCGGGAACTCGGGCAAAAAGATTCTGGGTCTGGGTCAGGCTGACTGGAGTCAATGACTCTATTCTAACTACGGTTGTGGCTGAGGCAACCTCGCTCACCGGCGTTTCCAGACGAGTGGCGGTAACCACCACTTCATGGTGGATTTTTTCCTGCTGCTTCTCATCATCGGCTGGTAGGCTGGAGATAGCGGTTAAGAGCAGACCTAAAGATAAAAGGGCAGAAAGGCCTTTTTTCATTTAAGCTCCTTTCCCCCCGCTTGATGAAAATTTGACGACGGGCATCTTTCTATCTTCCACCCGAAGATAGTAAAGGCCGCCGGGTTTAAAGCAGGTCTCCTGACTTTCGGGTCTTCCTCCTCCCCGGCCTTCCCACCTCACAGGCAGTGGCCATCCTGGGGATTTGTCGCCGATTACAGTAGCGGGGGCTGTGTCCGCCTTAAACGGACTTCCCTGTCTTTTAAACCCACAACATTAAGTTGATAATTTTAACTCATCAAAAAGAATAGTCAAGGAAAAAGGGAGAATAGAACGGAAAACATGGACTGGACGCTCCGAAAAGAAGAAAGCCCTGCTCGGGAAGAAGCAGGGCTTAGGGTTAAGGGCATAAAAGGAGGGGGATTAGAGAAAGGAGAGCTTTTCTGGTGAAAAGGGGATTTTGTTTTTATGTTCTCTCATCTCTCGTTCTCAATAAAAAAAACGAATAACCAGAGGTTTTGGTTGCGATTAAAATGGTGAAGAGCAAAAATGTTTTTAGCGGCAGAAATAGCAAGAAAACATCATCAACCTGAATAATTATTTCCCCTCCTGACAACTTAAATATTATACCATAAAGAATAATGAAAATCAAGCAAAAATGCGGAAACTTTTTAAATTGGAAAGAATTAATTAGAACCAACCAGCTTTGACGCAGCAAAATAGCATTAATGACAGTATTAACCTCAAAAGTACTTTAAAATCGCCTGCAAATGAAGCTAAAATACAAATTGACAGGCCAAAAAGTCCGATTTGGAGGGTAAAACCCTTTGATTCGGGTAAGAAGAAAGGAGAAACAGCCATGAAAAAGGAAGATTTTAAGAAATACGGCCATCAATTGATAGACTGGGTGGCTGATTATCTCGAAGAAGTCGAAAAATATCCCGTAAAATCGCTGGTTCAGCCCGGCCAGATAAAGAGCCAGTTGCCTTCTTCGCCCCCCATTCAATCTGAGGAGATGGACCGCATTTTAATGGATTTTAACTCTATTATTATGCCCGGCATGACTCACTGGCAGCATCCTGGTTGGTTCGCCTATTTTCCCTCTAATAACAGTCCCGCTTCGATTCTGGGCGAACTACTGGCGGCTGGACTTGGCACTCAGGGTATGGTCTGGGAGACCTCGCCTTCAGCCACCGAATTGGAGGAGGTGGTTATGGACTGGCTACGTCAGATGCTGGGTTTACCAGAAGAGTTCGCCGGGGTCATTCAGGACACAGCCTCAACCGCCACCCTTTGCGCTCTGCTGGCTGCTCGCGAAAAAGCTACTGGCTTTGCTACCAACGAGGCCGGCTTTTCTGAGATTTTAAGGGTTTATGCTTCAGAAGAAGCCCATTCCAGTGTGGAAAAGGGCGTCAAAGTAGCCGGGTTCGGACGGAAAAACCTGGTTTATATTCCCACCGATGATGAGTATGCCATGATTCCCGGAGAACTGGAAAAGGCTATTGAATCAGACCGGCGAGCTGGTTTTAAGCCGGCGGCTGTAGTAGCCACAGTTGGCACAACTTCTTCTGGTGCGGTTGATCCGGTCAAGGCGATTGGTGAGCTGACCTCACAATATGGCCTCTGGCTTCATGTGGATGCCGCTTATGCTGGAACGGCTGCCATTCTCCCTGAAAAGCGGTGGGCTCTGGAGGGAATCGAGAAGGCTGACTCTCTGGTTTTCAATCCTCATAAGTGGATGCTGACTAATTTTGATTGTTCAGCTTTCTTTGTCCGAGACCACCGGCTTCTGACCAGAACTTTTGAGATTCATCCAGAGTACCTGAAGACAGGAGTGGATGCTGAGGTTAAAAATTTTCGTGACTGGGGCATTCAACTCGGCCGACGATTTCGTTCTTTAAAGCTCTGGTTTGTTTTAAGATCATATGGTATTGAGGGAATCAGAAAAATCATCAGAAAACACATCCATCTGGCTGAAATTTTCAAGGAGGAGCTGGCCAGAGATAAGAGATTTGAAATTCTGGCCCCGGTTTATTTCAGCTTGGTTTGCTTTCGCTTAAATGATGGCCGCCCGGAAGAAGAACTCAATGAACTTAACCGTAAGCTACTCCAGGCCATAAACTCCACTGGCCAGGTCTTTATGACTCATACTACCCTTAAAGGGAAGTTTACTATCCGAATGGTCGTCGGACAAAGAACAACTGAAGAAAGACATGTGCGCCAGGCCCTGGAAATAATTAAAGCCAAGGCTGATGAGATTTTAAATAAATAATTGAAAGCCCCTCGTGTCATGAGGTAATGAGGACTGAGCTTTTATAAAAATAATCTGACTGAGGGCGATTTCAGATTCGATTTTTCTGTGGTCGTTATTCTATTTTCCGGCTGGTCTGACGCTCCAGCGATATTCTCCCTTAGGATCCGGTATTCTCAGGTAAAAACCCCAGCCCCCTGCACCCTGCAGAACCTTAATTAAAATTTTGTTCCAGCCGGCCTTTAAGTTAACACTAACCCGATCCTGGTCTGGATAAGCCCCACGATAAGCAGGATTGGTATGTACCAGCAGGTCATTAACCCAGAGCTTGACTCCATCGTCGCTTCCCAGAAGAAGTGTTGCCTGTCTTTCTTCAGGCGAATAAAGATAAGTCAAACCATAGGCCAGGGCTTGCTCATTTGGTTGAAGAAGTTCATTTAAGGCAACGTAGCCTGAAGTTCGGGCCTTGATAGTCTGCCAGCCAATCGGTTGATTATTTTTCCCCGGATAACTCTCATTGAGGTTGACTTCAGTTTCAGGTGGAAAAGGTGTGGCCAGATAGGACATATCTTTAGCTTCAAAAGGACCGATAATATTCCAGTCGAGAGCAAAATTTTGTCCGGTCGGTACCAGATTGGCCGCTATGATGGCCAGATCAAAACCAGCTGATTTAGGCTCTTTCCCGGCCACTTCCAGCAGAAAATTATTTTCGCCGGCGGCCAGTTCTTGAGCTTTGAGCGTTACTGAATCGATAACCAGATCAGGAGCATAAGCGGTTACACTGGCCAGAGTCAGATAATTGGCTGGAAGTGTTTCCTGTGCCACCTCTGTTTCCTGATCCTGTTCGCTTTTCTCTTTTTCGCCGCTCTGAAGCTCTTTGCTACCTGTTTGAGCTTTAATTTCTGCTGGCGAAGAGTCTTTCATTTCTTTCAGGATTCGCCAGTTGCCAAAGGCAGGTCCTTTTAAATAATAGATTCTAATATCATAGAGATCAGACAGGCTGGCTTGAAGATTCATAGAGATTCTCGTCCCGTCCACTCCCCCCTGAGAAATTATTGCCTGATAGCGCTGTCCACTTTGATCATAATAGGAGGTGAGCAGAGAAGTGAGAGAAGATCCGAGGAGCTTGGTCCCGTTGACTTTGTCCTGATATTCAACCAGGCCCGGCTGGCCATTTTCTACCTTCAACCAGACGGGGAGAAAGAAATTATCGCCAGCAGCCAGGGCAAAGGGCAGACGTTTATCAACTGACGGTAGAGGTGGAAATGGTTTGTGGGGCTCGGTCTGATACCAGTAAGCGACTGAGCTGTCATAGTCAGAACGATCGTTTCCATGGCCGTGTTCAATTGTCACTTTAATTGATTTAAAAAAAGGGACAGGGTCGGGCAGATGGAAGCGGAAAACTGAAGCCTTAGCTCCGGCCTGAAAATCTTCTTCCTGCAAGGGGCAGCCGTAATAAAGATGATTTCCTTCTCTCATCCCCCAGGCGTCGGAGAAATAATCTTCACTGCCGGTGCCGGTAATCGCCGGTGATTCGCTGCCGTCAATGAAAATCATGTCATCCCCTTCACCCCACCAGCCTATTGATTGCTGCAGAACACTCAGCACACAGCCGACATAATGTCCGCGCCCGACGGCCTCCAGAATAAGATAGTTATGATCGGCTTCGCAGGGAAATTCCTGGCGGTATTGGGCATGAAAATAGGGCACATCAGGCTTGATGTCTTCAACCTGGCGGTAATCAATCTGATAGTAGAAGGAGGAAACTCGCTGACTGCCTTCATTGGTAATGGTAACCCTGGCCGACCAGCGGAAGGGCATTATCCAGTAAGCATTTAAAGCCCGGCCTTCGGATGATCGGACAATTGGTACAGAAATAAGATTTCTTTCGAGACCATGGCCAACCGCAAAAAAATCCCCAACTGGAACCTCCACTGATGGAGTATCTTCTCCGTCCCAGTAAATTCTGAGAACTAATTTCCGTCCATAAAATGGCTCGGCGGCGATCGTCATCCAGATATGATCAATAATGGCCGGGCCTTTAAGGTCAGCCAGAACAGCTGTTTGACCGGCTGGAATCGTTAAAAAATCACGATTGCCACCCGTTGGATCGGCTGAGGAGACCCTTTTCCTTTGAAAATTCTGACTGTCGGCTAAGGAGCCTAACATATTCTGGTTCTGGGCAAAAAGCGAATTGGAAAGTTGGTTAAAAAGAAAAAGGAAGGCAAAACTGCTGACTATTGCCATGACTGATCTTTTTCTGGCTTTTGATATATTCATGGACCTGACCTTTGTCCTTTAGATTTAGCGCAGCCCAATTATAACCTTATTTTAATCTGTAAATCTATTCAGTTTAGATAGAAATACCCTCCTCGATTTACCGACTCAGATTGGGTAGAGTTATTTGTTCTTAATTTTTAAGTGATTTTAGCTATTTATTCATTTACATAGGCCAGCCACTTTTCATATTTTGGATTCTTGCCGGTAGCAGCTTGCTTATAAGCTTCGGCTAATTTCAGGGTCAAAGTTCCCGGCTTTCCCGTTCCTATGGTATAGACCGGTGGATTGTCCTGATTCTCGGACAAATCAGCCACCTTCGTCATGGGTGAGACCTCGGCTGCTGTTCCACAGAAGAAAGCCTCATCAGCATGGAAAAGATCTTCTTTGGTGATAGGGGCTACCTTCGTTTTTAGACCAAGATCAGGGGCCAGCTCGAGCAGACTGGTTCTGGTCAAGCCTTCCAGAATCGATTCAGAATTAGAATTAGCGTGGAGGACACCATCCTTTATGACACAGATATTTTCCCCGGGACCTTCAGCTATTCGGCCTTCCAGGTTGAGGAAAATAGCTTCATCATAACCACGCTGTCTGGCTTCAATGCCGTTGATGGTTGATTGAACATAAACCCCGCCCAGTTTGGCCGATAGGTCGAGTTGAGAGTTATGGATCCGGCGCTTCTGAACGATACAACCATAAACGCCTTTATCTCCAGCTTCTCCTAGGTAAGCGCCCCATTCCCAGGCCCCAATGAGAAGCTCAATCGGACAATGCACCGGCACCAGCCCGAGATTGCCGTAGGAATAAAACATCAGGGGACGAATATAGGCTTGATCCAAGCCATTTTCCTTAATGACATCTTTACAGGCCTGCATCACCTCCTCTTTGGTGAAAGGCACCTTCATTTTAACCACCGAGGCTGAATGGAAAAAGCGATCGATGTGCTCTTTAAGGCGAAAAATGGCTGGACCCCGGCCTGTTAGATAAGCTCTGATCCCCTCAAAAGTACTGGTCCCATAGTGAAGAGCATGCATCATTGGATGAAAGATTGGCTCGGACCAGTCATAAAACTTCCCCATGTACCAGTATTTTTTGGCCTTTGAAAAATGGGTGTTGGAAAACATAAAATACTCCTTTGGTGTAGTTTTTTACTTATAAAAATCCCCCTGAAAGGCAACTAAAAAATGGTTCGACCTTCGATTCGCTTGTTTCTTTAATCAATGGTCTGACCCTGAAGGCTAAGAATATTTAATAACATAAAAACGAAAGAAAGAAAAGCAAAAATAATTGAAGGGAAAACTACTACGACTACTCAGCTATCAATTTCTCTGGCTGTCCCGGGCCGGCGTCTGGCTTCCCAGCTTTCTTTTGAATTCTTAGGCCCGGAGACAACCTGAATTTCTCCCTTGATTATATCTTTGATGGCCTTCCCGGTGAAACGCAGGGTGGTATCCTTAAGACTGGCAGGAGTCACCACGAGGTCAATCAAATCGCCATTAACTTTGCCTTCAGGGAGAGGAATTTTTTCGTCTCCTAAAATCAGCTGTCCGGAATACTTTTGGAAATGCTGTTCGATTTCCAGACGGCAACCTGTTTTCTTCTGTTTGAGATTCATTTTCCATTCCCAGATGCCCGAGATGTTAGCCGGGACAATCCAGAGATAAACCGAGTGAGGATAAAGGCTGGAGGCCACATAAGTATGTTTTTCAGGTTCCCATTCATCCATGTCAAAAGAATGAGAAACGATCCTGGTCCCCGGTCTGAGCTTTCTGAGGATGGTCGGGCGCAGGCGAATATTAACATCAGGCAGAAGGTACATGGTGACCACCGTGGCGTCACTAAAATCGGCTTCGAAAATGTTCTGGCATCTGAACTCGACCATTTTTT
>JAKPXU010000183.1 GCA_029571905.1 Acidobacteriota bacterium | reverse complement strand
TGGTCTGTCTGATCTCGGCTATTACCCTTTACCTTGGTGGCGTGAAACTAAAATATTTTATAGTTCCCGGGCTTTTGATCTGTATTATCTTTACTATTTTTCTTTTTTCAGCCAACTATCGCCTTAATCGGATTCATGGTTTTTTAGAGCCTGAAAAGGACACGCTGGGTAAGGCTTTCCAGGTCAGGCAATCACAGTTAGCCATCGGGTCAGGTGGACTGCTGGGAGTTAGTCTTGGAGCCTCCACTCAGAAACTCTATTTTCTGCCCTGCGCTCACACTGACTTTATTTTTGCTATCATTGGTGAAGAAACTGGCCTGGTTGGCAGCCTGGCTGTTATCATACTCTTTCTCGTTTTTTTAGCCCGCGGTTTAAAGATAGCTGATCGCGCTTCGCGTCAAAGTTATCAAATAATCGCTTATGGTTTGACCATCAGTCTGGCTATCCAGGCTCTTTTGAATATAAGTGTCGTCCTTGGATTGGGACCGGTGACCGGTATCCCACTCCCCTTTATTTCTTATGGGCGTTCATCTTTGCTTTGTAACCTTCTGGCCGTCGGCCTGCTGCTAAATATTTCCCAGAGAAGGGTGGAGGCTAAACCACTGCTATGAGCAAGAAAAGGGTAATCATCTGTGGAGGAGGAACAGGTGGACATCTCTATCCAGCTGTGGTCCTTGGCCAGAAGCTGAAAGAACTGGAGCCAGAAATAGAATTGATTTATATCGGTAGCCAGAGAGCAGTTGAGAAAAGAATAATGAGCGAGCAATCCCTGACATATCTAACCCTGCCCGTAGAAGGATTGAAGGGCTATGGCTGGAAAAAGCTTAAGGGGTTGGCCCTGTTGCCGCTGGCTCTGGCTAAGTCACTGATTATTATTTTAACCTATCAGCCTGCCCTGGTTATCGGGGTGGGCGGATTCAGTTCCGGTCCGGTCGTCCTGCTGGCTTCTTTTCTGAGAAAGCCTACTCTGATTCTCGAACAAAATGCCCTCCCCGGCTTTACCAACCGCTTGCTCAGCCACTTTGCCGATCGAGCGGTCGTTTCTTTTCCTTCCTCACTTCCCTATTTCAGGGGTAAAGGCCTCCTGCTGGGCAATCCGGTGAGACCGGAGTTCTACCAGATTCAGCGCAAACAGCCCGGGCCGATTTTGACCCTGCTCGTTTTTGGTGGCAGCCAGGGCTCAAAATTTTTAAACGACAGAATCATAGAAAGCCTGCCCCTCCTCAGGGAGTTAAAAAATTCTCTTATCATTTATCATCAAACAGGAGAAAGAGATTTCAAGCGGGTAAAAGAAGCCTACGAGCAGGCTGGATTTGAACAGATCACAGTCAGCCCCTATTTTTCGCCTATGGCTGAATACCTGGCAGCAGCCGACCTGGTTCTGTGCCGGGCTGGTGCCACTACCTGTGCCGAGCTGATCGCAGCGACCAGACCAGCCATTCTAATTCCTTTTGCCGCCGCAGCTGATAATCATCAGGAATGGAATGCCAGAGAACTGGAACGAGCCGGAGGAGCCGAAGTCATCTTAGAAAAGGATTTCAAACCTGAAATCCTCCTGGACCGGCTGAAATTTTATCTGAATAACCACGAGGCTTTGATTCGAATGGGAGATAATCTCCAGAAGCTAAGAAGGACAGATAGTGCCGACCGGTTGGCCAGACTGGCTCTCGACATGATTAAAGCTGAAGGAAGGAGACGATAGTGGTAAAAAGAGGCTACAGAAAACTCAACCGGATTCACATGGTCGGCATTGGTGGAACTGGCATGTGCGGCATTGCCGAAGTTTTGCTCAATCTGGGCTATCAGGTTTCAGGTTCAGATCTTCAGGAAAATGAGGCAACCAGCAGATTACGAAATTTAGGAGCACAGATTTTTATCGGGCATTCTGCTGACAATCTAAAAGAGGCTGATGTTGTGGTTATTTCCTCAGCTGTCAAGGAGGATAACGTCGAAGTTGTCAGGGCTAAGGCTTTAAAGATTCCGGTTATTCCCAGGGCAGAAATGCTAGCCGAGCTGATGCGGATGAAATATGGAATTGCCGTAGCTGGAGCTCATGGAAAAACCACTACCACTTCGATGACTGCTCAGGTACTGGAAGCTGGCGGTTACGATCCGACCATTATTGTTGGCGGACGGTTAAACACTATTGGTTCCAATGCCAAGCTCGGTGAGGGCGATTTCATAGTAGCTGAAGCTGATGAAAGTGACCGGTCTTTTCTTTATTTATCGCCATTTATTGCTGTTTTGACCAACATTGATGAGGAACATCTCGATCAATATGGAACGCTCAATGAAATTAAAAAAACCTTTGTCTATTTTGCCAATAAAGTGCCTTTTTACTGTCCGGTCATTCTCTGCCTGGATGATCCCAATTTGCAGAGCATTATGCCTCAAATAGAAAGGAAAATTATCACCTATGGTTTTTCGCCTGAAGCTGATATTCAAGCCCGTGATTTTGAATTTGATGGTTTCTCCAGTTATTCAACTCTTTATGTCCACAGTAAAAAAGCTGGGCGGCTGAAACTTAACGTTCCGGGCCCCCACAATATTTTAAATGCCCTGGCGGCCACGGCCGTTGGCCTGGACCTGGACATCGAGATGCGAGCCATCCTGCAGGCTCTGGAAGATTATACCGGCACCGGCCGCCGCTTTGAATTAAAAAAAGTCGTCAATGATATCATGATCATCGAAGATTATGCCCATCATCCGACCGAAATCAAAGCCACCCTGCAGGCAGCCAGAACAGGCTGGAAGCGACGGCTGGTAGTGGCTTTTCAGCCTCATCGCTTCTCTCGCCTGGCCAGGCTCCAGAGCGAATTTGCGACCGCCTTCCGTCAGGCCGATCTGCTCTTTTTGACTGAAATTTATCCAGCTGGCGAAAAGCCGATCCCGGGAGTTAGCGGCCAGAGTCTTTTCGAGGCAATTCAGCGGGCAGGCCAGACCAATGTCCGGTTTGAACCAGAGCTTGATCGGCTGCCAGCTTTACTGGCTGATAAGCTTCGGTCTGGCGATATGCTGCTTGTTCTGGGTGCAGGCCATATTAACCGGATCATACCGGAAGTTATAAAAATCCTGGAAAAGGAGAAAACAAATGGCAGTTGAAAATAGATATCCCTTGACCAAACCATTATTTACAGATTTCCCAGCCGAGAAGCAGTCCTTCCATCGCTCTGAGAAAAATACTGCCACCAGAATTAGAGGCGCCAGGAAAGTCCTTTCCGTCAAGCATCTACTGTTGATTTTTGGGCTGATAGCTGCCTTTTTTGCTGGCCTGGCCAGGGTTTACTATTATGTGATTTCCTGCGACGAGCTGGAAATAAAAACAGTGGAAGTTGTTTCGACCAGCCCACAGGTCAAACAAAAAATAGAGCAATACCTGAGTCAATATCATCTGGGCAATATCATCGCCTGCGATTTGAATTATTTGAGATCGAGACTCATTCGCCTGCCAGGTGTCAAAGATGTCCGACTGGAAAAAATCCTTCCTTCCGGTCTCAAAGTTGAGGCCACTCCTCGTATTCCCAGATTATATGTCTATCGAGGAAATTATCAGTTAGTAGATGAGGAAGGAGAAATTATTGCTTCTTACTCTGAATTGCCTGACGACTCCTGGCCTATTCTTGAGGATAGCGGCAGCTGGCAACAGAACTATAAAGAAAAAGTTACCCTGACCTGCCAGGCTCTGGACCGCCTGCAGCCAGCTTTAAGAGCGAGAATAAGAACAATTAAGCTTCTGGGCCGGTCATCTCTGGAAATTCAACTGGCCGGAGATCCCGTCAAAATAATGACCGGTGATTCCAGCCTGGCCGAAAGCCTGAATTATTATCTTTCCAGTCAAAGTGCCTGGGCGGAACAATTTGGCCCGGTTGAATATATTGACCTCAGACTGAATGACCGTGTTTATATCAAACCACTGACTCTGCAGGCAGAAAAAGCTTCTGCCCGGGAAAAGGAGGCAAGTTAAATGGCCAGGAACAATTATCTGGTAGGACTGGATATCGGCACCAAAAAAACCGTGGCAATTATTGGTGAAGTTACCGAAGAACAAAAGGTTGAGATTATAGGTATCGGGGTGGCCGAGTCCAAAGGTATTCGCAAGGGAGTGGTGGTCAATCTGGACCAGACTATCTCAGCCATCAAAAAAGCCCAGGAGGAAGCGGAACTGATGGCCGGAGTCGAAATAGATTCGGCCTATGTCGGCATATCGGGCGCTCACATTAAAAGCTTCAATAGCCGGGGGGTGGTAGCTGTCTCTGGCAAAAACAGGGAGATTACAAGAGAAGATATAAAACGGGTTATTGACCAGGCGCGGGCTCTGTCCATTCCCCCTGACCGCGAGATCATTCATATCATTCCGCAAGAATTTATTGTGGATGAACAGGATGGCATTAAGGATCCACTCGGCATGAGCGGTATCAAGCTGGAAGTCAATGTTCACATTGTAACCTCAGCCATAACCTCACTCCAAAACCTGAAAAACTGTCTGGAAAGATCCAATATTGGCATTCATGAAATCGTGCTGAATCAGATAGCCACCAGCTATTCCACTCTGACTCAGGATGAACGGGAACTGGGCGTTGGCCTGATTGACCTGGGAGCTGGAACAACGGAAGTGGCAATTTTTGAGCGCGGTTCGCTCTGGTATACATCCACCATTCCTCTCGGCGGAGATAATTTTACCAATGATATTGCGGTTGGACTTAGAACCCCTATTCCTGAGGCTGAAAAAATTAAAAAGAAATATGGTTGTGTAGCTTTACCGATAACAGAAGAGCAGGAGACGATTGAAGTTCCAACTGTGGGCAAAAGCAAAAAATCGCGGCTTCTTTCCAGGCAGATTCTAGCTGATATAATCCAGCCAAGAGCTGAAGAAATTTTCAGGCTGGTAGATGGCGACATCAAGAGGATGGGTTACGAAAAATCCCTGAACTCCGGTCTGGTCTTAACTGGAGGAACAGCTCTGCTGGATGGTCTGGAAGAAGTGGCCGAAGAAATTTTTGATTTGCCGGTCAGACGAGGAGATCCCAGTTATATTGGCGGGCTGATCGACCGGGTCAGCACGCCCGATTATGCTACGGCTGTAGGGCTGATTCTGTACGGTTATAACCAGATTCAAGAGCGTGGTTTTTCCAGAGATAAAAAGAAAGGCTTCTGGACAAAAATTAAAGATTGGTTCAATGAATAAAAAGGAGGAGAAGATGAGAGACGAAGCTGGCAGCAAAATAAAGTTCCGTTTAGCTGAAGAGTCATTTGGAGCTAAGATCAAGGTTATCGGTATTGGCGGTGGTGGCGGCAACGCCGTCAACCGCATGATTGAGGCAGGAATTGAAGGAGTCGATTTCATTGTCGTTAATACTGATAAGCAGGCTCTGTCAACCAACCTATCACCGGTTAAGATTCAGATCGGCAACAAGCTAACGAAAGGACTGGGCTCAGGCGGCGATCCAAAGGTTGGCCGGCAGGCGGCAGAAGAGGATACTGACCGCCTGGCGGAGGTTATGGAAGGGGCTGACATGGTATTCCTGACCACCGGTCTGGGCGGCGGGACAGGCACCGGGGCCACCCCGGTTATCGCTAACCTCGCTACCGGGATGGATATTCTGGTCATTGCCATTGTCACCATGCCCTTTAATTTTGAGGGCCGGGTACGGTTCCGCCAGGCAGAAGAGGGCTTGCAGGAACTGAAGCAAGTTGTGGACACGGTTATTGCTATCCCCAATGAAAGACTTCTGGAAACGGTCAATCTAAACACCTCTATTTCCGAATCATTCCGGCTGGCCGACGATGTTTTGCGCCAGGCTACCCAGGGCATCTCTGATTTAATAACCAGACCGGGTTTGATAAACCTTGATTTTGCTGATGTCAAATCGATCATGAAGGGCATGGGCATGGCTTTTATGGGCACCGGTCTGGCCTCAGGAGAAAACAGAGCAGTGGAAGCAGCCCAGAAGGCCATCAGCAGTCCTCTGCTGGTGGATAC
>JAKPXU010000177.1 GCA_029571905.1 Acidobacteriota bacterium | reverse complement strand
CGCTACAGCGCTGATTTTATCTCAACGGGCGAGGTGGTGGGAGAAAGGCCAATGTCTCAAAACAGGCAGGCGCTCGAGCTGGTTGAGAAATTAGGGGAAGCCAGAGGGCTTGTCCTCCGACCGCTTTCTGCGCGTCTTCTTCCACCGACCAGACCGGAGGAACTCGGCCTGGTCAATCGTCAAAAGCTTCTTGATCTTTCCGGACGCTGTCGCCAGCGCCAGCTAGAGCTGGCCGGCCGCTACGGTTTGACCGATTATCCTGCTCCGGCCGGAGGGTGCCTTTTAACCGATGCTGTTTTTTCGGAGAAGCTCAAACAGCTGCGGAGCTGGCGAGGTGAGTGGCGGCGGGAAGATATTGAACTCATCCAGGCTGGCCGGGTTTTTTTTGAAAATGAAGGCCTGATTATCGTCGGTCGTAATGAGGAAGAAAACAAAAAATTAGAAAAAATAGCTCTGGCTTCTGATCTCCTTTTAACCCTGCCTGATTTCAAGGGGCCGCTAACTGTTGTCAGATTTAAAGATAAAGATAGCTCTGTCCTCAGTCAGCGGGGTGAGGAAAAAGACAGGCAGGCAGTCGAGGCCGGTCAGGCCCTCGGAATATTTGACCAACCACTGCTAAAAAAGGCTGCTCTTCTGACCATAAGATACAGCCGCTACCGCCAGGCTGAAGAAGCGGCGGTTATTCTTATCTCACCTTTTCGGGCTCAAAGCAGAGAATATAAAAAAGAGGAGTGGCAAGCCTATTTTTAAGGTTGGAGTTTAGCCCATACCCTTTTCTTCACAACTGGTTTCTGGCTAAGAAATTCGTAGCCAGAAGAGAATGAAATAAAAGTCCTTTCTTCCGAGTTTTCCTGCCAGGGATCTTAAATAATTTTCAGGTGACAAAATGTTAGATTTGATATTTATTTATTCTTGTTCTTGCCTTTTCCCTTTTTTCCTGACTTACCTTTCTGCTTTTCGGCCTTTCCCCTGTCCTGAGCCTGCCCCCTATTTTTTTCCATCTGAATTGTGTCGTGGATATCAACAAAACGCAGTCCCCTGGCTCTCATTTCCATTACCCGCTCTGGTTCTACGCGATGGGTTTCAGCTATAAATTTGAGATTGACCAGATTGATGATATCATCGTCGGTTAATATGACCTCCCCCCATTTTTTCTGGCCGCGGTAATGCCGATAATAACCATAGGCCCGGCCATAGGGAGGTCCGATTTTGACGACAGTAACAGGCATATAGAATATCTCAGGACTGAGCCCGAAATGCACTGATATATCCCACCAGGTCAGGCCTTTAAGCCGCAGATTGATAATAAGTGCTGGCTCAACTCTGGCCTGTCTGGCAATAAAGAAGACGACTGGCAACTCCTCGTCGGCCAGGCGGTAGCGACTTCTGATATCAATGACCGTCTCTGAGGGAACATTAAAATACTTTGAAATAGAGAAATAAAAGCCAAGCAACCGGCCGTCGGCAAAGGATACACCCAGATTAACATTCTGAGCTGTCAGAGGAGCTGGCCCTGAGAAAAGCTCCAGCATCAAAAAGAAAATAATAACAAGAAGCCAGCTGGCTAGTTGTTTTGAGTTCTTCTTCATCATTTCCTCCTCTATGAGTTGACAGGTGACCTTCAGGCCACTTCTTTTCTGAAGAGTTGGCCTTCCATCCTCACTGCTGCTTGCACATATATAATTATAAATCCAGTTGGCTTAAAATTGAAGAACCTCCTGTTTTTCAGGGACATTTTAGTCCGCAGCTTGACCGATAATAAGTGAAGAATAAGCAGGGCAGGAAGCCCAAACTTTAAAGGCCATTTAACCTGGCCTCAGGCCGGACGACTTGACGGCGGCCAGAAAAATCTTTCGACCAGACTGGCTGAGGATTGAAGCCAGGGCTTTTAACCTAACTGATCGTCTTATTATTCAATTGACACAGAAGATGGTAGTGAATATATTAGAGAAAAATAAAGCTCGTCGATGACAGGCAAAAACTGGTTAAAATCTAAGACACGAATAAAAAGGAGTTATTATGCCTACTAAACCAAAGAGTCCTTATCTGCCCTTTGGCGACCATCAAACTGCTCCCTGGTATGGGAAAGACATTCTTTCCGTCAGGCAATTTACCAGGCCGGACCTCGAATATATCTTCAGCGTCGCCCACGAAATGCGGGTTATGGTGGAGAGAATTGGCACTTTTGATTTACTCAAGGGGAAAATTCTGGCCA
>JAKPXU010000175.1 GCA_029571905.1 Acidobacteriota bacterium | reverse complement strand
TTCGAAGCATTGCTGATATAAGCATAGGTAATAAAAAACGAAACTCTGGCCAGGTCGAGTTGAACCAGGGTACTAAGCTGATGCCGTTTGTCTTCTCTTCTGACCCCCAGACTAACACCTTCCAGGTCAAGGCTTTCCAGGCCAGGAAATTCCCGGCTTAAATAATTATACTGAATCTCAGCCTGCAGTCGATCAGTCAGATTGGCCGTTAATTTAGCATTCAGACCATATCCCTGCCAGCTAAAAAGGTCTGAAGTTGGATTTTCCACACTATAATATTCATCGCTTGAACTGAACGGGTTTTCTCCCTTTATATTCCACTGCTTCATTCCACCCAGACTAAGGCCTACCCTGTCACCCAGGCCCTGCGCCACAAGCCCACTGATAGACAGGATCTGAACGCTTCGGGGGTCAGTATAATAAACTGTCTGATATGGCATTCCTCGCAGGCTATAACTTCCTCCCTGCTTATAATTATCGGCCGGATGGCCGTGCCCTCCACCTGGTCCACCCTGTTGAGCAATAAACAAGTAGCCTGATTGCGTGACCAAAGATAAGTTATTGACTGAAGCACCGCCAGGGATGGCATCTACCGGTGCTACAACTCCCTCAATTATAGCGATTTCACCGGGGTGATAAAAATACTTATAACCATAGCTGGCTTCAACCTTTAGAGTTGTTCTGGTTTTAAAATAATGATCAAGCGACAGGTTCGCCATCTCTGAAAAATAGTCGAATATTCCCAACTTGTATCTGCGGTACTCACTTCGTGATTCAAGCCTTAAAACCATAGCCGGGGTCAAATAACTTTTAAAACTCGCAATGAGCTTTAAACCAGCATGATTAAAATTATTATACAGGTCACGGAAAAGGACTCCTTGTCCTTCGACGGCTAAATAAAAAGCGCTTTTAGATCCGGCTGGAATAAGATAATCAACCCCCAGCTGCCCTTCGATTGAACTCAAACCAGAATATTTATAAAGATAGTTAAAATCAAGACTACCATAAAGAGATAGAGGGCTGGAATCACCGCTGAAATACAAGCTGCCGGTTGTTAACCAGTCAGAGACAGGTTGATAAGTCTGAAAAATATTATTGGTCGAGTGCTGGGCTAAGGAAAATTGAACTGTCCCTGCCTGTATTAAGACCGGTCCTAAAGAAAGAAACGCCAGCCAGAAAAGCAAACAAAAGATATATTTTTTTGGCTGGCTCTTGGGCCTTGTCCTCGACTTGATTCTTGATTTTATTCTAATTGCTTTCATGCTGCTTCTCCCCTGATCCTAACTGCCCGGCTAAATTCTAGCCGCTGCTGGCGAGCTTTACCCATGTTTATCATTTTAGCTGATAAGAAAGAACTATAAAAAAGGAAATTCAGAGGAGGGAAAGCCTCCCCTGAATTTCTTTGCTTTCTTGTCGCTTTCAAGCTGGCTGAACTCACAGCAATCATTACCATCTGGACTTCACTTCTTGCCCTGGCGGCTGGTTTTACCTTTTGGGCCAGTACCATCACAGAGTTGATTAGTCAGGCTGGTCTGAGTCCGGAAGGAATTTCTGGATGCGGTCATATTTCTGGTCGCGTTTTTATTGGCCAGCATTTTCCCCTGGTTGCCTTGGGGAGAACCCTGATAGCCAGTTCCGTCTTCAGGAACTGTCCAGTCTGGATCCTGGCAATTAGGAATCCCATCATTATCATGGTCACGGTAAAAATCATTTATCCCATCGCCGTTTTCATCGACAAAATAGGGACCGGTCTTAACTCTGTTTCCTGGTCTGGACTGTTCTTTGGTTCTGACCTGAGTGGCATTTCTCTCTTCCTCTTTTGTCATCACCCTGTTCTGATTCTGCACTTTTTCCTCGTTTCTAATCTGGGCTTTTTCTTGATTGCTTTGGACATTAGTTAGATTATGCTCAATTTCCGGTTTGCCTGTCCCATCTTTATTAATGATGACCTCATTTTGAACGACCTGATTTTCGATCCGATGTTGAATCTGCAGCTGGTGCTGGGCTTCAATTTGTTCCTGATTTTTTACTTCGACCCTGTTCTGAATTTCATTTCTGACCTGAGTCTGAGATTGAGAATTAGCATTAGCCGCATTTTCTATTATTTTTTCTACATCTGTCCCAACCTGCTCCTTGTTTTGTTCCTTGGTTTGTTCCCGGGTTTGCTCCTTGACCTGCTCTGATACTTGCGCCTGTACCTGTTCTGTAGACTGAACCTTAGCCTTTTCTTCGGTCTGGGCCTGCTCGGTATTTTCCTGGGCATAACTGAAGGAGAAGACCAGCAGCAGGGCTAAAAAGACCATCGTCACCGTGCTCAATAAATTTTTTATTCTCATGTTTAACCTCCTTATCATGAGTTTCACCCTTAATATATGCAAGTAGCGTGCCAGACCTTAAGTGATTGATATTTAAAAGTTTACGGACTCAGAAGGAGTGCTTTCCCCGACATTTTTGTCTCTTTCCCGACAATTTTGTCGGTTATGGATTGGCTGTTTAAATTTGAATCTTTAAAAAGACGGTAGTAATCTTTATTGTAGAAGCTTAATTATGGACACTTAGAGGAGGTAAGGGATAATGGGCAAAGTAAAAGATTCAAAATTGACCATCCTGAGTCTGGCCCCTCCGATTCTAACCAGAAGAGAGTTTCTCAAGAGTTCAGCCGTCAGTGGTTCTGCTATTTTAGTAAGTGCTTTGTTCATCAGCCGAGGCTCGGCCCAGGAGGCCAGCCGTCCTCGCTATGCCATGATTCTGGTTGATTATAATAAATGCACCGGTTGCCGAACTTGCGAGACGGTTTGTTCTGCTTTCAACAACAAAGTTAAAGTTGGTGAGGAAGAGCTGCCAGGATTGGGGAATCCCTATCTTTCGAACATCAGAGTTCTGGCCTTCAATCCTGATGTTGATATTCCTGTTGTCTGCTTAATGTGCCGGGATAATCCCTGTATCGAGGCCTGCCCGGTCGAGCCTGATCCCAAAACTGGCAGAAAAGCTCTTTATCGTGATGAGAAAACCCTGGCTATAAAAAATGATCTGGCCAGATGCATCGGCTGTCAGAGCTGCGCCGATGCCTGCCGGGCAAAAAGAGTGGGGGCAATTATTCCCAATCCCAGAACAGGTAATCCAGAAAGAATGTGCACGCTGTGCGACGGCGACCCGCAGTGTGTCAAGTATTGCCCTTATGGTGCTCTGAGCTATGTAGT
>JAKPXU010000166.1 GCA_029571905.1 Acidobacteriota bacterium | reverse complement strand
TATCTTAACCAGCCCTGGCGCCCGCTTACCACGCTGGCCATAGCTCTTCTGACTCTGCTCGTCTACCGTCTCCTCGCTCGTTATTTTATTCTTTTTGGGCGCCGGCGATTTGTACTGATGATTTTAGTCGGTGCCTGCCTGGGGCAGGCCTGGAGCCTGACTCTACCTCATCTTCTGGCTGAGCCGGTTGGCCTCAGGGTAATTGGTTGGGTGGTGCCCGGTATTCTGGCTTCCAGTCTTGAGCGGCAAAAAATTGTGCCAGTTCTTTCTTCTCTGGTCTTTGTTGCAGTCTTAACATTTTTTCTCAGCCAGCTATTTTTTTAAGAAATGCACTCTGCTAAATTAAGCTATCAAACAATTTTTTACTTGGCGGCGGTTAGCCTTATCTTTTATCTTGTCTTCTTTTTCTGGTTTGAATCTTCCGGACAGAAACTTACCCCTGATGAACTGGAGGCCGCCCGATTAATGCAAGAAGCCGAAAGAGAAATATATCGCTGTCAGCAAAAGGTCGGGCTGGCCCCTGAAAAAAATCCCTTTGACCCGATGAAGACCGGCTTAATTGGTCTCGAATCGAGCCCACTGACTACTACTCTCGGGCAGCTGGAAGCTAAGCGTACGACTACCAATCCAGCCCTGGCCGCCCTCCTCGTTCGTCTTCTTCGCCAGGCTGGAGTAAAAAAGGGTCAGCTAGTGGCAGCTGGCGCCTCGAGTTCTTTTCCGGCTCTCATTGTGGCAACCTATTGTGCCACCCGAGCCATGGGGGTTGAACTTCTGGTTATCGTTTCTATTGGCTCATCTCAATGGGGAGCTAACCAGCCGGAATTTAGCTGGATCTCTATGGAAAATTGTTTGCGCCAGGCAGGCTTTAATCAGCACCGTCTGCTGGCCCTTAGCTGGGGGGGAGAGGATGGTTCAGGAGGTGAGTATCCTGAAGACTTAAAAATCAAGCTGAGGCAGGAAGCCCAAACCCTGGGCCTAACGTTTCTTCCGTCAGCCGGATTTAACACCATGGTTGAAACCCATCTGAGTCTGTTTAAAAAAGCGGCTGACGGCCAGCCTATCCGGGCTTTTATCAATATCGGAGGTAGTCTGGTCAATCTGGGCCGTGATTCTTCTATCCTGGAACTTCGCCCGGGCCTTACTCAGGTGAAAAAAATACCACCAGCCGATCGCTGTGGGCTAATTCAGCGGATGGCCAGTGAAGGTATTCCAGTCATTCACCTCCTGAATATCAAGGGCCTGGCTGCCCGTTATAATTTACCCTGGGACCCGCAGCCCCTGCCTCAGGCCAGTGAGGATTTAAGATTGAAGGCAGAGAGTTCCCCTTGGCAAAAACCCTGGTTGCTTGTTGCTGCTTATCTTCTGGTCTGCGCCGCTGTTGTTGTTTTTTTTAATCGCCCTACTCAAAACAAAGACGGTTAGCCGGGGCCTCGGCCGGGTTTTTAAGATAAAAACCTGTCGTCTTATCCACAATTTCAGAATAGCGAGGAATTTCTTCAGCTTCAATCAGTCGGTCAGGACGAAGCTCTGACCAGGTCTTTAAAATGACAGCAATCGAGGATAGATGGCGGCCTACTCTGACATCAATTGGCCAACCTCTTTCATCCAGTCTTTCAAACAGCAGCCCGTGCTTGCCGGCTTTCATGACGAATTCGTCCCGACCGGTGAGAAGGAGATCCCGGTCGGTTTTTCCCCGCGTAGCATCAAGAAATGGCTCCGGTGTTTCCATCAGAAGGGGAATAGCTTCTGTCCAGTCGCCGATTTCCCGGTGGGATAGACCGCGGAGAGCCTCAGGCGAATACTCGACACCGATATCAAAGCCTTCCTCAGCGCTGATCGTCATGGAAGCCAGAGCGGCTAGATCCTGCCCCTTGGGATGGACGACAATCGTACTGATGACCGGATACTGGAGCTCGGCTTCGTGAAGGTCAATGACCAGGTCAATTTTTTCCTGCCTGATTAGCTGGGTCATAGCATAACAGGTTTTTTCAGTCATCAGACCGTCAGGC
>JAKPXU010000143.1 GCA_029571905.1 Acidobacteriota bacterium | reverse complement strand
GGTTGATTGTTCCTCATTCGGTAAGGTTGATCGTTGGACCGGATCATCGCTCTCTTTTCTTCTATTCGGCTTTAACCGGCGGGGCGATGCTGGTTTGGTGTGATCTTGTAGCCAGAATAGCCTTCACACCATCTGAAATTCCTATCGGAGTCATCACTGCCGCGCTCGGAGCACCTTTTTTCATTTATCTTTTAAACTGGCAGCGGCCCAAACACTCCTGAGAGCCGACCTCTTTTCCCTGGTGAAACTGCTCCTGGCCAGACAGTTCCTGCTTTCAAAATTAACTTTGCTTACAGCTCGCCCTGACCTCTGTCCCTGCCGCTCACTGTCGGCCTGCCCAGCACATCGAAACCGAATCTCTTTATTCCTCCCTCCGCCCTTGATACCAGCGGTTAAACTGAATGAGTAATATGATTGACAACCGGCCCTCTTTTGGCTTAATGTAAGCTTATCATGCTGCTAACCTTTAACCAGACCCTTTTTCTGATTTTGACTGTGGCCGCCGTTGCTATAGCTGTTTTTTTGATCCTGTTCTTGATTCAGCTCCGTCGGACAGTCAGAGAAGCTGAAAAATCTTTTCAGCAACTGCAGGCCACCCTGGATAAGCTCCAGAAAATTGAGGACAAACTCGACCAGCGTCTCGATGAAACCGGAAAAGTAATCGAATCGGCCAGGAAGACAGTCTCGGGTCTATCGGAGCTTTCCCTCTTCTTAACGACCAGAGTTGTCAGGCCGGCCTCCAGATACTGGCCAGTCCTTTTTCCTCTGGTGCGTTTTGGCTGGCAAATGATAAAAAAAAGAAAGGAGAAAAAAAATGGCAGATAACGAAGGTTCTCATTTCACCGATTATCTACTGACATTTTTGGCTGGTGCGGCAACGGGTTTTATTGTCGGCATATTATTTGCTCCTTCCAGCGGAAAGGAAACCAGAAAGAAAATTAAAGAACAGGCTAAAAAGGGCCAGGAGCTGGCTGTCCAGGGTTATACCAAAGTGGCTCAGGAAGCAGAAAAAGGTGCCAAAGTAGTCAAGGGAAAAGCCGAGGAAGGCATCGAAGCCATAAAAGAATTTCTGGAAAAGACAAAAAGCGAAGTGGCGGGGGAGAAACCAGAATTTCCCGAGGACTTAGAAAAAGAAAAATAACGACTCTGATTTTTTGCTCCTGATCAAGCTGATTATGATAAAGGGGTTTTTTATAGATTTTAGCTAAAATATTAGCTAAAATAGAGGATGGGCATGGGCAAGCATCTTTCTAACTCCATCTTTATATCAGCAATCCTGGTCGGACTTTTAATTGGTCCAGTTGAGCTGCGAGCTATTGATCTCAAAACAGCAGCTGCTATTGACCTGGAAATCGAAAAAAACCGGGCTGAAATAATAAAAATCCGCCGCTTTCTGCACATGAATCCCGAGCTCAGCAACCGCGAGTATGAGACCAGCAAACTGGTGGCGAGTAAATTAACTTCTCTTGGACTGGAAGTAAAAACAGGCGTCGCCGGGACTGGCGTGGTTGGTCTTTTAACCGGAGCCTTACCAGGCCCAACCGTGGCGATCAGAGCCGACACGGACGCCCTGCCAGTAGAGGAGCAGAATAACTTTCCCTACAGGTCACTCAACCCCGGAGTCATGCATGCTTGCGGTCATGATTTTCATACCTCCATTGCTCTGGGAACAGCTATGGTTCTCAGTAATTTTAAAGATAAAATTCGCGGCAAGATAAAATTCATTTTCCAGCCAGCTGAAGAAGGCGCCCCTCCGGGAGAAGAAGGCGGAGCCAGTCTTATGATCAGAGAGGGCGTTTTAGCTGACCCTCCTGTTCGGGCGATTTTTGGTCTTCATGTCTGGCCCGATCTCAAGGTCGGCCAGGTTGGTTATGCTGAAGGTTATACCATGGCCAGTTCTGATAATCTTACTCTTACCATTAATGGCAAAAGTGCCCATGGAGCCAGGCCCCAGGAAGGAATAGACGCCATAGTAATTGCTGCCGAAGTCATCAGCAATCTTCAAAATCTAAGGAGCCGGCTGGTCGATCCAACCGAACCTCTGGTCGTTTCGATCGGAAAAATCCAGGGCGGAGTAAGATCCAATATAATTGCTGATAAAGTGGTCATGGAAGGAACAGTCCGCACTCTGAATTCTGACCTCCGCGACCAGATACCTGAAATCATCGAACAGATAGCAGCGGGAATCAGTCAGAGTTATGGGGCGAGCTATAACCTCGATTATGAGCGCCAGCTACCTCCGGTTTACAATCATCCGGAATTTATCAGGTCGGTTCTTCCCTGGCTGGTTAAATCCCTGGGCGAAGCCAATGTGGTTGAGGTCAAACCTCAACTGGTAGCTGAAGATTTCGCTTTTTATGCGGAAAGAATTCCCGCTTTCTATTTTTTCCTGGGGGTTAAAAGCCCTGGCCA
>JAKPXU010000142.1 GCA_029571905.1 Acidobacteriota bacterium | reverse complement strand
CGCGACCAGATCACCAATTTTTATCTGTCACCTGACCGAAAACTGGTCATCACCCGTAACAATCAAAGCCTGAGTTATGTAAATGACAGAAAAATAAAACCGAAATTTTTTATGATTAAACTCGAGGATAAAGATAGCCGGGAAATCTTTCCTGAAGATTTCTTTAAGCCAGATGGAATTTTCTGGGATAAAAACAATCAGGGATTTTATTTTTCGGTGATGAGGACCAGCGATCCGGTTAATGAGACGGCTGGAGCTGACTTCCTCTATTATTATGATCTCAAAACCAATGGCTATCGAGAAATCAATCTCAACTGGGAAGCGGGGTTAATGGAACCATATTTACTGGTTAAAAACGATGGATTTCTTGCCCCGCTGGCGGCTGGAGCCAGACCTAAGTGGCGAAGATACTATCGCCAGGCTGAAGAGTTTAATTTTGAAGAAATCGAAGGCAAGCATTATCCCCATATCTACAGCTTAACTGGCCAGGAAAATGGCGATTGGATAGTCTACAACCACACCACCGCCTCCAAACCAGGAGAATGGTATTTTGGTCACCTGGAAAAGAATAAGCTGGTCGTTGACAGATCGCTTATCGAACTGAATCTCAATTTTAAAAGCAAAAAAATAGCCCGGACAGAAGTTATAAAATGGAAGGGTGCTCTGGATGAAGAGATTGAGGGTGTTCTTTACTACCCTCATGATTATCAGCCAGGCAAAAAATATCCCCTGTTTTTGAATATTCATGGCGGGCCAACCGGGATTGATATGGACGAATTTGAGGAATCTTATGCCTATTATCCCAACCTTCTCGCTCAGAAGGGCTGCTTTGTGCTCAAACCAAATTACCACGGCTCAAACGGCTATGGCCAGAAATTCGCCGAGTCAATTAGAGGACACTATTATGATTATCCTCTCGAGGATATGGTCAAAGGCATTGATTATCTCATCTCCAGGGGAATGGTCGACTCCGACCGGCTGGGGACCATGGGCTGGTCAAATGGTGGGATTCTGAGTATTGCCTTGCTGGTCTGGACCGACCGTTTTAAAGTCGGCGGAATCGGAGCGGCCGATGTTGACTGGATCAGCGACTATGGAACCTGTGCCTTCGGAGTCAGCTTCGATAATTACTATTTTCTTGGTGCACCCTGGGAAAGGCCAGACTATTATAGGCAATTGTCGCCTCTTTTCCATTTCAAGGACATGAAGATACCAACCATCATTTTCCATGGTACCGAGGATACCAATGTGCCTTTTGGCCAGGGGATGGAGCATTACCGCGTCCTTCAGCAACTCGGACAGGCGCCGGTCAGATTTATTATTTTTCCCGGTGAACCACATGGACTGAGGAAACTGTCCCATCAGCGGCGCAAAATGGAAGAGGAGCTGGCCTGGTTTGACCGGCATTTTTTTAAGAGCCTCTCACCCAAAAATGAAGCAATAAAAGAGCTTTCGCCACTTGACCTCTCTCTTAAAGCTCAATCTTATGCGCGTTCTGGTTCCAGTTATGGGCTTAAAATAAAGGGAAAACTGATTCCAGAAATAGTTGACTGGCAGGATTTACAGGTTGGTCGGTTTGAAGTGACCAGAGCTCAGTGGCAAGCTTTTCGCCCTGATTATAAATTTCAGCCAGGAACTGAAAATTATCCGGTTAGTGGCATTCCCTTTGAGACAGCCAGACAGTATGTCAGCTGGCTGAGCCAGTTAACTGGAGATGATTACCAGCTGCCCTCTGTGGCTGAAGCTCAGAAGCTGATGGCTGCAGCTAAGGGCAATCAGGATAACATTCTTGATTATTGGGCCGGTTACCCGGTTAACTTTGATGACGCCAGGGC
>JAKPXU010000141.1 GCA_029571905.1 Acidobacteriota bacterium | reverse complement strand
GACAATGGCGGCTTTGTCGTCCCGGACGAACTTCAAACTCTGGCTGAGTGCTTTCAGTCGGCCGGCTACAAGACAGCTGCTTTTGTTTCTGCCTATGTAGTTGATTCCAAATGGGGCCTCAATCAGGGTTTTGACTATTATTTCGACAGCTTCGACCTTGGCCGTTTCGAAAAAATCTCTCTGGGAGAAGTTCAGCGTCGGGCGGAAGACACAATCGGGGAGACCCTGTCCTGGTTGGAAAAAAATAAGCAGGACAAATTCTTTATCTGGATTCACCTTTATGATCCTCATACACCCTATGACCCGCCAGAACCATACAAAAGCCAGTTAGCTGACCATCCTTACCTTGGAGAGATCGCCTACACTGATAGTCAGCTAGCCCGGCTCCAGGCCTACATTGAGAATAGCAGCTGGAAAGACCGATTGTTTCTGGTGTTAGCCTCTGACCATGGAGAAAGCCTTGGTCAGCATGGCGAAACCACTCATGGTTTCTTTATCTATCAGGAAACCCTCCATGTACCGTTAATTGTCGTTACCCCTTTCCGTGAGTTTTCTGGCCAATCCTATTCAGGTGTGGTTACCCTGACTGATGTCATGCCCACCATTCTGGAATTAAGCGGCCTTAAAATCCCGCCGGAAGTTCAAGGGCAGAGTCTTACCCGCTATTTCTCCGGTCCCAGAAAAACAGACGACCGGTTGGCCTACGCAGAAACTTACTATCCTCGCTTTCACTATGGCTGGTCAGAATTACGTAGCATCCAGAATAATCATTATAAGTTAATTCTGGCTCCAGTACCTGAACTTTATGATCTGACTAAGGACCCCAAGGAAGAAAAGAATCTGGTCTATGTCGAGAAAAAGGTCTATGAAGAATTGACCGCTTTAGCTCAGGAGTTTGAACAAAAAGCCGGAGAAAAGGCTATCCAGGCTGACTTCTCGGTGGTAGATGAAGAAACAAAAGAAAGATTAGCTGCTCTAGGTTATCTGGGATCTTTTGTTGATCCAGCTCGGCTGAAAGGGAAAAAGCTGGCTGATCCCAAGGACAAGATAAATATATTTAATGAAATTTCCAGAGCGAGAGAAATCGGACTGGCCGGAAACTTCGATGAGGCTATCGCCGCTCTGAATAAAATTCTGCAGGAAGACCCCACCATCAGTGACGGGTATTTTGCCCTGGGCAATATCTATTTCAGGGCAAGAAGATTTGAAGAAGCCGCCCGGGCTTTTATTCAGGCCCTGGAACTTAAACCTGACGATTCTTTTGCTGTCATCAATGTGGCTAATTGCTATGCGGCCTTAGGGCAAATGGAAGAGGCGGAAAAATTTGTTCTTGAACAGGCAAAACGTGGCTTTGATGATTCTCAGTTTTATCACGTGCTGGGTACTCTTTACGCTCTGCGGGCGAATTATGACAAAGCCCTTCCTTACTTCGAAGAATGTCTGAAAAGAAATCCGCGTTCTGCCTCAGCCCATAATGCCATCGCCGCTATTTGCTTGAACCGAGATGACCTGGTTTGTGCTGAAAAACATCTGGAAGCAGCTCTGGCTATAAATCCTACTCTGCTTAATCTCCGCTATAACCTGGCCCAGTTGCGTGAAAAACAAAACAGGCTGGAAGAAGCCATTAAACTCTATCAGCAGGAAATCGCTGACTCGCCGAATCATTTTAAAGCCCTCTTCAATCTGGCCCGTCTTTACCGACTCCAGCAGAGAGAGAAAGAGGAGCTGGAAACATTGCTCAAAGCTTTAAAAGCAGAACCCTCCTTCCCCTTAACTTATTTTTACGTAGCTCGAATCTATCTCAGGCAAGGCCGGAACTTTAACGAAGCCATTGAGCTGGTGAAAAAAGGCCTGGAGTTAAAACCAGATAAAGAAAACCTGCCTCTTGGTTACTTCCTGCTGGCGGACCTCTACAATCGCCTTGGTGAGTATGATCGCTCGGAGGAATATGCCAGACAGGGTCAGGCTCTTTTAAAATCCCATTGAGACACCAGGGTATCTGCCTTAACTGGCTTCTTTCTTGACAACCTGCCAGCCTGAACTTATATTAAATTCAGATTCAGAGGGAAAAAGATTATGGAAATAATTATGAAGGTCGGAGCGCTGGTGGTTGATCCGGTGTCAAAAATGCCAGTTCTCATTTTAAAGAATACTGAATCTGACCAGATTTTGCCCATCTGGATTGGCCTGTATGAAGCCAATGCAATTGCCCTCACTCTGGAGGGTATAGTCACTCCTCGCCCCATGACCCATGACCTTCTGAAAAATTTTCTGGATCAGACAAATATCAAAGTGGACAAAGTAGTCATAAATGATGTTCGGGATAATACCTATTACGCGGTCATTTATTGCCATCAGCATGACATTTCTTATCTAATTGATTCCCGCCCCTCCGATGCCATTGCCCTGGCTCTCAGAACAAATTCTCCCATTTATGTAGAAGAAGAAGTCATTAAATTGAGCCGGACTCCCGAGGCTGGACAGAGCCCGGAGGAATCGGAAAGACTAAGGAAACTTCTGGAAAGCCTCAAGCCGGAAGACTTCGGTAAATACAAAATGTGAGATGCTTTTAATCTACCTCGCCAGCTCTAAGTTTTTACCCTGAAAAAAAGATAGAACCCGACGAGAGAAAAAATGACTATCGGGCTCCAGGCAGCTATCCCCGGGTTGAGAATGCCCGCATGTCCCAGACTGCGGAAGGTAGCCACAGTCTGCCAGAAAAGATAGCCGCCACCCAGGGCTAGCCCAAGTGGAAAAACAAAAATTTTTTTCTGACTTAAGCCGGCCAGCGCTACCCCCAGCAGGCACAGGACAAAGACAGAAAAAGGCCAGGCCACCCTTAATCTGGCTTCCAACCTGAAGTTCAGGGCGGGACTGCCGCTTTGCTCCAGGTCGCGGCTGTATTGGTCAAGCTCCTTCCAAGTCATCAAAGATGGTTCTTTCCACTCCTTTACGAATTGTCTTTGAGTTTCCGGCCAGTTAAGTTCAAGAGCGTCAAATTTATAAAAATGGAAATTTTCACTTTTTACATCTCTTTCCCAGCCATTCTCTAAATGAAGGCTATTTTCGCTTATTTTAGCCATCTGGCTGAAAATAACTCTTCTTAGTCTGAAAGAAGAATCATTTTCTGTTTGAAAAACTAAAAGTCTCTGAAGGCTATTCATTTCGGCTGAAGACAGCTCATAATGGACAAACCCGGGCAAATCATCATTTTTAATCCAGTAACGATTTTGAAAAGTAAACGCCCTGACCGGACGATCAGCCAGCTGGCTCCAGATTTTTTCTGCCTCTAAATTGCCCCTGACCACCAGCCTGTCCTGAAGAAAAAAGCTAATCGGTATAATTAGAATCGCCACCCCTAATACCGGAGCAGCCAGCCGCCAGAAACTCACACCAGAAGTAATCATAGCTTGGATTTCATTCCGGCGGTAAAGAAAATTCAGACAGAGAATCGGGGCCAGGAGAGCTGCCAGCTGAATCGCCTGAATGGTAAACTCTGGCAACTTATGCCAGACAAAGGAAAGGAGCAGATAAATTGGCTGCCGGTTTTCTCTGGCCATTTCCCATCTGGTCAGAAAATTAAAAACTACCAGGACCAGGACCAGAGCCAGAAACAAACAGATATATAGAGTAATAAATTTGCTCAATATGTACCGATCATGAAAGCCCAGACCTAAAGCCCGGCGGCTTGATCTTTTTGGTCGTCTGGATGATGAGGCAGTAAAAATCCTGACCGGTTTTTTAGGAAGTGGCGATAGACTTTTAATTCCCGGACAAAACCCGATTTGGACCTCCCGGCAGGCTGAAAGATAGGTCAGACAGCCAGCCACCAGCGCCAGAAAATCAGGCAGCCACAAGCCAACCAGAGGAGCCAGCCGGCCTGCTTCGGCCTGACTCTGACCAAAAACCAGTAGCGTATAATAAATCACCAGAATAATCAGGCTGACTCCATAGCCACCCGCCCGGCCACCAGGCCATCTTCTCCAGCCCAGGCCCAAACCAAGAAAAACAAAAACCAGACAGGCAGCTGGTATGCTGACTCTCTTATTTAACTCAACCTGAATGGCCAGGAGCTCTCCTCTGTTTTTATTCCTATCCATTTTTATCTTTCGCCAGTCGGCCAATAATTCTTTCAGGCTCTTCTCTCTATATTTCTTCTCAAGGGAGACAGATGGAAAGAGGTTTTTCAGGTCAACCAGCTGCTCCTGCCTTTTAAATTGGTTAAAGCCAATCGTTTCAGGCTGACTCAGATCGAACCTGAAGCTATAACCATCGGCCAATCTCAACCAGGCCGCTTTGAGATCAGGGGCTGGCCACATCTCACCTTCTCTGGCCGTAACTACCTGCACTCCATTTTCCTCTTCTTTCCTGTAAAGGAAAATATCATGCCATTTCCCCTGACTATCCTGGCTGTCAATGTAAATCACATTGGCCGGAAAGGATTCATTAAACTGACCGGGAATCACCTGGAAATTAGTTCTGGTCAAAACAGATTCGACCATGGTCTGAAGCCACTTATAATTGGCCCGAGGCGCCAGCCAGAAAGTAAAAGACATAGTTACCAGGCAAAGAATCATGGCCAGTCCCAGCAGGGGCTTCAGCACCTGCTGGGGGCTTATTCCCAACAGTCTCAGAGCTTCGATCTCCCGGTCGGCATTAAGATGAGTCAGGCCCCCTAGCAATCCAGCCAGAAAAGCCAATGGAATAGCCAGGGCCAGAATCGAAGGGAGCAATAGAAAAAGAACCCTCAGGACAATACCCAGCGGGATTTTTTTACTGATAAATATATCCGTCAAATAGAAGATATCATTTAAAAGGAGGACGAGAATTATCAACCCGAGAGCTAGCAAAAAAGAGATAGCAACTTCTTTAAGCAGATAGCGGTTAAGAATTTTCATCTAAAACTTTTTAGCCAGAAGATTTCCTGTTCAGGCTAATATACCATAAGGGCGAAAAACAACTCAAAAAAAAGGCCGCTCCGGATAACCGGAAGCGGCCTTGATAAACGCCTGTTTGATCTTTAATTAATACATGTCAGCCGGCGGGGTGGGATAAGCTTGTTTCTTTTCATCTTCTGGTATATCTGTTACACAACCTTCGGTGGTTAGTAACAGACTGGCAATGCTCGAAGCATTCTGGAGAGCTGTCCTGACCACTTTGGTTGGATCAACAATTCCCGCCTTGATCATGTCTTCATATTTTTCAGTCAGCGCGTTGAAGCCCATATCCTGCTTCATCTCTCTAACTTTCTCCACGACAATGGAACCTTCGTAGCCGGCATTAGCGGCAATCTGCCGGATCGGTTCTTCCAGAGCCCGCCGAATAATCTGGACTCCGACTTGTAAATCACTTTCAAGATTGAGCTTATCCAGAGCTTTCTGGCAACGCAGGAGAGCTACTCCACCACCTGGAACGATGCCTTCCTCGACGGCGGCCTTGGTAGCATGCATAGCATCTTCTACCCTGGCTTTCTTATCTTTTAGCTCAGTCTCGGTGGCCGCACCAACTTTGATCAAAGCGACGCCGCCGACCATTTTAGCCAGCCTTTCCTGCAGTTTCTCACGGTCATAATCAGAAGTCGTTTCTTCAATCTGGGCTCTGATCTGTTTGATTCTAGCCTGGATGTCGCTCGGTTTGCCTTTGCCCTCAACGATAGTGGTATTATCCTTGTCAACAACAACCTTGGCTGCTTCACCCAACCAGTCAAGGGTGACATTTTCCAGTTTAACACCCATTTCTTCAGTTATAACCTGGCCGCCGGTCAGGATAGCAATATCTTCCAGCATGGCTTTGCGCCTGTCACCAAAACCAGGGGCCTTAACAGCACAGCACATAAGTGTGCCTTTGAGCTTATTAACCACCAGCGTAGCTAAAGCTTCGCCTTCCACCTCTTCTGCTACGACCAGCAGCGAACGACCCATTTTCGCTACATTTTCCAGAAGAGGCAGAAACTCACGCAGGTTGGAGATTTTCTTCTCATATAAAAGGATGAGCGGATTTTCCAGGACACATTCCATTCGCTCAGGGTCAGTAACAAAGTAAGGCGAGAGATACCCCCGATCAAACTGCATACCTTCGACAAATTCCAGAGTAGTTTCCAGCCCCTTGGCTTCTTCTACGGTTATAACTCCATCCTTACCAACTTTTTCCATAGCTTCGGCAATAATTTTGCCTATAGACTCATCATTATTGGCAGAAATGGCGCCGACCTGAGCGATCATGTCGCCAGTGACTTCCCGACTCATACTTTTCAGTTCTTTAACGACTTCTTCCACCGCCCGTTCAATACCCTTCTTAATCAAGTTAGGATTTCGGCCGGCTGTGACATGCTTAATTCCTTCAGCGTAGATTATCTGGGCTAAAACAGTGGCGGTAGTGGTTCCATCACCCGCTACATCAGAAGTTTTAGAAGCAACTTCTTTGACCAGCTGGGCGCCCATATTTTCCCAGGGATCTTTAAGATCGATTTCTTTGGCGACCGTAACGCCATCCCTGGTGCTGGTCGGAGAACCAAATTTTTTATCAAGGATAATATTTCTTCCTCTCGGACCAAGGGTGGATTTGACCACATTGCTCAAAGTATTGACGCCTCTCAAGAGGGCTTGTCTGGCTTCATCACCAAGTAAAATTTGTTTGGCCATGGTTTACCTCCTTATCTTTTCATCTGTTAATAATCGCCAGAATCTCATCTTCGCGGACAATCAGGTGTTCAACACCATCGATCGTGACTTCAGTGCCGCTATATTTGCCAATAAGCACCCGATCACCCTTTTTGACACTTAAGGGAATAGTTTTTCCGCTTTCATTTACTCTTCCCGGGCCAACCTCAATGACATCTGCTTCCTGTGGTTTTTCCTTGGCGGTGTCAGGAATAATAATGCTGCCACGTTTGACTTCTTCCTCTTCCACTCTCCTCAGCAGAACTCGGTCATACAATGGTTGAATTTTCATGTTTTTACCTCCTTTCTCCTATCTTTTATTTAATGTCCTTTATTTAAATTAGCACTCCTGCTTATTGACTGCTAAATTATAAATTATGATAAAAACCTTGTCAAGATCTGAGATGTAAATTTTAGCAGGCAGGAGTAAAGACTGCTATTTTTTTACCTTAATTTTTAAGGCTTTTAACCGGTTATGGAGAGTATTCCGGTGGATGCCCAGGGCTTGAGCGATTTTAGTCTTATTCCCCTTGTACCGGGCGCTGGCTGTCTCCAGATATATTTTCTCGAACTCGGCTTGAGCTTCTTTTAGGTGAATTTCTTTCTCTATCATATCGGCGATAAGATTCTCCAGCTTTTGATGGATATTAAGTTCTTCAAATTTTTTGCTCATTCTCCCCACCTCCCTTGCCCTGAATTTTCTTCCAATTATCATTAAATTTAGCCTTTAAATCAGCCGGAATCAAGTTAATCATAGCTTTGGAGACATGAAGGCAGGCCGGAGCCAATCTGGAACCGATCAAAGCTGGCTGCCCGAAATCAAAAACAACCAGAGCCATGACAATTACGGCACAGATAAGGACTCCTTTAATTAGCCCGAAGGCTGCTCCCAGAAGATGATTGAGCAGGCTGAGCGGCCCTTTCATCAGCTTACTCAGCAATACTCCCACTAACCAGCCCAGAAGAACAATAAAGATAAAAATCAGCAAAAAACTCAGGCAATTTCTCCAGAAATCAGAACTCACCGAGGAATGAAGCTTCCAGGATAACCAGCCATAGTTTCTGGAGGCCACAATCAACCCGATAATCACTCCGGCCAGACCTAAAACCTGGCGCAGCAGACCTTTGATCAGACCCATGATAAAAGTCAACAGCAAAATGACAATAAGAATAATGTCCAGCCAGTTAAAGTGCATCAGCCCTTCCTCTCTCTCAATTTTTTGACCATGTCATAATTGCCGTCTTTGATCAGTCCGAAGTAAACCCGGGGTTTAATCTGGCCGTGAAAATCAGAGCCAGCAGTGGCCACCAGATCAAGCTCTTCGGCTAGCCGGTGGTATAATTCAGTCTGCTCTGGCTGATGGTAAGAAGTATAGACCTCCAGTCCCTGCAGACCAAGAGATTTAAGTAATATAAGATCTTCTCGAGTAGTCTGCTGGAAATAAGCCCCTGGATGAGACAGAACTGGCACTCCTTCTGTCTCCTGTGCCAGACGTAAGACTTCTTCCAGAAGGATATGATTTTTAGGGACAAAGGCCGGCCTACCTTCCGTAAAATAATCTTGATAGAAGAGATAAGGAGCAAAAACCTGACTATCACTGTCATAATACTTTTTTAGAAGCGGATTTTGCCTGCTTTCTGGTTTTTCCAGCAAAACCCGGGCAATCTTCACCCCCAGAGGTGGAATACCAGCACATTTCTCCCAGACTTCTTCCCATTCGAGGTCATACCCCTGTTCTTTTAATAACTCTACTCGCCGCCTGGCCTCGTTCAATCTCGATTCGGCTACATAATTTACTATGTAGCGAATGGCCTGACTGCGCCAGTTAACAAACGGCAGTTGCAGGTGGAACTCCCGGCCATCAAAAAGAGTGGTTATTTCAATGCTGGGAATAACCTCGACTCCAGCTTCCTCTCCCGTCCTGAGTGCTTCCGGATAAGCTTCTACTGTGTCATGATCGGCAATAGCTATGGCTCTAAAACCATGTTCTCTGGCCATCGAGACCAGGTCTCGCGGCGAATAATCTCCATCACAGCTAAAATAGGAGTGAAGATGAAGATCCACGACACCGTTTGCTGCCATTTTATTTCTTCTCTGCCTGGTTTCTTAAAAATAATCTTCGGGCCCTATTCAGGGCAAGTCGTTTTTGCCAGTTAACAACCTGTAAATTTCCAGATAACGCCGGGACGTTTGCTCTATAATTTCTGGCGGTAGGGGCGGCGGTGGCGGCGTCTTTCTGTCCCAGCCTGTGCTCAAAAGATAATCGCGAACATACTGTTTATCCAGGCTGGGTTGCGATTTACCTGGAGAATAAGTGGCCAGTGGCCAAAAACGTGACGAGTCAGGAGTAAACAGTTCATCAACCAGCATCAGTTCCTCGTTTTCATCCAGGCCAAATTCAAATTTCGTATCAGCAATGATAATTCCCTTAGAAATCGCATAAAGGGAAGCTTTCTGGTAAAGTTCAAGGCTGATCTTGCGGATTTTATCAGAGAGCTCGGTGCCAACGATTTTTTCCATTTCTTTAAAGGTAATATTCTCATCGTGACCGACGTCAGCCTTGGTGGAGGGAGTAAAGATGGGCTCATCCAGGCGGGATGATTCCTGCAAGCCCTTGGGCAGCTTTATTCCACAAACTTTTCCTGTCTCTTGATATTCTTTCCAACCTGAGCCGGACAGATAGCCACGAACAACACATTCGACGGGAATTACCCTGGCTTTCTTCACCAGCATCGAGCGTTTATAAAGAAGATCAGCAGACTGACGGAGTTGGGCTGGGAAATCAGATATTTCGGTTGAAATCATATGGTTACGGCAAACCAGAAAAGTATAATCAAACCAGAACCTGGAGAGCTGGGTCAAAACCTGCCCCTTATATGGAATTAATGAAGGTAAAACAAAGTCAAAAGCCGAAATCCGATCTGTGGCTACAATTAAAAGTCTGTCTCCAAGATCAAACACATTCCTGACTTTACCTTTTTTAAAAATTGGAATGCCTGGCAACTCAACTCCACCCACTGCCATTTGAATTTTGTCCATGATAAGCTCCTTAGCGGTCTATTAAATAGACTGAGCAATAGCTTAAAAAGAATATTTACACTTTGATATATCTTAATTTAAAGCCGAATTGAAATCAACCTGACCAGAAATGTCGATTATAATTTCTATAATTTCATCTAAATTTTCTACTCAGGTAATGAGCCTGGCTGCAATCAGTTTTCCCCTCATTTTTCCCTTTCCTGGCTTGAATTAAAAAGTTAGAAAACACCAATCATAGAGAACTAAAGTAGCTCAATATTTTATATTTCTTATTCCGATAAAATTTATCAGACGGGTTTGGTCAGCTGGCTGGCGGCGGTGAGACAGTAGTTGAGGCTTACAGAAAGTGCATAACTCCAGAGAATAAATATTTTCGGCAGGAAGGCCAATGATCCTGGTCAGAAGCCAGCGGTTAGCAGCCCGGAGATCAAGGTAAAAATGACCGGGCTTATCTCCAGATAAAAATATGCCGTCTGCCGGAAAATCCTGCCTCAGAAAAAAATCATAGACTTCCTGTCCAACTTCATAGCATCTGGCTTCAATGGCGGGGCCAAGGGCAGCTAAAGTCCCCTCAGGACGAGTGGAAAAAGACTTTCTCATCAACTCGAAAGCGGCTTCAGCAATTCGACCACCAGTCCCACGCCAGCCGCCATGGAGAGCAGCTACGACCCGGTGTTTTGTGTCAACCAGAAAAACAGGTAAGCAATCGGCCGTCTTGACGATTAAGAACAGTTCTGGTCTGGCGGTAATCAGTCCGTCAGCCGAGATCTTTGATTCCGGTGGCTGCTCGATCAGGAGAACCCTGGTTGAATGCTCCTGGTTCATCTCGACTGCCTGAAAAGAAGCTAATCTGGAATCAGCTTTGAGATCTTCCAGTTTAAAACCAGCCAGGCCAAAACCGTGAATCAACCAGGGAATACGGTTTAGCTCTTTCAGGCTCAAGTATTTTTTATCATTGATCATGTTCTTCCTGCCCTTCTATTTCGCTATTTTGCTTCTTTCTATTTTTCTATTTGGTTAGGTCACCTTAAATGTTACTAAGAGGGCCTATTTCTATAATCTCAATTGGTTTCCGCTGTTCTATTAAATTCTGTCAAGGTTTTACCATTAATTTTATGATTTATTTTATAGCCATTCAGCACACAGACTTCAAGTCAAAAAATGAGGCTGATGATCGTTAAGACCTCATAAAATTGTTGCCATGACTGATAAAAAAAGAGGAGATTGAAGGGATTTAACCAGGTTAGAGAAAACGATAAAATAGTAGTTGTCCTGGCTTAGACCAAGCTGGCGGGAAATAGAAGAATAGATAGAATAGATAAATCAACAAAAATTTAAATGAAAAACTGACCGGGATAGAGATGAATGGCGCAAAAAATGAAAATATAAAAAAATCAAACTAATTCCAAGGAGAAATGATGAAATTTGTTCCTATTTTAATTTTGCTCTCCCAGGGTTTACTTTTTTCCAGTCTCAACGGCCAGGAGGTTCGACCTCGGGCCCGCGATCTGGGATTAAAGATAGGGGTATTGGAAACAGGGTCGCTCAATGCCATTACTGATGTGTCTGGAGTCAGGGTCGGCCACCAGACAATTATCAAAGGTTCAGATATCAGAACAGGGGTCACCGTCATCCTCCCCCATGAGGGTAATATTTTCCAGGAAAAAGTACCAGCCGCCATCAGTGTGGCCAATGGCTTTGGCAAATTGACCGGTTCAACTCAGGTAGAAGAACTGGGTTATCTGGAAACCCCTATCGTTCTGACCAATACTCTCAGTGTACCGGTCGCCTGTCAGGCGATTATTGATTACATTCTGAACTTACCCGGCAATGAACAGGTGGAATCAGTTAACCCGGTAGTTGGAGAAACAAATGATGGTTGGCTCAATGATATCAGAGCGAGGGCCGTCACTAAGCAAGACGTGCTGGCCGCCATAAAGGGGGCGGCATCGGGCCCGGTCAAAGAGGGCTCAGTGGGAGCAGGGACTGGCACTACCTGTTTTGATTTTAAAGGGGGTATTGGTACTGCCTCAAGAAAACTTCCGACCCAGAAGGGCGGTTATACCGTTGGCGTTCTCGTTCAGACCAATTTTGGCGGTGTGCTGCAGATAAACGGGATTCCCGTTGATAAGATACTGGGTAAAAATGTCAGATTGAGTCAGAAGGCAGGCAAGAGCCAGGTTGATGGTTCCTGCCTGGTGGTGGTGGCGACTGATGCTCCACTGGATAGCCGCAATTTAAAACGGCTGGCCAAAAGAGCGCTGGCTGGTCTGGCCAGGACTGGCAGTTATTATTCCAATGGCAGCGGCGATTATGCCATTGCTTTTTCCACAGCTACTGAGCTGAGGTTAAAACCCAATCGACCAGGACCGGCCGGCCTGACCATGAAGATCGAAGTTCTTCGCAACGAAGCCATGTCAGCTCTTTTCCAGGCTGCCGTGGAGGCCTCGGAAGAAGCTATTCTGAATTCACTTTTTAAAGCTACTACTGTCCAGGGCCAGAAAGGACGAACCGCTTACGCTCTACCCGTTGAAAAAATAGCAGCTTATCTGGAGAAAACAAAAGATGAATAAGAACAGAAATACTACTAAAACAGTAGGAATTCTGGGCGGTCTGGGGCCCGAGGCTACGGCCAGATTTTTTAAACTCATTATCGACAACACCGCGGCTAAAAAAGATCAGGAACATCTGAAGATTATTATTCTGGATAATCCATCTGTTCCGGATCGGACTGCCGCTATTCTCTATCACGGCCCAAGCCCTCTGCCGGCCCTGCAGGATGGCTTAAAATTTCTGGAAAAAGCCGGCGCTGATCTGGCCGTCATTCCCTGCCTGACCGCTCATTATTATTTTGACCAGTTGAAATCAGCTACCAGGCTAAAGCTGGTCAATCTAATTGAAGAGACGGCTTCTTATCTGAAAAATTTTAACCCGGAGGTGAAAAAAGTTGGGCTGCTGGCCACTGAAGGAACCGTTGCCACTGGCATCTTCCTCCAGCCTTTCAAGAAGAAAAAAATAGAAGTTCTTAATCCCTCAGAAAAGAGCCAGAAAAAAATCATGGGAGCTATCTATGGGCAGCAAGGCATAAAGGCCGGTGGCAAAGGACGGAAGCCGAAAAGACTGCTGGTTGAAGCCGCAGATGAACTGATAGAGGCTGGAGCCCAGGCCATTATCGCTGGTTGTACCGAAATTCCTCTGGTTCTCAGCCCGGAAGACCTAACTGTCCTTCTTATTGATCCGCTGGTCATCGGGGCCAGAGCCATTATCAGAAGAGCTGGCGGGCGATTGAAAGATAGGTCAGCCAGGTAACAGGCTATTTTTCTTGACAACTGGCTGGCAATCGGGTATAAAATTAACGACTTTCCAGATGTAAGGAGGTGACAGTTAGTGGCTTTTGTCGTTGTTGAAGAGGGAGAAAGTTTAGAATCAGCTCTCAGGCGGTTTAAAAGAAGAGTTCAGCAGGAAGCAATTATCAAAGAAATCAAGAAGCATTCTGTCTATTTGAAACCTGGAGAAAAACGCCGGCTAAAAGATGCCCAGGCCAGAAAAAGAATGCGCCGGCGGTTAAAAAGAGAACGAGACTTCGAATACTGAAAACCTTACGCGCCGGAAGGTCTGTCTAATTTCCCAGAAAGTTTAAAAATCAGGTCAGAGGGTTGGATCATTTTAGAAAACCTGACTGGCTGAAAGCCAGGCTGCCTTCTCAGTCTACTTATTTCCAGGTAGCCGGGCTTTTAAAAAAGGGCAGGCTTCATACTATCTGCGAAAGCGGGCGCTGCCCGAATATCGGAGAATGCTGGGCAAGGAAAACTGCTACTTTTTTGATCCTGGGAAATATCTGTACGAGAAATTGTGCTTTCTGTGCGGTTGATAAGGGACAGCCGAAGCCGTTAGATCAAACTGAACCAGAACAGGTGCTGGCCGCAGTTGAGGCCATGGGCCTGCGTTATGTGGTCATAACTTCGGTTACCAGAGATGACCTGCCTGATGGTGGAGCCGAAGTTTTTTACAGAACGATAAAGTTAATCAAGGATAACTATCCCCAGATCAAAGTCGAGGTTCTGGTCCCTGATTTTAAAGGAGAGGAAGGCCCCTTGTTGAAGGTCCTGGCCGCCAGGCCAGAAGTTATCAGTCATAACCTGGAAACAACAGCCAATCTCTATCCAGAAATAAACAGGCCAGTTAACAACTATTACCGGTCGCTTGGTTTGCTCAAGCTAGCCCATGAGCACGGGGCTCTGACCAAATCTGGCTTGATGGTTGGACTGGGGGAAAGCCTGACTGATCTGAAGCAGGCTTTTCTTGACCTGCGACAAAATGGCTGTGAGCTGTTGACCATCGGCCAGTATCTTCAACCCACCAGGCAGCACGCACCCGTCAGACGCTATTGTTCGCCGCAAGAATTCGAAGAGCTTCGACAACTGGCCCTCGAGCTTGGGTTTAAAGAGGTGGCCAGCGGGCCTCTGGTTAGAAGTTCATATTTTGCTGATAAGCTCTACGAAACCGGCAGGAGTTAAGATTGATGCGCTATTTAATTTTTTCCGATATCCATGGCAATCTCGAAGCTCTGGAAGCTGTCTTGAGGGATACTAAGAAAAAAAAGATTGAACATTACCTTTTTCTTGGTGATCTGGTTGGTTATGGAGCTTCGCCTAATGAAGTTATTCAGCAGGTTCAGGCCCTTGGTCCCCGTTCTCTGGTTAGAGGCAATCATGACAAAGCTGTGGCCGGGTTGGATTCTATTCAGACCTTTAATCCAATAGCTGCGGCCGGTATAGAATGGACCAGGAAGTCTTTGAATAAAAAATATCTCCGTTTCCTGGGCAGTTTGGCTAAAAGCCCTCTTATTGTTCACGACACCATTACCATCTGTCACGGCGCGCCTTTCGATGAAGATTATTATATCTTTGGCGAATTTGATGCAGCTGAGGCCTTCGATTATATCAGCACACCAGTCTGTTTTTTTGGCCATACTCATTTCCCCTTCGTTTATGTAGCAAGGGAAGAAATGGTAGAAGGGACCTTCATCGAAAAATTCCCGGCCGAAATTAAATTAGAAAAGGGAGCTCGCTATTTGATCAATCCTGGCTCTGTCGGTCAACCGCGTGACCGTGACCCACGGGCTTCTTATGCTATCTATGATTCAAAAAATAACCGCCTGAAATTTAACCGGGTTGAATATAATATTGCCGAATCGCAAAGGAAAATCCTGGCCACTGACCTGCCCGCAGCTTTAGCTGAAAGATTATCGCTGGGAATTTAAAGCCCGGTATCTAAATCAAAGTTCAGTCTTCATTCTCGCGGAAGAGGCGATCGCCAAGAGTTTCCCCGATAAAGAAATAAAACAAGAAGAAATAAATAGAAACCTGAATCAGCAAGAAGAGAAGTAAGCTGGTGGTGGCTGCACCCAGCAATTTAAAGATGGTCACCTGCATGGAGCCAGCAGCCAGCCAGATGGTCAGAAGCCAGAGTAAAACCATAAAGAGCAGATCGAATACCTTGGCTTTAATAAACGCACCCGGACTTAAGGGGGTCATTCCGCGAGAGGTAGAACCTGCCATACTCTGGCTTTCCTCTTTCCCCAGGCAGACCGTATCTGTCTCAGGTTCATAAAGGAAATCTGTTTCTTCTTCCTCTTTTATTTCCATTTCTAAATCTCGACTTTCTCCGAGCTCCAGCTCGCTTCTGGTGACCTTCTCTGGAAAACCCATTGTTGGCCGAGAGGGGGATTCCTCTTCAGGCAATTCCTCATCCGAGTAAAGTTCATCTATAGCCTTTTCCCCCGGGCGTGAAATCTCCTGACCTCCCTCCAGCCATTCAGTTGAAGCATCTTTAATGTCGGCAACCCAGGGAGGTATATTATCAGTTTCTTCTGCCCCTTTTTTTTCTTTATTGATCTTTATTCTCTCTTTTTCTTTTTCTTCCAGGATTTTAAGAAAGTCTTCGACCTGTCTTTGACCCATTTCTACCGTCGGACCTATGGCTTCCAGCTCAGCTGTGCTGAAGGCATCTGCCATTATTTGTCCTTCACTTTTTTCTTCGTCGCTGCCTTTGCTTTCTTTTTTATTCTGCCCTTCAGTCTCGACTTCTAACTCCTGGACCAATTGAGTCACCAGCCCTGGACCTGGCTTTTCTGTGGTTGAAGCATCTTCTATCTTTGTTTCCTTTTGAAGCTCCTCCACCATTCTGGTCACCAGGCCCGGTTCTATTTTTTCCTCCTGTTCTTCCGGGAAAGGCAGGTCTTCTTCCACTTGAGCAAAAATCAGCTCTTCTGGAGTTTTTTTTGTTTCTCTATTTTCGGCCGATGCCCTGACCGTATCTGAAGGCGTTTTCTGGCCATCAGCAGCCTCTTCATCGACTATGATAACTTCTTCGAGTTCTTCTGTTACCAGGTCTTCCTCCAGTTCGTCCTCTTCATCAAATTGAGCAGCTTCTTGCCCTGGAAAGATCTCGGTCGATTCATTCCCGACTTCAGACTGTTCTTCCTCTCCCTTTGGGCGGCGGTCATCATTGATTATTTTATCGCCTGGAATTTCCTCTTCTATTTCTTCATCTTCAGGAAAAAGAAGTCTGGTACCACAGTTTTTGCAAAACTCATCCAGATCGCTGATTAAAGCCCGACAATAAGGACAGCGCTTTATACCCATTCTCTTTTAACCCTTTTTTATTTATAAAACTAAAAAAATTCCCTGTCAAATGAATTTTTTGTCTGGCTGGTCATTAATACCAGCCTATCGTCTTCTCATTTCTTAATTATAATTTTCCTTAGCCTGAATATAAAAAA
>JAKPXU010000130.1 GCA_029571905.1 Acidobacteriota bacterium | reverse complement strand
CACCTTTTCTCAATGACGAAGAATCGGAAACACTGGTCAGCGAAGCCAAAAAATCAGCCGCCAGCGGGAAGGTCATTATTGCCGGGACAGCTCGTGAATCGGCCGATTGGACAATAAAATTCACCAATCGCCTGGCTGAAGCCGGGGCAGAAGCCGCTCTGGTCAGACCACCTTCTTATTACAAGGCAAAAATGAATTATGAAGCCCTCCGGGATTTTTATCTCAGGATAGCTGATGGGGTTAAAATTCCAGTTATTGTTTATAATATTCCCCAAAATACCCAGATCTCTTTGCCGCTGGAGTTGGTTGTAGAGCTGGCCGGTCATGAAAATATCATCGGTCTTAAAGAAAGCGGCGGCAACATTGCTTTTCTGGGTGAGGTTATCAAGAAAGTCCCGGCTGATTTCTTGTATTTTACGGGCTCAGGCAGTGTTTTTTATTCGGCTCTGGAGCTGGGCGCTTCGGGAGCTATTCTGGCTTTAGCCAATGTCGCTCCTGAATTATGCGTTAAGCTCTACGAGCTATTTCAAGCTGGCCAGAAAGATGAGGCCCGTGAGCTTCAATACCAGCTCATTCCGCTTAACCGGGCAGTGACTGAAACTTACAGCATCGCTGCAGTTAAATATGCATTAGACCGGCGTGGTTTTCAGGGCGGCCCTTGCCGTTCTCCACTTCTCCCACTGGATGACAAAGCGCAGGCCAAAATTGCTTTATATTTACAAGAACTGGGCTTAATCGGTTGATTTTCCTCTTGATGACAGACGACATAATAGTATAAAATGCCTCAGGGAAATTGAGGCCTGATGACAGTTGTAATTGCCCTGTGCCTGCTGCTGCTGGTTGCTTACCTTTTTGAATTCTACTCAGAGAAGATAAATGTCCCGACTGTCATGGTCTTACTTCTGGCCGGCTTTCTTCTCCGAGAAATAATTACCTATTTTAAAATCCCCTTTCCAGATCTATTTTTCTTATTGCCAGCCCTTGGCAATCTTGGCTTGCTGCTTATTGTTCTGGAAGCGGCTCTGAGCATTAAATTAAACAGAGGCCATGGGAAATTACTTCTTCAGACTGTGAGTCTGGCCCTGGCCAGTATCATCATTCTGTCCTTTATACTGGCTCTTGCCCTGAGGGCAGCTCATCCGACGGTAAGCTTCAGGGAACTTCTTTTGATGGCTGCAGTCTTTGCTGGCACCAGCAGCGCCGTGGCTATCTCCAGTTCAAAGCATTTACCCCCGGCCAGCCGGACATTTGTTATTTATGAAAGCAGTTTTTCTGATATCCTCAGCATCATGTTTTTCAACTTTCTTTTATGGAATCAAACTCTTAACGCCAATGCCTTTTATGTCGCTCTATCTCAATTAATCATAACGGCTATCATTTCTGCTGTCTCCATCTATTTCTTGTTTTTTCTTATGCAAAGAATTGAACACGAGATAAAATTTATTCCGATCATTCTCCTGGTAATTTTGATCTATTCAGTTTCAGAACTCATGCACCTGCCAGGCCTTATTTTTATTTTATTTTTTGGATTATTTCTTAATAATTATGACAGGTTACAATCACTTCCCTGGTTGAAAAAAATGTTTATCAAGGAAAATCCCGGGGAAGTAACCAGATTTAAAGATCTGGTAGTTGAGTTTACTTTCCTTATCAAATCGATCTTTTTCCTTGTTTTTGGTTTTGCGGTCAGCAGGCGCGAGATACTGAATCTATCCGATCTTCTTAAGGCTCTGGCCATTGTAACTTTCATTTTCGGACTAAGATGGCTATTATTAAAGTTGATGAGAATCAAGCTGGACAGAGTTTTATATTTTGCACCGCGTGGCCTGATTACCATACTTTTATTTGTCACCCTTCAAGAGAAGAGCCTGACTCATTTTCTCTCCAGGGGAATGGTTTTTCAGGTAGTATTTCTAACCTGTCTCGTAATGGTTATAGGTAACCTGACTGGCAGGAAGCCAGAAGAAGCAATGGAAACCATGGCGGCTCGAAAACCATCAGGTGGCGTGGAAGAGCTCGAGTAGAGCTGGCTCTGGGTTGTCTTCATATAATATTTGATTTTTTTCATAGAAAAAGTAGCGGTGATAAAGCCAGAGCCCGGCGATGATCAAAATAATAACCCCATAAAAACCTATCAATCTGGAAGGCCTGGCCAGAAAATAGGGTTCGATCCAGCGCGGTATAAAGATATAGCCCAGAAATAACAGGACATAAACCAGCCAGAAAATATAGAGCTTGCTTTTGCCGGGAAGATAAGAACAGGCAAAAGGAAATTTCATGTACTGAAAAAATAGGGCTTCGACCAGCAAAACAGCCAGAGCCAGGTCATAAAGGCCATGAACACCTGAAGTGGTCCAGTTCCAGATAAAACCATAAAAAACAAAAAGCAGAAGATAGAGCGGAATAAGGGCAAAAACGAAAATACTTTTCCGCAGGGCTGAAAAATAGGACCAGCGCCGTGGACTTTCAGTCATTTCAAAAATCCAGTTAGCTTCCAAGTTAAGCGGGATATTGGTAGCATCTCTTATTCCCAGAACCAGGAAGAAGCTCAAAACCAGCGGCAGGGAAAGCATATTACCGGCTTGAGCTTTCCAGAAAAATTTTCCGGTCGAGACAAACATAATAAGGCTCACCCCAAAACCAACTCCTAAATAAGACAGAATCCTGGTGCGGTGGAGGCGGCTACGGGTGAGGGCGCTGCTGTAAACCAGAAAACGGCCCTTTCTGCCGGCTGTCTTAAAATCGTCAGGTTTAAAACCGGCTCAGCCAGCCTTCTTACAATTGACGGCCGGTAATGTTTGGCTCCTTCCGGTGATGTTTTTTTCAGGTGCCGGCTGTAGGAAACAAGAGTAATGAGGAAGAAGGCTGCAACAGCCAGGACCAGAGCCAGAATTGCTCTCCAGGCCAGCTGTTCAAAGAAGGGCTGCCGGTTTCCCTGTAATACCTCATAGAGGCCCGTAAACCAGAGCGGGGGAAAGTTTATCATCAAGGTAGTTGGACTCTCCTGCAGGGCCTTAAAGCTTTCAAACTGCTTTTGAATGAAATGAGTATCAATCAGGAAAAAATAAAGAATAAAGATATGAGCGACAATGAGGCCAAAACGCAGTAGATCTGAAATCCGTTGGAAGATTTTACCTCGAAGAAGCATGTTAAAAAAACCTGCAATAAAACCAAGAGCAAAGAATATAAAGGCCCCGGCTAAGAACATAACCAGAAGATAGCTCAGAAAAAGAAGAAAAACTGAAAAAAGCCCATAGTATCTTGCCTGGCCCAAAAGTATGGTAAAAACAATTGACGACAGAGAGTTAATACCAATGGCAAATAGCCCGACAAACATCACCAGGCTGGCAAACTTGGCAGAAAAAACAGTCAGCGGCTTCAACGGCAGAGGCATCAGATTCAAAAAATCCTGACGATCAAGGAAGATCATATCCCAGACGAAGATGGTAATGAGCCCCAGCAGCAGCATGCTCAGGGTAGTCATTTCGGAAATTTCAACCCAGGCTTGTGGTTTCTCTGGCAGGATAAGATACGGGAAAAGTAGGTAATTAGCGATATAGGCCGGAAAAACCGCCAGAAAAGCTATAATGCTAATCACCTTGGCAGCCATCTGCTCTTCAAAAAAGACCGTTTCATTCAGAAAAAGACGCCGGAAGAAATGACGGGTTAAAACGACAAAGGGAGTCTCTTTGAACTGAAGCTTTTTGAGGCCATCCATTTTTATATCCTCTGCTGCTGACTCAAACCATCAGACATTTTTCTTCATAAGAGAAACCAACTCTGAGGCCGCCGCCTCCGGGTCTTCCTGAACAACCAGCTGACTGAAAATTTCTTCGAGCGATGGAACTCTCATTAACTGGCGCAAATTTTCTACCGAGTCGTCGGCTCTGACCTTCCCTTTATAAAGAATTAACACCCGGCTGGCCACTTTTTCGACAATATCCAGAATATGAGAAGAATAAATGATAATCCTGCCTTCAGCCGCCAGCCGACGCACCAGTTTTTCAATAATCAGAATGGTGGAAACATCCAGCCCTGAC
>JAKPXU010000124.1 GCA_029571905.1 Acidobacteriota bacterium | reverse complement strand
CAAGCTCGGATTAAAACTCTTAATCAGCCTCAAAATGTTGGCGAAGTTGACATGATAAAGCTGAAACTTATATCCAAGCCTCCTCAGCGTCAAATCATGTAGCACCCAGTAATGCCTCAACCGGCAGCGGCCCATAGAATCGAACATAATGAGGCTATTGGCACCTGCTTCGATTGCCTCTATGAAGTTTCCCAGAGTTATCTTGAACGGGTAGCACATCATGTCGGCTGAATGCCGCACACCCAATTTTACTGTTTGCTCGGTGATGGGTGGAGGCGGTAGGACCGTAAGTCCTAAACCTTCCAGTAAATGGCAGAAAACGGGAGTGTATTTTCCTATCCTCGGAAAGCAGAAGACTTTCTTTTCCATTGACTTAATTAGTTAAGGCAGAATTAATTTGTACCCCTCTACCGCTTTATTTCCTGACTTCCCTGGCTTCGGGCCCAAGCCTGATAATTCCTACCTCGGCCCATTTCGGGACTATATCAATCTGGATGTGAATACTATCTTTATGACCCGGCGGCCACCCTCAATAAGACACAACTAATCAAAATTGGACAATATGGGTAGCCTTCTCGTGCCTCTTTTCCTCATTTTTTATGCTAAAGTCTATTTCCCCGAATGTCAAGCTACTCTATTTCACCTTCAGGTGTCCGGTCCATGGTTAGCCAGCCGCCTCATGATAAAGAGCCTCAGGAAAGGCTTCTTTGATTCTGTCTTTATGTGAAGCGCTGCAGTTGATAAGAATGATGCTATTAAAGTCAGCTATTCTCTTTTCTACCAGACTTTCTGGACCGGTCCGCCACCACCTTTTCTGTTTAACCTGATTTTTGAGCGTGTCAGCCGATATAGAAAAACCCCTCGGATCACTGAGACTTACCTCATATCTGCCAATCGGTGCCCATGGTTCAATAAAGCCATATTTCGCACTCAATATGATCCAGATAAAACCTTTCTTTTCTATCTGATTTTCTTCTGCCCAGAGGCGAAAATTGTAGAACCTCTTTCCACGGTAGGCATACCTGGCTGGCACAAAATCGGGAGCAGTCGGATCTATCTGCCAGACTTTTTCCGAGGTGCAGGGTATAATCAGAAGGGTCTTGGTCGGGTCAAATTTTAGAATCTCAGATAGACTGATCGTCGCCCCCTCGATATATTCTGCCTTACCAGTTTCTATCAATCTGGTCTTTATCCGGCTGATGGCCTCACGAGCGCTCTCTCTGTAATCAGGCAGCGGCATCAGCTCTTCAGCTTTCTGATAAAAATCCAGGGCTTCCTCGAGTCGGTCAATTTTTTCATACTCAAGGCCAATATTGAAAGCCACCCAGCCATCATTTGTCTGGCTGAACAGCTCAATCAAACAGCTAATGACTTTTTCTGGCTCTTTTATCCTCTGACATTTTTTCATTCTCTCGATAGTTGTCTTCAAGTCACCCATGCCTTTGCCTCCTTTCAGATTTTAAACTTTTTGGTTGCTAATAATTGGGGGATAAATACATAAGAGCCGAAATTAATTAGATTTGAGGGGTAATATTGAAAAACAACTACCATCAGGTCACCAATCCTTACCAGGTTGAAGGCTATCTCCCCTTCCCAGACTTCATATTTAATTAATTATATCCCTCAGGCTAAAAGTCAAGATCCGAACTGCTTATTATATAAAGTTCTCATCTTATGACCCTGTTCGGTATTTTGGGATAACCTAAAGAACAAGAGTTGTGACTTTCTAAACAATGAATTACCATAATTCTGGAGTTCAGGCTTCGACTGCGGCGCTGGCCAGGTTCATTTTCGCGAA
>JAKPXU010000228.1 GCA_029571905.1 Acidobacteriota bacterium | reverse complement strand
CAGCAGCAGAAGAAATTGCTGGAAAAAGAAATTAACCTTTATAGGAAGCTTCATGACAAAAAGGAAGAAATAGAAGTTCTGCTGGAGCTGGCTGAAGAGGGTGATGAGGTTTTAGATGAACTGAATGAAGCTCTGGATCAGTTTGAGCAGGAATTGCAGACAGCTCAATTAAGAACTTTATTTTTTGACCCGGATGACGCTAGAAATGCCATTTTGACCATCCATCCAGGAGCCGGAGGCACAGAATCCCAGGATTGGGCCCAGATGCTTTTTCGCATGTATCTTCGCTATGCAGAACGTAAGGGCTTTAAAGCAGAGGTCGTGGATTATCAACCCGGAGAAGAAGCCGGGCTAAAAAGTGCTACTGTCCGGATAGAAGGTGATTATGCTTATGGCTTATTAAGCCAGGAATCAGGTGTTCATCGTCTGGTCAGAATCTCCCCTTTTGATGCCAACAAAAGGCGGCATACTTCTTTTGCTGCCGTTTTTGTCTATCCAGAAATTGAAGATGATGTTGAAGTGGAGATTAATCCTGATGATCTAAAAATTGACACTTACCGCTCTTCGGGCAAGGGCGGGCAGCACGTCAACCGAACAGATTCAGCCGTCAGAATTACCCATCTGCCGACTGGCATCGTCGTTCAATGCCAGAATGAAAGGTCACAACATCAGAACAAAGCTACAGCCCTGAGGCTGCTCAAAGCCAGATTGTATGAAATTGAAAAGCAAAAAAAACAGGAGAAACTTGATAAATTAGAAGATAGCAAGTCTGATATTGCCTGGGGGAACCAGATTCGTTCATATGTTCTTCACCCTTATAAGATGATTAAAGACCTCAGAACCAGGCTGGAAACTGGCGATGTTGACCGTATTCTTGACGGAGACCTCGACGATTTTATCAGGGCCAGCCTGACTTTAAGAAAGAAAGAGAAACTGGCCGAAGCCATTGCCGATAATAATAAACAGACCGGCTAGTCAGTCAGGACCTGAGTCTCATCATCACGCTTTTTTACCGGTTATATTTTTAGTTTTTTTTGTCCGAGAATGAGTTTTCGTTTTTCTTGTTTTTACTTTCTCCCAGGCCTGATCAAGCTCCTCGGCTGAACAGCTGCCCAGCTTTTTACCCTTCTTTTTTATTTCCTTTTCCATCTGCCTGAACCTGGCTTCAAACTTTTTATTGGCTGCCCGCAGAATTATTTCAGGATTATAACCGAGAAGGCGAGCTACCTGGCTCAGAGAAAAAAACAGGTCTCCCAGCTCTTCAGCTATCTCTGCCTTTTTCCCGGATTGAAGAGCCTGACGGAATTCGCCCAGTTCTTCCTCGACTTTCTCTAAAGCCTGGCCGGCCTCAGGCCAGTCAAACCCGTGGGCAGCTGCTCTTTGTCCCAGAAGAAAAGCGTAGAGTAAGGCAGGAGCCGAGGCCGGCACTCCTTCTAGAACTGAATCTCTCTTCTTTTCTTCCATTTTATGACGCTGCCAGTCAGCCACAATTTCTTCCTGGCTGGCCTTTTTTAGCCT
>JAKPXU010000106.1 GCA_029571905.1 Acidobacteriota bacterium | reverse complement strand
GTGGACAAAAAGGTAGCCAGCCTCTCCACTGAAGTCGAAGAGACTCAGAAGAGAATCAAGGAGCATGATGAAAAACTGGCCACCATCGGCGAGTTAATTAATCAGCAGAATAGCCAGATTAAACAGGTTGATGGTAAGATTGAAGAGGTCAAAACCATGATCAAAGGCGATCTGGTGATGAAGGCCACTCTGAGCAACAATGAAGCCAAATTTGCTTTTAACAGTGCCGAGCTCAGCCAGGAAGCAAAAGCTGCCCTGGACAGGTTCGTCCAGAGACTGATAGAGGAAAACAGGGGTGTTTATATTGAAATTCAAGGTCACACTGATAATGTTGGCCCGGAAGAGGTGAATCTCGCTCTTGGCCGGAAAAGAGCCGAAGCGGTCATGATGTATCTGTATAAGACCTATCAGATCCCGCTTCATCGCATGTCGGTGGTCAGCCTCGGAAGTTCGGTACCCATAGCTGATAATTCAACCCGGGAAGGCCGGGCCCAGAATAGAAGAGTGGAAATACTGGTTTATGAATAGAAAACAAAGGGCCTAGACTAAATTTCTTGTTTTTCCTGGGGCTTAGTAGTTATTTAATCTAAAAAATCAGGATTTATTTATCGGAGTTGGGCTATTTATTTCCAGCGGAAAGGGATTCGCTGGCCAAAATCAGGCAGAAGATGCTCTTCAGAACCGAAGGTCTCTGGCTGAAGAAAGAGATAACTGAAGTTGTAGCTGAGAGCGCGATCCATGACTTTTTGGTATTCCTGGCGGCTAATCTCCCGTTGCAGTTCAGCTGGAGCCCGGAAGCAAGGGTGATATTGACTCATCAAACTTAAGCCAACCGAAGTGGACAGGTTTCTGGCTATCCAGTCGATGATCTCGAGAGAATCTTCTGTATGGCCCGGCAGAGCCAGATGACGGATGATTAAACCACGGGTAGCAATATCCTCACTATTAAGAATCAGTTCCGGCTGCTGGCAATACATTTCTTCAATGGCCAGGTGAGCCTGCTCAAAATAATCAGGGGCCGCAGAATATTTTTTTGATAATTCCGAAGACATGTATTTAAGATCAGGCAGGTAGATATCGATAATCCCTCGTAGTTTCTCAATGACCTCAATTGATTCATAGCCATTGGAATTATAGACAACAGGAATATTCAATCCCTGGCCATAAGCAATTCTCAGAGCTCTGAGCACAGGCAAAATGACATGGGTCGGGGAGACCAGATTGATATTCAGAGCACCCTGAGCCTGAAGGTTAAGCATAAAATCTGCCAGCTGTTCATCGCTGACCGGTTCGCCTTGATTCAGCCAGCTCAGTTGATAATTCTGGCAGAAAAGGCATTTCAGGTTACAGCCGGCAAAAAAAATTGTGCCCGAGCCAGGCGCTCTTCCTGGTCCGCCTGAACCGCTGAGAACCGGCTCTTCACCATAATGAAGTAAACTGGTTGAGACCCTGGCCTGATCCGCCGTCTGGCAAACCCCTACCTGCCCGCTTAGACGGTTAACTCGGCAAAGGCGCGGGCAGAGGCAGCAGCTGGAAGCCTGGGGAGAAAGTCTATCCAGAGCTCTCTCAATTGCCTCCAGTTTTCTCTTAATAAAAAACTGCTTATCCATTATTACCGGTCCTGACCACAGCTTGAACTGGTTTTTAAAATGCTTCAATTAAATTATAGCAGAGATTCCTGGGCTCTAATAAGGCTTCAACCACAACTTTTAGACAATCCTGCTCCGGCGGTAAAGAATCGAGCTCTAAAATGAATTATAAATTCGCCTCCTTGTTAGTTTTGCTCAAAATGTGTATAGTTAGTCATAACTGTGGTCAGAATTGGTCACAGGATTAGACAAAACTGGGATAAAAAACAATTGATAGACTTCATAGAAAAGTTTATTGATATCCTCATTCACGTTGATCGCTATATTGTTCAGTTCATCGATCAATTCGGAATCTGGACTTATCTTGTGATCTTTGTTGTAATTTTTGCCGAGACCGGCCTGGTGGTGACTCCTTTTTTCCCGGGTGATTCGCTCCTGTTTGCGGCCGGGGCGATTGCTGCCATCGGCGACCTGAATGTTGTCAGCCTTTTCCTGTTGCTCAGTCTGGCTGCTTTTCTGGGCAACCTTAGTAATTACTGGATCGGCTATAAAATCGGCCCCGAGATTTTTAAGAAGGAAAAAAGCCGCTTTTTTAATAAAAATTATCTTGACCGCACCCATGAATTTTATGAAAAGCATGGGGCTATCACCATCGTCATCGCCCGCTTTATGCCGTTTATCAGAACTTTTGCTCCCTTCGTAGCTGGAATAGCGAAAATGACCTATTTTAAGTTTTTGGTTTACAGCCTGGTGGGCAGCATCATGTGGGTTTGTTTGTTTTTATTTGGCGGATATTATTTTGGCAATATTCCGGCGGTAAAAGAACATTTTTCTCTGGTGATTATAGCCATCATTGTCATCTCGCTAATCCCGGCAGGCCTCAGCTATATTCATAGCCGGAAAAGAAGCAAAGCGTCACCGGCCAGAGAGTCTGACAAACCAGAAGTTTAAAGAATTGATAGGCGGCTGGCTGTATCACTTATCCTGGATTGATATTTAACAGATCAGAAAGGAATTCGCTCTTGAGAACATCATTAGCTGTCCGGTCAATGTGCAAGGGCGTGACTGATACCCAGCCTTCGTCTACCAGATGGACATCTGAGTTTTTTGGACCAACTGCTTGCGGGTGACCGACACCAATCCAGAAATAAGTTTTCCCCCTTGGATCTTTCTTTTTAATCAGCTCCGGGGCATAACGCCTTTCACCCAGCCTGGAGATTTTCAACCCTTTGACCGGAAAGGGGGGAATATTGATATTAAGATAAATCCTCGGTGGAAACTTTTTTCCCTGAAGAGCTTCCACTATTTTCCTGACCAGAGCGGCTGACTGCTCGAAATCGTATTGCCGGTGGTTGCGGCTCAAAAGTGAAACTGCCAGGGAGGGAAGGCCCATAAAAGTTCCCTGAAGAGCAGCAGCCACCGTGCCGGAGTAAGAAACATCCTGACAGCCAAGATTGGCTCCCAGATTCATACCTGAAATGAGGAAATCCGGTTTTTCAGGCAGGACATATTTTAAAGCGATATAAACACAATCAGCCGGAGTACCGTCAACGGCAAAAATATTGTCTCTCGCTTTTTCGGCTCGAAGAGGATGTCTCAGGGTCAGGGCGAGTGAAATGGAACTTCTCTCCCGGTCAGGCGCAACTATATATACTCGAGCATAAGGTTTTAATTCTTCAGCCAGGGCGATTATCCCCGGGGAATTATAGCCATCATCATTGGTGAGGAGAATTAATTTCTTTTTTTTAGCTGTAATATCGGAAGATCTGCTCATTTGTTTTGATTATCTTATAAAAAAATCGGGACGAGCGGATTTGAACCGCTGACCCCATGCACCCCAAGCATGTGCGCTACCAGGCTGCGCCACGTCCCGATATTTCAAAAAGTGAAAGTTACTTTAACCCTTTTTTTGCTTTTTTTCAAGAGTCCTTAAAAGTTCAATCAATTCTTCTTTTATCTGACTGATGGTGGCCAGTGCTTTTTCCGGGGGGATATGATCTGTCTTTAAACCGAATTCTTCTTCGATCTTCCTTTTTATACCAGCATTGGTCAGCGTGCCTTCTTCCAGCAGGTCCTTGATCCTGGAGATGATAAGAATATCTTTTTGGCGGTAAACAGCCTGACCGCCGGCTGTTTGACCGGCAAAAAAGACCGGGAACTCATTTTCCCAGGCCTGCAGGGTTTCCTGATTGATTTTAAGCAGCCGACAGACTTCAGCCGCTGAAAAAACGAGCTTTTTGCTGATAGCTGAATTTATGTCCCGGGCTTTTGAGTCTTGATTCATGAGCTAACTTCATCAAAACTCTAACATTTAACCGATAAATCGTCAAGGAGGTCTGGCTGCCATTGGCGGTTTCCATTCAGTCTGATTTATGATAAAAATAAGTGGGAAATGATTTTCTTCAGGTGCATAAAATGTCCAGTCTGGTCAAAACTAAGATCATAGCCACTATCGGGCCAAAATGTCAGGCGACAGAAACTATCAGGCAATTAATTGAAGCCGGAGCTGATATTTTTCGGTTGAACTTTTCCTATGGAACTTATCAGGAGCATCAAAAAAATATAGAAAATATAAGACTGATGTCCAGAGAGACAGGCCAAGATGTCTCTATCCTGCAAGATTTACAGGGTCCCAAAATCCGGTTGAAGGAAATTGAAGGTGGAAGAGCCTGGTTGAAAGAAGGAGAGGAATTTATTTTGACCGACAGGGAAGTAACTGGTAACAACCATCAGGCCAGCATCAGCTATGGTGAAATCATAAAAGATGTTAAGCCCGGCGAGGTTCTTTATATCAATGATGGCTTGATTAAATTAGAAGTCAGAGAAGTTAGAGCCCATGAGATAATCACCAGAGTGATAGAAGGCGGAGAAATAGGCAGTCATAATGGTATTAATTTTCCTCAAAGTCAGCTGTCTATCCCGGCCATGACTGACAAAGACAAGCAGGACCTGTCTTTTGGCCTTGAGAATGGAGTTGATCTGGTAGCTTTGTCTTTTGTTAAAACCGGAGCTGATCTGCTTCTGATTAAATCATTATTGGATCAGGCAGGAACCGCTATTCCGGTTATTGCCAAAATCGAAAAGTGGGAAGCAGTCGGTCATCTGGAAGAAATTATAGCCGAGGCGGATGGGGTGATGGTGGCCAGAGGGGATCTGGGAGTCGAATTGCCACTGGAAAAAATTCCGATCATTCAAAAAAAGATAATTTCCCTGGCCAGAACCTGCGGTAAACCGGTTATTACTGCTACTCAGATGTTAAATTCGATGATCGAAAATCCGATGCCGACCAGAGCTGAAGTCAATGATATTGCCAATGCTGTTTTTGATGGGACCGATGCTCTGATGCTCTCCAATGAAACAGCTGCCGGCAAATACCCGGTGGAAGCTGTTAAGATGATGAGGAAAATTGTTCTGGAAACTGAAAATTCCGATCTTTTCGCCCGCCAAATTAAAGCCTATCCCGAGCCAGCCGAGTCGGTCGTACCAGAAGCTATTGCCATTTCTGTCAAAAAAATTGCAGAAAGAGTCGGGGCCAGAGTCATAATTACTGCTACTGAAAGCGGGAAAACCGCCTGCCTTATTTCCAAATATCAACCGGCTCAGCCGGTACTGGCCCTGACGCCGTCCCTTAAAACTGTGCGGTTTTTAAATCTTAAATGGGGAGTTTACCCTTGCCTGGTTGAGAGGTTTAAATCAGTAGATGAAATATTAAACGAAGGACCTCAACTGGCCCGGCGGCTTGGTTTTATCCAGCCCGGTCAAAATTATCTGATTACCTGCGGCACCCATACAGGTATTGCTGGAAGTACCAACTTGCTGAAAGTTGACAGGTACTGATCAATCAGAAAATCTGGCTTATCACTCTCTAAATTTAAATTACCATTTTAGGTGTTTGGCCAGATCAAAATTGATCTTTATTTTTTCCTGGTGATAGAAAATTTTTCGCCAGGGAGCAGGACGTGCATGATCAGGCCGCGGATGCCAATGGATCGTCGTGGGCCGGCAGTTATTTTAGCCTTAGAAGCATCATAGACAATGACATTTTTATTGCCAATAACATCGAAAGACTGATCAGGATAAACGATAATGGCTGTTTCCTCATCAATACCTATCCCCACGAGCTCAGGATGTCCGGCTATGACACTGATCAGACGATTATGCCGCCGGCGAGTGGCAAAATGCTGATCGATAATAGCTGTCTTGATAAGACCTAAGCCTCTGGCCAGAATAACATTGCCGGCTTCAATTGTTTCGAATTCATGACCTTCCTCTGGTTTTCTGGCTTCATCGCCGGTTATCATCAGCTCGCTCATAACTGCTGCCCCGGCGCTCGTTCCGCCAATGACTGCACCCTGTTGATAGAGATCAAGGATCATTTTGTGGACAGGTGTATCCAGAATAGCTTCAGTTATTCTGGACTGATCACCGCCTGAGAAAAAGATGCCACCACTGCCGGCAAGCCATCTGGCCCTCGCATAATCCTCTGCCTCACGCCTGGTGAAATTGTAAAAGACAGCATCTTTGGCTCCCAGATTCTGGAACTCTTCAACCAGGCGCTGGCCTGTTTCTTCTGGCGTTGAGCTGGCCATGGGCAGGATAACTATCCGGCCCTGACCAGCTTTTGAGGCCAGATCAACGAATCTCTTCATCATGTCTTCCGAGCGGTCGCCGCCCCCGATGATGAATAAGTGGCCCTTCGGGCGTCCTTGAGCCTGAGCAGAGATGGGTGATAGTAAAATAGAAACAAATGTCAAAAACACAATTAAAATTACGGGATAGATAAAAACATTTAGCCTGAGAGTTTTCATTTTGTAGTTCTCCTCCGGCCATTTTAACTGATTTATTAATCATTGACAAAGGTTTGTATTGGGCTTCTTTACATTAGGTAAAACCTGGCCCATAATAAAATAAAAGAGCTGGTAAATAACAGGTAAACGATGATCTTAATCAGCCAAAAGGTAAAAGAATAAAGGAAAGAAATGGCCAGGCCGGTCAACAGGCAGGATAAAAGAAATCAGGCCAGGGAAACCAGGCATGTTCCCCTGGCTGAGAGAATGCGGCCTCAAACTTTTGACCGCTTTTATGGGCAGGAGCATCTGCTTGGCCCGGGCAAGATTTTGACCGAGCTGATTGATTCTGGCCAGCTGGTGTCAATTATTTTCTGGGGGCCACCCGGTTCGGGCAAAACCACCCTGGGTATAATGCTGGCCAAACATTTTGGACTGAACTGTCTCTTTTTTAGCGCTGTCCTTTCCGGTATCAAAGAAATAAAAGAGGTTATGGCCCAGGCCGAGCAACAGAAGAAAATGTATGGTCAGCCGCTGATAATTTTTATTGACGAAATCCACCGTTTTAATAAGGCCCAGCAGTCAGCTTTCCTTCCTTATGTGGAGAGAGGAGATGTAATTTTATTTGGTTCAACCACCGAAAACCCATCTTTTGAGGTTATTGCTCCATTACTGTCAAGGACCAGAGTGCTGGTTCTTAAACCTCTGGATAAGGATGCCTTAAGGAAAATTATCCATGATGCCCTGACCGATGAAATCAACGGACTGGGCCAGCTGCATCTATCGATAAGCGACGAAGCTGTGGAGCTTCTCTATGATCAATCCAATGGAGATGCCAGGAGAGCACTCAATGCTCTGGAGATAGCTGCCAGCCTGACCAGAAGCCAGGAAATTACTGTTAAGGAGGTAGAAGAGTCTCTTCAGAAGAGAACACTTGTTTATGATAAAAGCGGTGAGGAACATTATAATCTTATTTCTGCTCTCCATAAAAGTCTCAGAAATTCAGATGTTGATGCTTCCCTTTACTGGCTGGCCAGAATGCTTTATGCCGGAGAAGATCCCCTCTATATTGCCAGGCGGTTAATAAGATTTGCTTCCGAAGATATTGGGCTGGCTGATCCTCAAGCCCTGGCTTTAGCTCTTCAGGCTAAAGAAGCTTATGATTTTCTGGGTTCACCTGAGGGCGAACTGGCTCTGGCTGAGGCAGTCGTTTATCTGGCCTCCGCCCCCAAGAGTAATCGAGTTTATGCCGCTTTTGGCCAGGCTATGAAGGAAGTGGAAGAAAGTCCTTTCGAGCCAGTTCCACTTAATATCAGAAATGCCGTTACTCCTTTGATGAAGGAATTAGGCTATGGCGAGGATTATGAATATGCTCATGACAGTCCACTCTCCACGACCGATATGGAGACTTTTCCAGAGAGATTGAAAGGCAAAAAATATTATCATCCAGGTCATCTCGGATTTGAAAAAGAAATCAAAAAACGGATCGATTGGTGGGAAGCTCTTAAAGAAAGAATCAGAAAAGAGAAGACCTCAAAAGAATAGGACCACACCTCCAGGCTTTAGATTTCATCATAAATAGCTCTTTATCATGATTTATTTTTTTTCTTTAATTTTTTCTATCGACTGGCTATCTACCTGTCTTTTTAACTCCGAGTTTTTAAGATCAGGGCTGGCTTCAATTATGTTTTTCCCATTCAGCGGGCCCTTATTCTTCTTCCGATTTCTCTCTTGCCCGGTCATCCATCCGTGCCCGGTCGTTTTTGCTTCCCTTCTTCTTGTCCTGAATTTCCTTGATAAGATAATAGACCTCCCAGCTGATTTCATCGGCCAGACATCCGAGGCAGGAGCGAGGAGTGGTGGCTATTTCCCCCTCTTCAATTTTTTCTTTTAATATTTCTTTGACCAGTTTTCGAATTTTATAGACCAAAATATAATTAACCATAATTCAAATAATATCAGTGCCTTAATAATTAGTAAAGCTAAGGGCAAGAGCCCGAATATTCGGGTGGATAACGGTCGGGTTGATAAAAGGGAAATTCTAATTTAAAATCGGAACTAAATTTAACGAGGCCTGAAAAAAATTTAATGCTTCAGCTCAAGCCAGTCAGAACAGATGAGAAAAAGACAAAGGAAAAATCTACTTCAGTAGCTTCGGTCATTTTAAAAATTATCTGTCTTCATTTTGTTTTAACTTTATGGTCTCAGCTAGATGCTGGCCAGATGGACAGGGGAGACTCAACGCTCGGGCCTCAATCAATTCGCAGCTGTCAGCTAGAAGAAGACAGTCAGGCTTTGGCCAGAAACCTGATCAGGGAGGAAGGGGCTATCATCAGAGGTCCACTCAGTGAAAAACGCCTGGCTCTGGTCTTTACCGCTGATAGTTATGGAGAAGGCCTGCCTTCTATCCTGTCTGTCCTTGGAGACCGGTCTATAAAAGCCTCGTTTTTCCTGACCGGCAATTTTTTACGCCAGCCTGAATTGGCGCCTTTGGTAAAAAAGATGATAGAGAACGGGCATTATGTTGGTCCTCATTCTGATCGACACCTTCTATATTGTGACTGGCAAAACCGTCGGAAAACCCTGGTGAGCCGATCTGAATTTTTATCTGACCTGGAAAATAACTATGCTGAACTGGCTCGCTTTGGTCTCAATAAAGAAACCTCCCCATATTTTCTCCCACCCTATGAATGGTACAACCAGGAGATTGCTAACTGGGCTGAAGAAGCCGGCCTCGTTCTGGTTAATTTCACCCCCGGAACCTCTTCTAATGCTGATTATACTACACCTGACGATCCCAATTATGTTTCCTCTGAAGAGATTTATCGGAGAATTTTGAGTTATGAAAAAAGTGATCCCTATGGCTTAAACGGCTTTATCCTTCTAATCCATCCGGGCACAGCTCCAGCCAGGACCGACAAATTTTATGCCCGTCTGGGGGAGCTCCTGGATGAACTGAGTGCTCGCGGCTATTTAATAGCCAGGATTGATGAGTTGCTGGCTGCGGCCAGAGAAGAAAAAGAGCTTCAACTGAGTGCCAGAAATTCGAACAGCAAAAATTATATTCCTTCTCTTTCCACTCTCTGGACTGAAGAGTCGCCGGGTAAAATCACCGGTATCGCTTTACCTGATAGAGAGCGAGTTTTCTGGACAACTGAGCAAGGGCAGCTTTTCCTCGCTAAGACCGAGAGCGGTCAGATTATTAAATCGCTGGAATCCGGCTCAAAATCAGTTTGGCCTCCATCTTCAAGCAGTGGTGGTCTCTGGCTGGCAACAGACTCTGAAGTCTGGTTGATAAATGGGAAAGGCGACCCGGTCAGAAAAATGAACATTGGCTTTGATCTGATTTTTCCGCCTGTTGAAAATAACGGCTTGCTCTATCTTATCGGCCAATCAAGACAGGAAGCCAGGCAGCCTTCTTCGGGCGAAATGATCTGGCAGAACTCTCTTATCATCGATTCATCGGTGGCCCCTGCTTGGGGTACTTCTTCTCTTTTTTGCCGGGCAAATTCTGGCCCGATTGTTAGCCTGGATAAAAAAACAGGTCGGATGGCAGAAGTGTATCAGCCCTCAGAAAAGATCAGCTTGCTGGCTATCTCTCCCGATGGTCAAGCTCTTTTTATTGGAACTGAAAGCGGTCGTGTCTTAAAATATAATCTTCGTCGGCAAAAAGTCAGCTGGTCGATCAGTCTGGGCAGCCAGCGAGTAGAGCATTTTATAATCAAGGAGAAAAATCTTTATGTCCTGACTTCGGGCGCTGTTCTCTATAAATTGAGTCTGAACAGAGGCCATCTTCAAGACTGGCAACCAATTTCCTCCAGGCCTGGTGGGCG
>JAKPXU010000046.1 GCA_029571905.1 Acidobacteriota bacterium | reverse complement strand
CGAGCGTCATGAATCAAGGCGAATAGACAACCAGTTGAGAGGTCGAGCAGGACGTCAGGGAGATCCAGGTTCTTCACGTTTCTATCTGTCGCTCGAAGATGACCTGATGAGGATTTTCGGTTCTGACCGCCTGTCAGGCTTAATGGCCCGTATAGGTATGAGCGAGGGGGTGCCTATTCAGCATCCCATGGTGAGCCGGGCGATCGAGCGGGCTCAAAGACAGGTGGAAGGTCAGAACTTCTCTATCAGAAAGCATCTGCTGGAATATGACGATGTCATGAACAAGCAGCGCGAGACAATCTACCGCCAGCGTCGCGAAATCCTCGAAGGTAAAGACCTGCGCGAATATTATTTGAATCTAATTGACAGCCTGGTCGAATGGTATCTTGACCAGCACGCTAATAAAGAAAGGCATCCGGAAGACTGGGACTGGGAGGCTTTGAGGCAGGCAATTTTTTCTCAGTTCGGTTTTGATCTTAACCAGCTCAACCTTGACCGCGAAACTATTACCTATGATGAGCTGTTTGAGCAACTGACCTTAACTCTAAAAGGCCTGTATGAACAAAAAGAGAAGGCCCTTGGTCCGGATAGAATGCGAGAATTTGAACGCTTGATTCTCCTTCAGGTCATAGATGCCCGCTGGAAAGATCATTTACTTGAAATGGATTATCTGAAGGAAGGAATTGGCTTGCGCGGCTATGGCCAGCGTGACCCGCTCATTGAATATAAAAAGGAAAGCTATGAAATGTTCCAGCAGCTGCTGGACCGAATAGAGGAAGATGCCGTTCGCTATCTCTTCCTTATCCAGCCGGTAATTGAGGGCGAGGAACAACAGCAGCAACGACGCGAGCGTCCCGTATATTATCAACGGCCACAAGCCGCAGCTGCTGCCGGCGGAGCAGTTATCAGGCAGGCCAGACCCTTGATACCCGGAAAGAAGAAAAAACGCTAAATATAGCCAAGCGGGAGATCCAGATGTTTGAAGAAAATTTAAAAGAAGGTTTAACCTTTGACGACGTTTTAATCCTGCCAGCCAGATCAGAAGTCTTACCAAATGAAGCCGATGTTTCCAGCTGGCTAACTAAAAATATTCAGCTCAAAACGCCGATCATCAGCTCTGCTATGGATACGGTCACCACCTCCAGGATGGCTATCTGTTTAGCCCAACAAGGAGGACTCGGCATTATTCACCGTAATATGTCAATTGAAGCTCAAGCCGAAGAAGTGGATAAGGTCAAAAGACATGAAAGCGGAATGATCGTCGAACCAATTACTCTTCGTCCTCAGGATAAGATACGCCAGGCTGTCGAATTAATGAAAAAATACAAAATATCGGGGCTACCGGTAACTGATGAAAACAACAAGCTGGTAGGTATCATAACCAACCGCGATATCAGATTTGAGAACCGGCTGGACATTCCAGTCTCAGAAGTCATGACCAGAGAACTGGTGACAGTGCCAGTTGGGACTCCCCTGGAGGAAGCAGAAAAACTTTTTCACCAGCATAAGGTTGAGAAAATTCTCATTGTAGATAAGGACTATCATTTAAAAGGCCTGATCACCTACAAAGATATCTTGAGAAGAATTGAATATCCTCTGGCTTCTAAGGACAAACTGGGCCGCCTGCGGGTCGGAGCAGCAGTTGGAGTCGGAGGAGAGGTGATAGATCGAGTTACTGCTCTGTGCAAGGCCGGCTGCGATGTCTTGATAGTTGATACCGCCCATGGTCACTCGCAACGGGTGCTGGAGACGGTCAAAGCTGTTAGAAAACATTTCCCTGATATTGAACTCATTGCCGGCAATATCGCTACGGCTGAAGCAGCCGAAGATTTGATTGCTTTAGGAGTGGATGCAGTCAAAGTCGGTATCGGTCCTGGTTCGATTTGCACAACCAGAGTCATTGCCGGTATTGGTGTCCCGCAGATCACAGCTATTTCCGACGTTTATAAGGTCACCAGTAAAAACCATATCCCGCTGATTGCTGATGGTGGCATTAAATATTCAGGCGACATCACCAAAGCCATGGCTGCCGGCGCCTCTACCGTCATGCTGGGCAATCTTCTGGCTGGAACAGATGAGGCACCGGGTGAAGTGGTTATTTACCAGGGCCGGGCTTATAAGATTTATCGTGGCATGGGCTCACTCGAAGCGATGAAAGAGGGCAGCCGCGACCGTTACTTTCAGGATACTGTATCCGACTCGAAGCTTGTCCCTGAAGGAATCGAGGGGAGAGTACCCTTTAAGGGCAGTGCTGTCTCCATCATCCAGATGCTGGTCGGCGGTTTGAAATCAGGTATGGGTTACGCCGGCTGCCGAACAATAGAAGAGCTTCAGGCCAGAGCCAAATTTATCAAGATTACCCAGGCTGCGCTGAGAGAAAGCCACGTTCACGATGTAATAATTACCAAAGAAGCTCCTAATTATCACCTCGAATAGGGTTCATTTTTTAATCTGTTTTATTCTGTTATTTTTATCCAGCAGCACGATCTGGGGCCGGTGCGATTTAATCTCCGTTTCATCCAGGCAACCATAAGAAGTAATAATGATGATATCGCCCTGTTTAATTTTATGGGCTGCCGCCCCATAGACACCAACCTGGCCCGATCCAGCTTCTTCTTTGATTAAATAAGTGGCCAGCCTTTCGCCATTGGATACATTGTAGATTTCAACCCGTTCATATTCACTCAAGCCGGCAGCCGACATGAGTTCCGCATCCAGGCCAAGGCTACCCTCATAGTCAATATTGCTATTAGTGACCCTGGCTCGATGTATCTTGGATTTAAGGAAAAGTGTTCTCATTTTTCGATTACTCCCGAAATAAATCTTAGATTGTCGATTAATCTCGTTCGACCAAAATAAACAGCCACAGCCACCAGGGCATCACCGTCAATAGTGACCAGTGGCTCAAGAGTTTGCGGGTCAACAATCTCCACATAATCAATTCTGGCCAGCGGTTCGGCTGAGATCAAATTGACCATCTGCTGTCTTATTCTGGCTGCCTGTCTTTCTCCATTTTTGATTATCTCCTCGGCCAGTTCCAGGCTTCGGTAAAGAACAACGGAAGCCTGACGCTCCTGCGGGTTGAGATAGATATTGCGAGAGCTAAGAGCCAGTCCGTCCTTTTCCCTGATAAGTGGCATTGGCCTGATTTTTACGGGTAGATTCAAATCCTCAACCATTTTTTTAAGAATGATAACTTGCTGGGCATCTTTCCAGCCAAAATAAGCTTCATCTGGCTGGATGAGGTTAAAAAGCTTTAGAACCACCGTGCACACTCCACGAAAATGCCCCGGACGCGAACGACCGCAAAGTCTATTCTCGAGATCTTCGACCTCTACATAAGTTTTATAACCAGCAGGATACATTTCTTCAACAGCAGGATAAAAAATTAGATCAACACCTTCTTTTTCCAGCAGGGCTGCATCCCGGTTAAAGTCCCGTGGATAAACGTTATAGTCTTCGGCCGGACCAAACTGCTTTGGATTGACGAAGATGGAGACGGCTGCTCGGTCATTTCGTTTTTTTGCTTCCCTGACCAGACTCAGATGTCCTTCATGCAGGTAACCCATAGTTGGAACAAAGCCGATGGTCAGGCCTGCTTGCTTCCACCTCTTAATTCTTTCCTGGAGCTCCGCTACCTTACTGATAACTTCCATTCTCAGCCTTTCCCGATTTTATTTTTCTGTTCCGCCTTCGATTGCTTATCAATATCAATCATCAGTTCGGCCAGATTTTTCTCTGAGTTTCTCTAACAATGGTCCAGCTATTTCCTTTTTTAGATGATAAGAATGCTCCTCATCAGGAAACTGCCCCTGACGCACATCTGCTATATATTCATTAACAGCCCTGGATATAATCTCAGAAAGGTTGGCATATTTTTTAACAAATTTGGGCATATAACCACTGGAAAGTCCCAGCATATCATTAACGACCAGTACCTGGCCGTCGCAATCTGGGCCGGCTCCGATGCCTATGGTTGGAATTTTTAAACTTCTGGTAATTTCTGCTGCCAGTTCTTCCGGTACCGATTCGAGGACAACAGCAAAGGCCCCGGCTTTTTCCAGGGCTAAAGCCCCGCTGTAGATTTCTTCTGCCTTTTCTTCAACTGTCCCCTGCACCTTAAACCCACCCATTTTTCTTATTGACTGAGGAGTAAGTCCGACATGACCCATGACGGGAATTTCAGTTTCAACCAGAGCTTTGATCAGTTCCAGTCTCCGAGGACTGGCTCCTTCCAGTTTAATGGCATCAGCCCCAGCCTCTTTAATAAAGCGGCCGGCATTGAAAAGTGAATCAGGGAGAGAAAGATGAAAAGAAAGAAAAGGCATATCGCCGACAACCAACGCCCGGCGGCGAGCCCTGGTCACCGCCTGCGTGTGGTGGATCATAGCTTCCATGGTCACCGGCAGTGTCGTCTCGTAGCCCAGAACGGCCATCCCCAATGAATCACCGACCAGGATAATGTCAATGCCATTCTCATCGAGAATCTTAGCTGTAGGGAAATCGTAGGCTGTGAGGATCGTAATCTTTTCCCCTTTCTCTTTCAGCTGAAAAAGATAAGGTATAGTAACTCTCTCATTTCCTGTTATTGCCATCATATCTCCTTTCTCTATCTCCCGCCTGTCGTGTGGCTGGAAGTAAAGAGTCGATTCTGGTCGATGGTGGTGAAACCAGTCCCGGGGCTCCTGGGGAACCTCCAGGCTAGGCAACTATTCTATCACTTTTTTGTTTTTTTGGCTTGAAAACTTTGAGGCACGTAATAAAGGCTACCTTTGTTTAGTTTTTTTACCTGGTCAATTAAATCCCAGACCTGTTCTTCCTGAGTCAAATCAAGGTCGTCAGCCTTGACCACCAGGAGCGGTGCCCCTTTATAGTTGAAGAAAAAATAATCATAAGCCTCGACCAGATCCTCTAAATATTTCTCAGAGATTTTTTTCTCCAGAGGTTGACCTTCACGCTCAATTCGCTTGATAAGTGTTTTGACCGAAATCTGAAGGTAAATAACCAGATCAGGCCGCGGTACCCTTTCTGCCAGAATATTGTAGATTCTCTCATAAACCAGAAGTTCATCGTCGGTCAGCGTCTGATAAGCATAGATTTTATCTTTTTCAAAAAGATAATCGCAGATTATCCGATCTGTAAACAGTTCCTGTTGGACAAGCTGCGATTGCTGGTGATAACGATTAGCCAGAAAAATAAGCTGAGCCAGAAAAGCTGCTCCTTCCCTCTCGTGGTAAAAGTCTTTGAGATAAGGATTATCCGTTTGGTCTAGAATAAGCTTTCCTCCTATCTTTTGAGCAAGTAGATGAGCCAGCAAAGTTTTCCGCGATCTAAAGACTCCTTCGATGGCCAGATGCCGGAATCTAATTTCTCCACTGATATTGGTAGTCATGATCGTCGCAGTCCCATCTGATTTATTTTCAATTCAAATTCAAACTTTTCAGGTTAACTTTTTGTCTCAAGAGGGATAATTAACCAGGCAATCAGATAAAAAAGGACCATGGGCAAAATAGCTGTCAGCAAGGCCAGACCGACAAAAATCAACCTGATCAGGGAGACATCCAGGTCAAAATATTCGGCCAGCCCGCCACAAACGCCGCCCAGCATTTTTTGTCTGGTTGAACGGTGAAGTTTTTTCGCCATTGTTTCTTCCAACTAACTCTGGATAAGCTTTATTTTAGCTAATTAAAGTAAATTTACAACCAGAACAACATTTTAGCCGGTTTTAAGAGCCCTGTTTATTGACTGTCATCCTGCTTTGTGTTATCAGTTAATCTTAAGTTACAAGGAGGTTAAGAATGAAAGGTTGGACGGGTCATATACTAAGAATTGATTTAACCACCAGGACCCATAAGATAGAAACATTTGGAGAGGAATTTGCCCACAAATGGGTGGGAGGTCGGGGCTTTGCCTTAAAGGTACTCTGGGATGAACTTCGGCCGGGCATTGACCCGCTGGGACCAGAGAACAAGCTGATCATCGCTGTTGGTCCTATTGCCGGGGTACCCGCTCCCAATACCGGCAAGACGGTAGTAGCAGCCAAATCCCCTCTAACCGGTGGTTTTGGGGATGGAAATCTTGGCACCAGGGCGACCGAACATTTGAGGAAGGCCGGTTATGACGCTATTATCTTTGAGGGCCAGTCCGATAAGCCTATCTATATTTATATTGAAGACGACAAAGTCCAATATTTCCCGGCTGAGGACATCTGGGGAAAAGGCACTTATGATACTCATGATTATCTTTATAAAATTTACGGCAAGGGCGTTGGTGTCTTGTCGATTGGCCAGGGCGGAGAAAATCTTAACCGCTATGCCATGATTCGCAGTTTGGAAGGACGAGCGGGAGGCAGACCTGGAATCGGGGCAGTCATGGGTTCAAAAAAGCTGAAGGCCATTGTGATTAAGGGCTCAAAGCCTATCCCGGTAGCCGATCCCGAGGGAATGAGAAAACTTGGCATTGAGGATTTAAGAAAAGTAGGCGAGATAAACAAACAAACTGGCTGGTCAATTCAGAGTACAACTGGTGTTCTTTCCTGGTGTAATGAAGTGGCTGCCTTGCCTGTTCATAATATGAGACAGACTCACCATCCCGATGCCTGGAAAATAGATGGTGAAAGACTGAATAACGCTCGGATAGCCACCTACGGCTGCCCTAACTGCACCATGAGATGTGGCATTGCCATTCGGGATCACGAAGGCCATGAATCAGAGCTCGATTATGAAAACATCGGGACTCTGGGCAGTAATCTGGATATTTTTGAGCTCGACCAGGTTGGTTCCCTCAATTATCTGTGCGATGACTATGGACTTGATACGATCTCAGCTGGCGATACTCTGGCTTTCTATGCTGATGCTATTGAACAAGGAGCTATTAAAGGAGACTTCCGGTTCGGCGATGCCGAAATGGCCAAAAAATTGCTCGGTATGGCGGCCAGAAGGCAAGGTGAAATTGGCAATTTACTGGCTGATGGGACCATGAGAATGTCCAGGGCTATCGGGCATGGTTCTGAGGCTTATGCTATGCACGTTAAAGGACTGGAAATTTCCGCCTATAACTGCAAATTCTGTCCCGGGATGGCCTTGGCTTTTGCTACCTGTCCGCTGGGCGGTCACCATAAAGATAGCTGGGTAATTACCTTTGAGATTAAGCAGACCAAGCGTGATTCTTACGGACCTGAAAAGGCAGCCAAGGTTATCGAATTGCAGAGAATCAGAGGCGGTTTGTTTGAGTTCATTGTCGCCTGCCGTTTTCCCTGGATTGAACTGGGCTGGCCACTTGACCACTACCCTGAATATTTCAACCGGGTAACCGGATTGAACTGGTCCCTGGATGACTTCTGGAAGATATCTGACCGCATTTATGCTCTGATGAAATTTTTCTGGGTCAGAGAATTTCCAGATTGGGACAGAACCAGGGATTATCCGCCGATGATCTGGTTTGATCCCAGTAATGCTGATAAAGATGGGCCGATTGCCGGTCAGGTTCTCGAACTTGATAAGTTCAATCAGCTGCTCGATCATTACTATAATCAAAGAGGCTGGGACCAGAGGGGAATTCCAACCAGAAAAACTGCTGAAGCTCTCGACCTCAAAGACGAGATGGCTGAAGTAGAAAAATATACCAAGCTGGAATAAAATCAAAATAGAATGTCGATGATAAAAATTACGGTCAAATTAATTGGCCCGCTGATCAATCTGGCCGGTTTTTCAGAGAAAACACTTGAGTTTCCGGCTGAAACCACAGTGGAAGAAGTTCTGGCTGCTCTGCCCATCGATCCACAGCGGCCAAAAATTGTGACCAGAAATGGACAGGCAGTGGCTCCAGGTGAAAAGCTCAAAGATGGCGACAGACTGGCCATTTCCCCTATTTACTCTGGAGGGTAAAAACTCCAACCATTCCATAAGCCCCCGGGGAGTTAATTAAAGTTGCCGAAAATCTCGAAGGCAATCTAACCGCTGCTATTTATTATTCAAGCTCTTCAACTGCAGATGAGAAACTTTATCGCCAATTAGAGCCGGTAGTAAGGCTAAAAGTCGGAAGGCTATTAAATAATAAAATGCCAACCGGTGTAGCTGTTTCCATGGCCAGGCATCACGGCGGACCATCTCCAGCCACCAATCATCCTGGATTTACTTCAGTTGGGATTCCAGCTTCTTTCCTGCGCTTGGCTGCCCGCCACTGCTATGATAATGTGCCGGATGAACATCTACCGCAAGGGCTCAGGTCAAAAAATCCCACTGGCCGGATGTGGCGCCTGGTCGATGGCACCTGAACCACAGAAGATATTTAAAAAAAGCTGCCTTTTGCCGGCAGCAAAAAAAGAATTAAAAAGAGTTCCTATTTTTCAAGGCCGTAATTTTTCATCTTATAGCTAAGCATTCTCTCAGTCAGGCCTAAAATCCTGGCTGCCTGGCTCTTGACTCCGTGAGATTTTTCCAGGGCTTTCTTAATTTCTCTAATCTCGAGCGCTCTGACTTTTTCAGGCAGAGGCTTCGAACTCTCCGGATCCAGCTCTTTTTCCGAGGTCATCTCCAGAAAAACCGGGAGGTCAGAACGGGTAACAATTTCGTCTTCGGCAAAGATCACAGCTCTTTCAATTATATTTTCAAGCTCCCTGACATTTCCCGGAAAATCGTGGTTCAAAATAATCTGCAGAGCCTCAGCTGATATTCCTCTGATCTTTTTTCCTTCGCGCTCGGCGTAGAGCCGGAGGAAATGGTCAATGAGGGGTGGAATATCTTCCTTCCTTTCCCTAAGTGGCGGAACATTTATCCTGATGACATTCAGCCGGTAATACAGATCGCTTCTGAATTTTTCTTCACTGACCAGTCTTTCCAGATTTCTATTCGTGGCAGCAATAATCCTGACGTCTGCCCTAAGCGCTTTGGTCGAACCAAGCCGGTAAAATTCTTTATCCTGAAGAAAACGAAGCAACTTGACCTGGACCGAGGGTGACAGCTCACCTATTTCATCCAGAAAGAGTGTGCCCCCAGCAGCTGCTTCAAATTTACCAATTTTCCTTTCAGTCGCGCCCGTAAAAGCTCCTTTTTCGGATCCGAATAGTTCACTTTCAACCAGCGTCTCAGGTAAAGAAGGAATATTGATAGCTAGAAACGGGCCCGCGCTTCTTTTCGAAGAAAAATGAATCAGCCTGGCTATCAGGTCCTTGCCCGTACCTGTCTCGCCGGTGACCAGGACGGTGGCTTCACTCTGAGCCGCTCTGGAAATAAGCCTGGCTACTTCCTGCATAGCTGTTGAAACAAAAACAAAATTTTTAAAGCTGAATTTATCTTCAAGGCGACTTTTCAACTCAGAGATTTCATGCTGAAGTTTAAAACGTTCTCTGGCTCTATCGACTACCAGAAGGAATTTTTTAAAATCTATCGGTTTAACGACATAGTCATAAGCGCCCTGCTTGATAGCTTCAACAGCCGTTTCAATTGAAGCAAAGGCAGTCACCATAATCGGTGTTATCAAAGGATTTCTGGCCAGGATATCTTTGATTAACTCCAGACCAGATTCCTGACCGAGCTTATAATCAACAACAGCTATTTCTACCGGATTGTCATTAAGAAGTTCCAGGGCTTCCGACGGGGCTGAAGCTGAGATAACTTCATACCCTTCTCTCCGGAGATTTTTGGAGATAAGTTCCCTCTGAAGATCGTCATCCTCTACGACTAAAATGACTCCCTTAGCCACTTTCCCCTCCTGGCATTTCAACTTTAAAAACTGCTCCACCACCTGGCCGGTTACTAAATGAAATCTTCCCACCGTGGGCGGCCACAATTTTACGGGTTAGATAAAGTCCTATCCCGAAGCCGGAGCTTTTACTGCTGATAAACGGTTCAAAAATTTTTTCTGCCTGCGTCTCCTCGATACCTGAACCAGAATCTTCTACTTCCAGAATAACTTTTTTCTTTCGCACGTAGGCCTTCACACTGACCAGGCCTCCCTCCGGACTGGCTTCTATGGCATTTTTTAAAAGATTGGAAACTACCCGGCCAAAAAGCAACCGGTCAGCGGTTAGCTTTAATCCATCTTCGGCCTTTAGATCAATTTTCACGTTTTTCTCTTCGGCCAGATTTTCAAGTTCCTTAATTTCTTCCTCAATGACTGAACCTACTTCAAACTTTTCCAGGGAAAGAGAAACCGGTTTTAAGGCTTCAGAGAAACTGTCAATAATGCGGCCAATTTTCTCAACTTCATCCTTCCCTTTTTCCAGCTCTTGACTGATTTGGGAAATATTTAGAGACTGCCAGTATTCAAAAAGAAGAGCCAGGCTGTTCAGCGGATTTTTAATTTCATGAGCCACACCAGAAGTATAAGCCGAGATTTCCTTAAATTTTTCTTTTTCTTCTGCCTGGCGAGCAGCTTCGGCGGCGGCCAGCTGGTAAGAGCGGTGCAGCCGGTAAAGTCCGGCAAAAATCAACAGGCCGGCCAGAGCCAGAGCGCATAAAATATACCAGAAGTTCCGTTTGGAATGAGTCAGAAGTAAATCCAGGCTTTTCAAAGAATAACCAAGGTAAAAATAATATTTTCTCCCATCAGCCGTGGTCAGAGCTGAATAATGATTGAAAATTTTTCCTTCCGGTGAATCAATAATCCATAACTCCCCGGGTGGACGTTGTTTTTTGGAAAGTGGAAGATAACCTTCAAACCGGGAAGTCCAGTCGAGGACATTTTCCTGACCATCCAGGATAGCCATAAAATAGATGTCTTCAGTTGCCTGATAAGGAGTCAGAACTTCAGAAGCCGATAGTCCTCGCTCGAGCCCGGCCCGAATGCTTTCCTTGAGTATTAGAGCAGTGGCTGACAGCTGGTCGCTGGCCAGTTCTTGCATTTTGGCTTGAATATATTGCCGGTTTAAATTAGAGAGCAGGGTAAAAAGCCCTACGACCAGCAGAAATGGAAGTATAAAAAAGAGCAGAAATTCCCTTTTTTTCATTTATTAACCTGCGTTATCCATAAAGCGGAAGCTGCCTCGACGGTTTTCAATTATCATTCATCATTAAATCGAGAAATGATAAGATTTTCTTGAATCGGTCCTTGTCCTTGAGTTCCCTCGAACATTATCCACCCGGCTCGATAATAAAACCGCTTTACCATGATGATTGGCCACAGCCCGGGTAAGTTCAAGAATCAGTATATAACATTTTAGCTCTGGTTAAAAAGATACCTCAAACAAAGGTTATCCGCCTCTCTTTCTCTGTCGTCCCTGGCCACCGCTCCAGGCCGGAAAGCCCCGGCGATCTCTCAAAGTTATTGTCTGATTTTGCACCTTCATTTCTCTGGCCATAATCAATTTTTTCTGTCCGCCGTCAACTTCGGCCAGAGAACCAATCAGTCTGATTTTTTCTCCTTGATGGAGGTCAACCTGGAAAAACCAGGCTGGAGCTGTTTCCACTTCATAAATCTGGCCGGAATTTTTGTCTCTAACCTGCAGAATTAAAAAACTGGCTCTTTTCTCATAACGCTGCTCAAGTCGGATGTCCTCAATCTGGCCTTCAATGGTTATTTCCCGGTCAACATTATAAAAATGCCTTCCAGGCTTTTCCTGTCTCAGCTCAGCCATCACACTACCAGCTGGCGGGAGAAAAATGATTATGACCAAAGCCAGTATTATTGTGATTTTGAAACATTTATGTTCCATCTAAGCCCTCCGCTGATAGAATGCCCCGACCAGTCAAACCAGGGATCATTCGAAGCATTGCTGATATAAGCATAGGTAATAAAAAACGAAACTCTGGCCAGGTCGAGTTGAACCAGGGTACTAAGCTGATGCCGTTTGTCTTCTCTTCTGACCCCCAGACTAACACCT
>JAKPXU010000002.1 GCA_029571905.1 Acidobacteriota bacterium | reverse complement strand
CTGGTGGATATTTCCAGAAGCAATCTCGATGAACAGCAGAAACTCAATTATGAGCTAACAGCTGAATTTACCCGCTTTATCCGTGAGAAACAGCCGGCGGGAGTGATCATTTCAGTTGGTGGCGAAATTGGCGAGGTCGGGGAAAGGAACAGTACGGAGGAGGACCTCGAAGCTTTTATGAACGGTTTTAACCGACTTAAAGGCGATGTCCCCGGCGTGAGCAAACTGAGCATTCAGACCGGGACACACCACGGCGGAGTGGTTTTGCCTGACGGGACGCTGGCCCAGGTGGCGATTGATTTTGATGTTCTGCGGCGGCTGGGAGAGCTGGCCAGAAAAAAATATAGCCTGGGCGGTGTCGTCCAGCATGGAGCCAGCACCCTGCCCGATTCAGCTTTTCATAAATTCGTCGAAGTTAAAACCTGTGAGGTCCACTTAGCCACGGCTTTCCAGAATCTGATTATCGAACATGAAGCTGTGCCGGAAAGCCTGCGGCAGGAAATGTATGAATGGCTCAAGGTTAATGCCGCCTCGGAGCGAAAGCCTTCTGACACCGAAGCTCAGTTTCTTTATAAAACCAGAAAAAAAGCGGTTGGGCCCTTTAAGAAACATTTCTGGAGCCTGCCAGAGGAGAGTTTGAAGGCTATCGGTGAGAGCCTCGAAAAACAATTTTCTTTCCTCTTTGACCAGTTGAATATTAAGGGCACGCGGGAAGTGATCGGCAGGTTGGTTAAAGCTCCTGAAATACACCAGCCTGAGCCGCCGGCCATCAAGTCCGGCCAGAAGGAATCAGTAGAAGGCCTGTCTGACTGACAAATAAAGTTCAACCTCGATTTCAGGTACATGCTTATACCTGGATAGCATTTCCCAGCCGGGAAGAAAAAAATAATTGACAAGCTGTTTTTTTTGTCCTATAAGTATACTAATAATTAGCCGAAAATTAGGGGTAAGATGAGGTCAGCGAACAAAGCGTTATTGATGATAGTTCCGCTTTTCCTGGTGGCTTTAATTTTAATTAGTTTTGATAATTGTTCTAAAAAAGAAGGCAGCCCGGCGGAGTTATTTCAGAGTCTTTCACTTTTAGAAACTGAATCGGAGGATTATGCAATTTCGAGTGTGACCAAAATTGATTTTTCTTCTGATAAAATATTTATTTTTGACAAAAGGCAAAAAAGGATCTTCACTTTATCTGATTCTTTTTCTTTCCTCTATACTATAGCTTCACCCGGTCAGGGGCCAGGAGAACTGGACGATCCGGTAGATTTTGCTGTCTGTGAGGATAAGATCATCATCCTGGAACGTTTCCCGAGGAGATTGGACATCTTTGACCTTAAAGGGGCTTTTCTTGGCCGAGTTAACTTAAAAATACCCGAAGAAATATCCTATTCCTATCCTTCAGGCATCCTGCCGGGCCCTGAAAATAGTTATCTTATAACCTATAGCCTGAGCTCTCATCTACTGGATGTATATGATGACCAGGGAAATTACCAAACTACCTGGCTTCAAAGAGAAGACTCGGTTCTGATTTACAGAAAAAATATTGGTAATGAATCGGCCATCGGATATTCGGCTGGAAGCAAATCAATTCTGCATTTTAGTTTGCTTCAGGGTGAATTTACAGAAATTTATCCTGACGGTTCAGGAGGCAGAAGATTTCGTATCCCTGATAAAGCTCTTCAAAAGCTGGCCAGGGAGCTGCGTTCAAGCTTCGAGCAAGATGCCCAGGCCAGTAATATCCAGTCAGATGTTGTCAGCTTCATTCTGTACACCAGTTTTTGTGTTGACGAAGAGGATAGATTATACGTGGCTCAGTTCCGCCTGGAGGCCGGAAGTCCGGGTCAAACATTATGGGTTTTTAATCCTGATGGAAAATGCCAGTTAGGGCGATTAACCTTACCCGGAGGAGAAAAACTAAGGGATTTATATTTCTGGAAAGGCCAATTTTTTCTGGTAAGCGATCAGGAGCAAATCTGGGTTACAAAAAGGAGGTAACATGAAAAAAATTAAAGTTACTTTTGCCATGATTGCCATTAGTTTAACCCTTTTCTTATTATTGCCAGGCTGGAGCAGTGTGCCTGCAGAGAATTGTCCTTGCGTTCTTGAACAGGACTGCGGTTGTTGCCCGGAGTATCAGCACGGCTCAACAGTCTGGCATCTTATAGGTTGGGAATGTGGTGGTAGTGGAGGAGAATGCCAGTACAGAAATTGTATTTATTCCTGACCTAAAATTGATTGAGTTTTTTATTTCAGACTGGTTATTAAGGGCTAAGTTAGTCACAATGAGTCTGTGGTGGAATGAGCCAAAAAACTATAAAAGGTTTATTTTTATTAGTACTTTTATTATCGGCACAATTTTATGTTTTTCCCATAGATATTTCTTTCAAGATACATCTCTGGATTTTTGAGGTTCCCGCCGTCCAGCATATTAAGATCGAGGAGCAGAAAGATGGTAAACCTTATACCATTATAAGGGGAGCAGATTTATCTAATCAATTTCCTGATGGAGGAATGGTCTTTAATTCCCCGGTCTTGAGGACTGATACTAAAAGAATCTCTGACTTTTTGCGAACCAGATTACCAGAAAATCTACTGGGTTCAGAAGTGAGCCTAAAGTGTCTGTCGGAGGAAGGTGACCTTCTTTTTGATTTAAAAAAAAGCAGAGTCATTTCCCGGGAAATTGAACTGGAAGGGGAAAAGAAACTGTTAGTCTCGATTGAACTCAAACAAGTGATCGATTCAGAACATCTGGTTCTTGGACTGGATCTTAAAATAAAGACAGGAGCTGAATTAAAAAAAGTTGTGAATTCGGAGTGGACCTGGAATACAAAGGAACAATTTTATGCAGGAATGACTTCTGGCTTACAAGAGGCTGTGAAAGATGCACCTGACTTAAAAGCTTTAAAAGGCAACATTTATTTTATTGTCCTGCTTAAAGAAATGGGGACACCCTAGATTTTCACCATTTTTCTCTTTTTTGGTTCATCAGACATTTTAACGGGTAACAGGATAAAGGTCTAAGCCGCTGCAATGGAAACAAATCGCGATCTTGAAGTTCTGACGGTTGCGGACACCGTAGGCCATCTTCTTGATCGTCTGGATCTTGAAAAGATCCCTTAGTAGTCTACAAACACTTCTCCCCAGCCTTATGCTCCTGACGCATCGAAAGCTCTAACCCCCGAGCCCACCGGCGATAAAGCTCACAAAATCGGCTAGACTGAACCCCCTCTGGATATCGTGACTTATACTCTGCCCAGAGAAGAAGAAGTGTCACTCCTTTAGGCCGTAGCTCCTGGTGAAGCAGGTAAGCTGCCCGAAGTAAAATAGATCCTTCCACTGCTCTCCAACATCTGGCTCAACGGCGTAACAAGTGTATTAGCCGAAAACGAAATTCCTATAAAATTAGCCAGGTCAAAAATGCACCTTAAATAAAGTCTCTTCGTGTCCAAGCTATGGGGAGCACCTCAACTCAACTACTAGACCATCTCTGGCTCAGGCTAAACTTTTCCCGAATAATCCCAATTTAGTAAGTAAAACTTAAGCCCATAAGAAAATTGCGTCCTGGTTCTTCTCTTGATTCTGGGTCGGGCCGGGCCAGATAATATTTGTCTAAAAGATTTCTCACCTGCAGATAGATTTTAATCGACCGATTTATTCTGTAGCTGGCTTTCAGGTTTAGCAAACCGTAGCTGGGTATGGCCATTTCTGATGGGCCGGGATTGTCCTTCTCGTCTTGTAGAATCCCATTAATTTCCAGACTGAACTGATTTAACCAGAGCCTCCCACCCAGGATAAGCCTTTGAGCTGGGATGTCATTAAGTGGATTATCGGTGGTTTTACTTTTCCCGTCATAAAGGTAATAATTTCCGAACAACGAAAAGCGCGATACTGGAAAGTATTCCCATTCTAATTCCAGTCCCTTTATTCTCCCCTTGTCTACGTTGCCATAGGTGTAGAGCTGCTCGCCAATGAGATATCTTTCTACCAGATTGTCTATATCGTAGATAAAGCCGTAGGCTCCCAGGAAAAAGCGGCTATTGGTAATTTTGATGCCAGCATCAAAGTTTTGGCTGGATTCATTCTTCAGGTCCGGATTAGCGATGATAAAACCTCGCCCAGTAATACCGGTATAGAATTTTTCGTTGATATCAGGGGCGCGGTAAGCCCGCGAATAGTTAGCGAAAACATTAACATTCCGGAACAAATTATAGGAAGCCGCCAGAAATCCGGTTACAACCTCCTTTTTAGTGGAAAGAGTCTCTCCTCCGGTTTCTGCCTTAGAGCTTAAAAAATCCAGTCGGACCCCACCGGTCAGATCCAGATTTTTCAGACCCGAATAGTCCAGGGTCAGGAAAAAACCGGAATCTGTCCGGCGGCCATTAGAATAGGGATATTCTTCTATTGTTTCTGTAATATTGCCGGAGTTGTCCAGGTATATATACTGATTATAAGCCTGGCAGTTATCCCGGCCATAGATGTCGGCCCCGGTTGTCAATCTTAACCCTCTTAACGGATGATATTCCAGAGCTAACTGTAAGCCAAAATCGGTACTTTCAGTCCGGGCAAAGTCATCTTCAATCTTTACTGAATCTCTTAATTTATAATTTCTGGTTTCTAAAAAGTTGGGATTAACATAAAAATGAAAGTTAAGCTGGGCTTTTGGTCCGAATGATTTTTCTCTCCAGTTTAACTGAAACATGTTCTGATTTTCAGCCGGATACCAGGTGGGCTTGGTATCGCTGCCAATATTTGTTTTGCCGATCTCCCCCCCTCGGGCAAGAAGAAAACTGGCGCTGATTTCTCGCTTGTCTGAATATTTTATTACCTTGCCAAAGACGCTGGACTGATTGAAAAAGGAGTAGGGGACTTCACCTGAGGGTGACTGGTAATTGTCTGCTTGGTCATTTCTTACAGAAAGATAGTAGCCAAATCCAGAACTGGCCCCGGAAAAGGCCAGATTGACTTCTTTTTCGTCATTGACTGTTCCATATTTGAGGTTGCCCTTAACTCGGAAATGATCCTCTGCGGGAGGAGTGTAGGTAAGAAAATTAATCACCCCGCCAATAGCATCAGAACCATAATAAACAGAAGAGGGACTGCGCAAGACCTCTATCTTCTGTAAGTCTTCAGGATTAAGAAAAGAAGCATTCGGCCCTGTCCGGCGGTCACTTGATAGACGAGCCCCGTCCACTAAAAGGAGAATTCTTCTCCTGGCCAGGCCCCTGATGGAAGGGACAATAGAAAAACCACCCGACCCTAAGGCCGTTACCCCGGTTGCTTCCTGAACCAGGTCGGTCACATGAGCAGGCAGCTTTTCTTCAATGGTCACCTGGCTCAAAACAGAGCTGGCTGCCGGCACAGAAGTTATTGGTTCCGGGAAACGGGTGGCGGTGACCACCACTTCTTCTTTCTGAGCTATGAAGGGTGTCAGAAAAAAATTATAGACTTTTCCTGCTTGAGGTTGGCCGATCGAAAATTCCTGCTCAAAATAATCGGGATGCTTAATCCTGACTTTCACTCTTTTTTGGTCAACCGGAATTTCAAGGCTGAAGAGTCCTTGCTCATCAGTGATAACTGGCTGGGCGAGATTTTCCAGGGTCACTTGCGCCTGACTGACAGGCAGCCCGGTTGAGCTAATCACTCGTCCCTTTAAGATGACACCGGCTTGAAGAGAAGTGCAGCCGATCAGGATAATAATTGTAAAAAGAACTGAAGTCTTAATTCTCATTTTTGATATCTCCTGCCATTGTCTAAGCCGATCTGAAACTAAACGTCAAGTTAATAAATATATTATATATCTCACGGTTCTATCAAGTATTGTAAATTCATCTGAGTTGCCGCCAGGCAAAACCTGACTGTAGAACCTACCTATTAAGTCTCTTGATTTTAACCCTATTTCAGGATTTCAGGGGGCAAAGCCTTTTTTCTATCACGTTTCCAAATTCACAAAATAAATTTTATATTTCCTCTTGACCTGTTATTATTAAAATGTTAGTTTTGAGAAATAAAATATTAAAAATATCTCATTTAATGATTAAATCGTGAGAAGGAGGGCTACTTGAAAAAATCTAAGGTTTTGTTTTTATCTCTGGGTATCGTTTTAATTCTTTCAATGTTTGTTGCCTCTGAGGCCCAAAAATCGCCTCAGCCAAAAAAAGTTGAGAGCACTGATCCAGCCCTGCGTTTCCAATGGTTTGAGCAATTCCAGTCCATGAAGGCTAATACTCCATTGAAGGACTTGAAATG
>JAKPXU010000195.1 GCA_029571905.1 Acidobacteriota bacterium | reverse complement strand
GTGGTTAATCTTGATGAAGAGGACAGTCAGCTGGTGCTGGAAAAAAGTTTTAAGCCTTCAGGTGAATTAGATGTGGTCAGGCTGACTGATTATTTGAAACCAGATTATGACGGCCTTGGTTTTGACTGGGTTGGAGACGAGGAAAAAGGAAATTTTCTCGTCATAATGGGACCAGCCGACTGGAGTCGGGCAGCCTCGATTTTGAACAGATTAAAGGTAGCCGAGCTCGAGGAGCGGGGAGTGATTTTTTTGTCACCAGAAGAGACCTGGATTGATCCCGAGGTTCAGATTGGTCGGGGAAGCATCATTTATCCCTGGGTGATAATTGAAGGCCGGACCAAAATCGGAAGTCATTGCCGCCTTTACCCGCACAGCCACATCATTGACAGCCAGATCAGCGACGGAGTTAAGGTTTTTAGTTCAACAGTCATCGAAGGTTCGCGCCTGGAAAAGATGGCTCAGGTGGGGCCGTTCTCTCGCCTGCGGCCAGAAACCAGATTGAAGGGGGGCAGCCGGGTGGGTAACTTTGTCGAAATGAAAAAGACGGTTTTTGGCCAGGAGTCAAAAGCCATGCACCTGAGTTATCTGGGTGATGCTAAGGTTGGAGACAGAGTGAATATCGGAGCCGGAACCATAACCTGCAATTATGATGGCGAAAAAAAGAATAAGACCACCATTGGGCGCGAGACGTTTGTTGGTTCGGGTACAGAACTGGTAGCACCGGTCAAAATAGGCCGTGGTGCCTACATTGCCGCCGGTTCGACCATTACTGATAATGTTTCGCCTGAAGCCCTGGCCATCGCCCGAGCACGCCAGGTCGAAAAGAAAGGCTGGGTCAGAAAGCGGAAAGAACTGATTGAACGCAAGAAAAAAGAAAAAGATTCACAGGGCAAATAGATAAAATCAATATTTATTTCCTTCCTGACGATCCTGGCGATAGACAAATATTATTCTCTGAATTGCAGTTAGATTGGAAGCCAGGGCAAGGATAATGATGGTTATAATCATGGTCTGATCAAACCGTTGAATGATCAGACCGACCACTGTCCCCAGGATTAAAAGAACCAATCGTTCGGCTCTCTGCATAATTCCCAGCTGACACTGGAGACCGAGCCCTTCTGCTCTGGCCTTGGTATAACTGACCATAGTCGACCCCAGAAATGCCAGAGCCAGTACCCAGAGAATCCAGTGATGACGGAAGTAAAAGCCAAGGCCAAGATACATGGCAAATTCCGAATACCGATCCAGGCTGGAATCAAAAACAGCTCCGAAGCGAGTTTTCCTGTTACCGTTAGTGGCTACCTTGCCATCGAGAATATCCATCATGCCAGAAATCAGCAGGAAAACTAAAGCCCAGACTGGGTAGCCCAGGGCATAAAAAAGACCAACCAGTAACCCTGCTATCAATCCGACCAGGCTGAGATGGTTCGGATTAATTTTTAGCTCAACAAAAAAGAGAGACAACCGGTCAAAGATTTTTAAAGTAAAAATAATCAAATTTTTAGGTAGAAATCTAAAACCCTTATTCTCGTAGGTAACCATTGCGTAGAGATTATAGGAGTTCAGATTTTAAATATCAATATTTTTTAAGGTGATGTTTAATAGTTTTTTCCCATCCTTTTCTCTTTCAACTGCCCACAATCAAGCGGCCAAACTGTTTTGAAAGAGCTTGATCAGGCCGAGCAGAAGAGGAATAAGTATCAGTGATTTCTGTCGAATTCAGAGAACTATCTCAGCTCTTGAGTTGAAGAAAAAATCGGCCTGTGATATGGTTTTTGTATTATTTTATCCTAAAATTTTTCCCTGGAGGACACAGATATGAAAGATAAAATTGAAATCAGAAAACCAGAAGGCAAATTAGGCATTCTGATGCCTGGGCTGGGGGCGGTGGCCACGACTTTTATCGCTGGTACCATGCTTGTTCGCCACGGGCTTGGTCAGCCTTTTGGCTCACTCACGCAGCTGGGGACAATCAGGCTGGGTAAAAGAACTGAGAAGCGTGTACCCAGGATAAAAGATTTTGTCGAACTGGCTGACCTTAATGATCTGGTTTTCGGTGCCTGGGATATTTTTCCTGATAATGCTTATGAAGCTGCCCTGAAGGCTGGCGTTCTGAGAAAGGAACACCTTGATCCGGTTAGGGAAGAGCTGGAAAAGATCAAACCCATGCCGGCTGTTTTCGACCGGAATTATGTTAAAAAACTGGACGGGCCTAACAAGAAAGACGGTGCGACCAAGTATGATCTCGCCCTGCAGCTGATGGATGATATCAAAAGATTCAGAGAAGAAAACCAGGTCAACCGCCTGGTCATGATCTGGTGTGCTTCGACCGAGATTTTTATGAAGCCTGATCCTGTCCATCAGACGATCGAATCCTTAGAAAAAGCTATGAAAGAAAATCACCCGGCTATTGCTCCCAGCATGATTTACGCCTACGCTGCCCTGCAATCCGGAGTGCCTTTTGTTAACGGAGCACCTAATCTAACGGTTGATATTCCAGCCATGATTGAACTGGCCAAGAAGCATAATCTACCGATAGCCGGGAAAGACTACAAAACAGGTCAGACTCTAATGAAGACCATTATTGCCCCGGGTCTCAAAGCGAGGATGATCGGTCTGGACGGTTGGTTTTCAACCAACATTTTGGGTAACCGGGATGGCGAGGTCCTGGACGATCCTGAGTCTTTTAAAACCAAGGAAGAAAGCAAGCTGGGTTCACTGGAATATATACTTCAGCCCGAGGTTTATCCAGAGCTTTATGGCCATTTTTATCATAAGGTCCGCATAAATTATTATCCTCCTCGAGGTGATAATAAAGAGGGCTGGGATAATATCGATATCTTTGGCTGGCTGGGTTATCCGATGCAGATTAAAATTGATTTTCTTTGCCGGGATAGCATTCTAGCTGCTCCCATTGTTCTGGATCTGGCCCTGTTTATTGACCTGGCCCAGAGGGCAGGCTTTCGAGGTGTTCAGGAGTGGCTGTCATTTTATTTTAAAAGCCCGATGTGTGCTCCGGAGCTTTATCCAGAGCATGATCTGTTCATCCAGTTAATGAAACTCAAAAACACACTGCGCTATATGAAAGGCGAGGAGCTCATCACCCACCTTGGTCTTGAATATTATGATTGAGCTTGAAGACAGCCTGATCGGGCGTTTATTTAAATTGAGAAGAGGGAATTTTTAAAAAAATTAAAAGAGGTTTACTATGCACAGCCTTAAAACTTTTAAGGGCAGAAAGCCTGCCGCTTTATTTATCGTCTTAATTTTGGTCAGCCTGTCTCTAGCCTTTCCAGTTCTGACTCAGGCCCAGGACAAGCCGGATCTAAGCCGTCAGAAGATTCTATTTACTGTTGGCTATGCCCACCTTGATACACAATGGCGCTGGGATTACCAGAAGACGATCAGGGAATATATCTGGAACACCATGGTTGATAATTTTTCTCTCCTTGAGAAATACCCTTATTATGTTTTCAATTTCAGTGGGGCCAACCGTTATCGCCTGATGAACGAATATTATCCAGAAGAGTATAAAAGAGTTAAAGATTATGTTGCCCAAGGGCGATGGTTTCCAGCTGGTTCTTCTCTGGAAGAAAATGATGTGATGGCTCCTTCAGCCGAATCGATCATCAGGCAGATTCTCTATGGAACTCATTATTTTCGCCGGGAATTCGGGTTCAGCAGCCGGGAATATATTTTGCCTGATTGTTTTGGTTTTCCAGCTTCACTGCCTTCCATCCTGGCCCACTGTGGGCTGAAGGGTTTTTCTACTCAGAAACTTTCCTGGGGGTCAGCGGTTGGCATTCCTTTTAATCTTGGCGTCTGGGCCGGGCCTGATGGGCAGTCGATCATTGCCGCCCTGAATCCGGGTGATTATGTCAGTAAAATAACCGGGGATTTAACCCGCAATGAAACCTGGATGAACCGGGTGAAAGAAAATGGCCAGAAATATGGCGTGTATGCCGATTATATGTATTATGGGACAGGAGACGTGGGTGGAGCACCGGATGAAATTTCAGTTATTAATCTGGGAAAAAGCCTGGCCAGCAGCCGGGAAAGCGAGATAAAAATAGCTTCTTCTAAGGCTGAGGAGTTGTTTGTGGCCATCACTCCTGACCAGAAGAAAAAATTACCCGTTTATCAGGGAGAATTCTTGCTGACCAACCACTCCGCTGGCTCGATCACTTCCCAGGCAGCTATGAAGCGTTGGAACAGGAAAAATGAATTTCTGGCTTACTCGGCTGAAGCAGCAGCCGTTATTAGCGACTGGTCAGGTGGAATCAGCTATGATCGGGCCAGGCTGAATGAAGCCTGGCGGCTGGTTCTCGGAGCTCAGTTTCATGATATACTTCCCGGGACAAGCATTCCTCGGGCCTACGAGTTTTCCTGGAATGATGAAGTCCTGGCTGCCAATCAATTTGAGCAGGTACTGAAAAGTTCGGCCGGGGCGGTGATTGATGGCCTTGATACCAGGGTAAGCGGTCGGCCTCTGGCCATATATAATCCACTTGCCTTTAACCGGGAAGACATAGTCGAAGCTGAAATAGAATTTCCTGAGGCGGTGACCAGCTGTCGGGTTTTTGGTCCCGACGGTCAGGAAACTCCTTCCCAGATAAAAGAAATTAATAAAAACAGGGTTAAGATCATCTTTTTGGCCAGAGTTCCTTCTCTTGGCTACAGTGTCTATGATGTCAGACCTTCGGCCGAACCCTGTCGGTTGAGTACCGGTCTCAAGGTAGGTAAAACCAGTCTGGAAAACCTGCGCTATGTGGTTAAGATTAACCGTGATGGAGACGTTTCCAGCCTTTATGATAAAAAGGCAAAGAAGGAATTGCTGGCCTCTCCAGCGCGTTTATCTTTTCACCATGAGAAACCACAGCAATGGCCTGCCTGGAATATGGACTGGGAAGATAGAATGAAACCTCCGGTCGGGTATGTCGAAGGTCCGGCCGAAATAACCGTGCTGGAAAACGGGCCCGCTCGGATTGCGATCAGGATTGAGCGGGAGTCAAGACATTCAAAGTTTGTCCAGACGATCAGATTGTCAGCCGGCGAAGCTGGTGAGCGGGTAGAGTGGGACAATCAAATTGATTGGGCTACAGCCGAATCGTCTCTCAAGGCAGTTTTGCCTCTGACCGTGGCTAATCCGGTGGCTACTTATAATTGGGAGGTAGGCACTCTGGAAAGAAGCAACAACGATCCAAAAAAATTTGAAGTTCCGTCCCATCTGTGGTTTGACCTGACTGATAAAAATGGTTCCTATGGTGTCTCGGTTCTGGAAGATTGTAAATATGGGTCAGATAAACCGGCAGACAATATCCTCCGACTGACTCTTCTCTATACTCCGGGTGTCAGAAGCTGGCCCAAAGAACAGGCTACCCAGGATTTTGGCCGTCATGAGATTCTTTATGCCCTTTATGGTCACCAAGGGGACTGGCGTCAGGGCCGAACAGTCGAGCAGGCTTTGAGGCTAAATCAGCCTTTAATTGCTTTTGAGACGCAGGCTCATCCCGGACCACTCGGTAAAATATTTAGCTTCCTCACCGTTGAACCAGAGGGAGTCAGAGTTCTGGCGGTCAAAAAGGCTGAAAATTCAGAAGAGATCATCATTCGCCTGGTGGAAACCAGAGGACAATCGGTAAAAAAAGCCAGCCTGACCTTTCCCTCGGCCATTAAATCAGCCAGAGAGGTCAATGGAGTCGAGGACAGATTAGCTGAGGTTCAATTTAAAGCTAATAATGTGACCTTTGATCTTGAGGCTTATGGTTTGAAAACCCTGGCCGTAGAAATAAATTCTCCTGGTCAGCAGCTGGTCAAGCCAGTCTTCAAACCAGTTGATCTCCCTTATAATCTTGATGTCATGAGCTTTGATCACAACCGGTCTGATGGGGCCTTTGGAGCTGACGGTTGGAGTCTCCCCGCTGAGTTAATGCCTGATTCAATTCAGGCTGGTCGGATGGGTTTTAAGCTCGGTCCGAAATTTGACGGAGCAAAAAATGCTTTGACCTGTGAGGGTCAGGTTATCAGTTTGCCTGAGGGAAATTTCAATTACCTTTATATGCTGGCGGCAGCCTCTGAAGAAAACCAGAAAGGAGTCTTCAAGCTCGGCCAGAAAGAGGTGGAAATACCAGTTGGCTACTGGTCTGGTTTCATCGGCCAATGGGATAACCGGCTCTGGGCAGAAGGACCGGCCGCCAGTATTGATTTTGATCAGGATCGATTTACTTATATCGGTGTCACTCCTGGTTATATTCGCCAGGATGAAGTAGCCTTATTCACTACTCATCTTCACCGACCGATGAGCGGCAAAGAAGGCAATGAACCTTATATCTACGGTTATATCTTTAAATATCAAATTGAGCTGCCGCTGGGGGCTAAGGAAATTGTACTGCCGAGAAACAACTCAATAAAAATCCTGGCTTTAACAGTTGCTTTAAATGATCACAGAGAACCGAAGCCTGCCCAAAATCTGTTTGATCGCCTGGATCGGAAACAAGAAGATTATGAAAGATGGGCGGTGGTGCCTGAGCCGGTCATCAAGCCAGCCACAGCTCATGTCAGCCCGGCCCAGCCAGCTTCGGTCTCGATAACTGTTCCTCTGGACGGGACTGAAATTTACTATACGCTGGACGGTAGCGAACCAACTGTAAAATCTCCGCTTTATACAGAAGAGCTTCTCATAAGCGGTAATAAAATTCTCAAAGCCCGAGCTTTTCATCCGGTGAGATTACCAAGTGTAGTAGCTACTGCTTATTACAGTCAGTCGTTGCCCATAGCTGAGGTTATCTACTTCAATCCACCGGCCAAAAATAGAATTGGTGCTGGTGAGGAAAAGACATTAATTGATCTGGTCAGGGCCAGGCCAGAGGCTTCTGATGAAAACTGGCAGGGTTTTGAGGGTGATGACCTGCAGGTAGTGCTTGATCTGGGGGACAAGAAAGATGTCTATGAACTGGAACTCAGCCTATTAGAAGATAACAATGCAGGGATCTTTCTACCAGCCGCCGTTAAAATTGAGCTGTCTCTGGATGGAAAAAAGTTTGAAACTGTAATCGATCAAAAATTATCACAACCGGAAGCAGGCAAAAAAGGCGAAACAGCGGTCAGGAATCTGGCCTTCAGCCTGAAAGGTCGCGAGGCCAGGTTTATCAGGCTGACCGCTACCAATATCGGAACTGTACCTTCTGGCTACCGGCGGGCCGGTCAAAAGGCCTGGCTGCTCGTTGATGAAATTTATGTCAGATAAACTCTGAGCAGAAAAGATCCATAGAAAAGCGGCCAGGAATGAATTTAATCTTCATTCCCTGGAATTAAGGTTCCAGAGCCAGGGCGGTAACCACGGGTCTATTTTCTTTAAGAAGCTTATCATAGACACCGATAATTTGTTTGAAAATATCCAGTTCATAATCAGCGAGCAGTTTTTGAGCTGCTTTTTTGTCCTGGGTATGGAGAGCAGACAACCTGCTTTCCAATTCCCGGCTCGTCTTCAAATATTCTTCTTCAATTGGCCTGAGGTTTTTTCTAACCGACTCGATCATCTGACCATAGTTGGTCTCAACCAGATTTTCAAATTGCTGCACACGGGTGGAAAGGAGCTGGTGACTGGCTGCTTTGATCTCGACCGGGTTAAAATGCTGCTCATAAAGAAGTTCGTAATCATGGTAATTCGGGCCAAAACCAGCTCCGGGGGGAAGGGTTTCCAGCCCGGAATAAACGGGGAGATAAATTGTCGTATCAGGCTGACCAAAAGCCAGCCAGGTTAAAGCGGAGATGGGTTCTGGCTTCTGCTCGTTTAAACAGGCTACAAAAGAATTAATGGTTGAGGCGGTACAAATTGTCCTGAATTTGGTTTTATTAGGGCTGCCCAGCTTATAGCCGTCGGTAGCATCATATTCTGTTCCCTCATAATGATCGCGCAGAACAGCCATCAGCTTCTCCACTGTGATTTTGCTGGCCGGCTCGAAAGAAAAGGGAAAATCGCCGGTTATCTCCCATTTTTGCCCGCTGAGGAGAGTCAGGCCGCGCCACATTCTCAGCGTGTTGCCATCAAAGACAGGTTCCCGTTTGGACGGCCGGTTGAAGACTTTTTTAAAATCGAAAGGACCATCTTTTTTTTCATCATACCAGCCGTTTTCCCGAGCATAGGCAATCAGGTCAGGGCTGCCCAGGAAGTTCTCCGGATCATCAAGACGAATCTGCCTTATGGTGTAAAAATTAGGAATGACAGCTACTTCAGTGTCAGGTACTCTTTGAGCCAACCAGTGTCGCCCCTTGATGACGGCCAGCATCCAGGCTTCATTTTTATCGGCAATGGAATAAGTCCGACCTGAACTGCGGTAGCCATATTTCTCAATTAATTCTCCGGCCAGCTTGACCGCTTCACGAGCGCTGCGGGCTTTTTCGGCCACAATTCTTCGCAACATGTAACCGATTCCGCCGGCGGTGAAATCTTCACGCACCTCTCGGGAAGGACAGCTATTGGAGGTGATGACCACCCCATAATCATTGACGAAGCTATCAGCAAATTCCTGTTCGGTAGCCTCAATCCAGAGAAAGCCATTTACCTGGCCGGTAGTCTCAAA
>JAKPXU010000186.1 GCA_029571905.1 Acidobacteriota bacterium | reverse complement strand
AGGTCGCTCTGACCTGGTTTTACCCGCCCCAGGAAATCTTCCACCGACAAATAGACGCCATCTCTCTCTCGCTCATTGATGATTTTTTCCAGGCTTCTGGTGGTTAGATTTTTGATGGAACCAAGGCCAACTCTAATCGCCTTCCCTTCGACCTCAAAGTGATAACCGCTGCGGTTGACATCCGGGCCGAGGATGGTTAAGCCCAGCCTTTTAGCTTCCTCAATGTATTCCGGAAGCTGATAATAGCCGCCGCCGGCATTAAGCACCGCCACCATATAGACCAGAGGGTAATGAGCTTTAAGATAAACCGCCTCATAAGCCATCAGAGCATAAGAGGCGCTATGAGCCCGGTTAAAAGAATAGGCTGAAAATTTTTCCATCTTCTGCCACAGGTCCTGAATCTCAGCCTGAGCATAGCCACGACTTACAGCCCGGTCAAAGAATTTCCGGCGCAAAGCCTCATCCACCCGGCGCTTTTTCAGCTGACGGCGCAGGAGCTCTCCTTCTTCTGGCGGGAAACCAGCCACCCTTTCTGCTACCTGCATTACCTGTTCTTCATAAAACATCAGGCCGCCGGTTTCAGGAAGAATCTTAGCCAGCAACGGGTCTGGAGAAGAAGCTCTGCCCTCGCGGCGTCTGAGAAAGGCTTCTTTCATCCCGCTTTCAGTCGGGCCCGGCCTGATTAAAGCCAGAGCATGGATTAAATCGCCCAGGTTTTCCGGCTTCATCCGGCGGAGAAGGTTCATCATGGCCGGACTTTCCACCTGAAAGCAGCCAATTGTCTTCGCTTCCCGGAGAAGAGCAAAGGTTTGACGGTCAGCAGGCGGGAGATGCTCAAGATGAAGAGCTTTTCTGGTCTCGGCTATAGCCGTCAGCCCGCGGGTAGAAAGAAGGTCAAGCTTAATAAGCTGGAGTTCTTCCACCGTGTCCCGGTCATAATGGCACATGAGGAGTCCTTTGGCTGATTTTTCAAGCGGCAGGTAGCGGTCAACTGGCGCGGGAGTCAAAATTACACCTCCGACATGGAGGGAAATCTCGGCGAAAACACCGGTTAGCTCAGAAGCCAGTCTCCAGATGTCCAGGCAACCGGCCTGAGGCGGCATCTGCCGCAAATAATCAGGCTCAGCGAACATTGGCACCCGCTTGCTCATTGTCCTGGCTTCTTCCGGCGAAACGCCAAAAGCCCGGGCAGTTTCATAAAGGGCTGAGCGCGCCCGGTAATTCTTCAGGCTGCAGACATAAGCTGCACCGGTTTCTCCTGTCCCGTAACGTTTGATCACATACTCCAGGATTTCATCCCGGCGGCTCGAGTCAAAGTCAAGGTCAAAGTCAGGTGGATCTGGCCGGCCGCGGTTTAAAAAGCGTTCAAAATAAAGGCCATACTCCACCGGGTTAAGACGGGAAATGCCCAGAAGATAGGCCAGATAGGAAGAAGCTCCCGAGCCACGGAGATTGTGGTAAATGCCCTGGCGGCGGGCAAATTCCACCACATCACAAACAACGAGAAAATAAGGAGCAAAACCGCTCTCCTCAACGACCTGAAGCTCCCGCACCGCCCGGTCTCTTTCTTCCCAGCTGAGATTTTTCAGCCTGGATAACCGGTCATTAATTACCTGACGCAGGGAAACAGGGAAAAGGTCAGGTGGAAGTGGTGGAACAATATCTTTAAAAGAGAAATCTATTTTTTCAGTAAGCTCCTGGTGGCGGCGGAAAATTGGTTTGACCCGGTCGCCATATTTTTTTAAAGCAATTTTTTCCTGCTCCGGGCCAAAATTTCTGAGAA
>JAKPXU010000178.1 GCA_029571905.1 Acidobacteriota bacterium | reverse complement strand
ACCTGGCGGCTGAAAAAGACCTTTAATCCGGAATCGAGAGTATTATATTGAAGCGAGTATTCTGGACCGAGTAATTCCAGACTGAGACGCAGACCGGCTCCAACATAACACCAGGAAGTAGTCGTTTCGACGACAAGAATGTTGCCTCTTTTATCTTTGTATTCAATAATTGACCTGGCAAAATCTTCAGCCGGGCGATGTTCATAATCTAGCCTGCCGCTGCTGGTCATTTTTAATTTTTTGACATAATCAGGCAATTGCCATTTAAGGCAAGTAGCATAGGCTGAAAGCTTAACCGGCGTCAATTCTTCCCGGCTTGCTCCGGGCGGAGTTAACATAAACCTGGCTTCTTCAACCGAGTGACACATCATGTCATTCAGAACTCCTCCTCCTTGCAGCTCTCCTTCCCAGAACCAGGAACTATGAGGGCCGCTATGTTCCTCAGCTGCTCTGGCCAGATAAGGGCGGCCAGTTAAACTTGCCCCTCTGGCCCAGATGATTTCTTTTCCACGCCTGACGGCTGGAGCGAAAAGCTGGTTTTCAAGATAGCCATCGAGCAAATTGGCTTTTTTGGCCAGCTCAACCAGGTGGCGCGCTTCCTTCACATTTCTTCCCAGTGGCTTCTCGCAGGTGACCCCGATCAATTCTCCCTTGCCTTTAAGAACAGCCTCAGCTATTTCTTCCATAACCTCGGTCCTGGTAAAATTAGGCGAACAAATCCAGATAGCATCAATGGCTGGATCTGCCACCATCTCGGTGATTGACCTGTAGGTCTTAGCCTGACCAATTTTTAGTTTTCTGGCCAGCTGGGCAGCTTCGGCTGCCTTTTTCTGATCAAGATCAAAAATACCCAGGACATCAGCTCCGCGGACTCCTACCCAGGATCTCAGGTGAAAACGGGTAATAAAGCCTCCACCTACGAAGCCAATGCCCAATTTAGATTTCTTGATTTTCATTTCAGACTCCTTTGCCTGATTTATATTTACCCGGTGACAGTTGAATTTTCAACCACTTTCTTCTCTCTGAAAGTAAAGACAAAAGCAATGGCACAGACTATCGTAATTATCGTCGGGATCATAAAGACATTAGACCAGTTAGTGCCAGCCGGGGTAGTGAATATTTTCTGAATCCAGCCAGAAAATAAGCTACCAACAAAATTTCCCAGACCAAGAATGATGACCGAAATCAAGCTCTGGGCAGAAGCCCTGATATCCTTGGGAGCAATCGTGTCAACATAGATAAAAGAGGCAGTAAAAAAGAAAACATAGCAAAAGCCATGAAGAGCCAGCGAGGCAATCACCAGCCAGGCAGGGTGTCCGATCATGAAAATTATATAGCGGATTGGCCAGGCTAGCACTCCAATGATCATGGTTCTTTTGATGCCATATTTAGGAAGGAAATAGGGTAGTAGCAAACCCATGACAAACATTTCAGCCAACTGAGCTATCGTCATGACCAGGGGCGTCTGGGCTTCGGTCAGACCGATGACGGGGGAGGTCAGAAAGGGAGCAGTCAGAACATAATAAAATTGGAGTTCAGTCGCCACGATAAAAGCAATTATTGAAAAAATTAAAAAATCTCGTTCTTTTAGCATTTTTAAGGCTTCAAGAAAAGCGTAGGGATGACTGGCTTCTTTCCTGGGCGGAGTATGAGGTAGTGAAAAAGCCTGCAATCCCATGATGATAGAAAAGATGCCAGCTAGAAATAAAGTATCACCTGTAATAGCCAGGCTTGGCGCCTTCTCTCCAAGTAACCTCCAGCCAGTCAGTCCCCAGCCAGCAGCAATCCAGCCGATTGTTCCCCAGACTCTGATTTTGCCGAAGTCTTTTTCTGGATCTTTCAAATTGGCAAAAGCGATCGAATTGGTTAAAGCCAGGGTTGGGGCAAAAATTAAGCAGTAAACCAGCATTAACCAGGCCAGAGACTCAAAGGAAGTCAGTCTGGCTCCGAGCAGGAGAATAAGCCCACCAGCGATCTGAAGCCAGGCTATAACTTTTTCGGTCGGGAAATAGCGGTCGGCCAGCTGCCCCCCGATAAAAGGGGCAATAATCGTGGCCAGAGGTAACAGGCTATAAATCAAGCCAACCTGAGTCCCGGAAAAATGCAGAGTATTAATCAGATAAGATGAAAGGACAGGTGCCCATGAGCCCCAGATAGCATATTCCAGAAACATCATGGCACTTAAGCTGGTTTTAACTGACATGCGGCCACTCCTTTCCAGATTATGATTAGACAGCAGAATATTTTTTTTGGAGTTTTTTGTCAAATTATTAAGGTCAGATCCAGATCTACAGATGATAAGAAAGTATTTGCTTTTTTTTTTGAGCTGTGTTATTGCTAAGCAAAAGGAGGAAGCAGGTGCTTAGCTCGGTCATGGAGAAAAGACGGGAAAAAAGGCTGGACGAGGAAAACAAAGTCGTCTTGCACGTTACGTCAGAAGACGGCCAGGAGAAGCAATCATTTTATTCTTTTTCCCGCGACATCTCGGTCGGTGGGTTGCGCATCATGACTGATTCCCCTTTGCCAGTCAAGACGAAACTGAAGATAGAAATTGCCCTATCTGAATCGAAAAAGTTGATTTCTGGTCTAGCTGAAGTGCGCTGGGTGAAGAGCCTATTTGAAGACGAAGTTTATGAAATGGGGTTGGAATTCATTGAACTTGATTCTCAGAGCAAGGTTTTTCTCCTCGAGCATATTTACAAGAGGACAATTGACCGTTAAGCCTTTTATTCTGCTAAATATTCCATCCTGGGAAAAGTCGCCTGGTTATAAACTTACCAGTTCTGCGTTCAAAAAAGGAAAGACAGGCAGATGACCTGCCCGGGGCGGAGATCGATTGGATGAAGCAGAAAAGGCTAAACAAGGGAAAATGTGTTTTTGCTTTTTCAATTTTTCTGTCTGTTGCTCTTCTTGTTAGTTTATTGCCAGCCAGGGAAAAAGATTTTTATTTTCCTCTCCTTAAAGCAGACCTTTTTATCCAGAAAGATGGTTCCTTTCTGGTAGATGAGTACCTGACCTTTGAATTCCAGGGCGATTTTTCCTGGGCGTCTCTCTGGCTGCCTTTAGCGGCTAGAAAAGGAGTTTCAGTATCTAACCAAATTGAAATTTTAGATTTTCAAGTCGCAGATGAGACCGGCCAGATTTTGCCGGCTGAAACAAGAGTCAGTGGTGAGAGATTTGAGGCCCGCTGGTACTTTCGGGCGACCGATGAGCGCCGGACCTTTCATCTCTCCTACCGAATAAAAGGTGCCATTCTCAATTATCCCGATATTTCCGAACTTTACTGGCAGATTATTGGCAGCGAGGTTGATCGCCCTACAGAGCGGGCTGAGATTCTGGTTCATCTGCCAGAGGCTGTTAACCGAACAGAAGAACTTTTAGTTTATGGTCACGGTCCACTCTCAGGGAAATCAGACATACTGGATGCGAAGACTGTTAAGTTTCAGGCCACATCTATTCCGGCACACCAGTTTCTTGAAATCAGGGTTATCTGGCCAGCTGGGCTGGTTTCTGGAGTTCCGGCTAGTGGCCTTACTCGCGAAATCATAAAGAACCAGGAAGAAAAGCTGGTTAAAGAAACTATCGAGAAGGCCAGACAGGCCAGAGCAGCCGCTCGAGAGCAGGAAGAGACCTTTCATCGCCTGAGTTTGGCCTGGGCTGGCTGGCAGGTCCTTGGGCCGCTTATCTGGCTCCTTTTTTATTTTTATTTCTGGAAAAAAGTGGGCGAGGACTATCAGTTTGAGGACATTCCCGAATATTATCGTGATATCCCTTCCAATTTGCCTCCAGCTCTGGTTCAGGTCTTGAGAAGACAGGGAGGTAAACCTGAACCAGTAGCTTTGACTGCTACCATCTTTGATCTGGCCAGACGAGGATATTATGAAATCGCTGAAGAGAAAATAGAAGAAAAAGGGCTTTTTGGCACTAAAATAAAAAATCAGGTGGTTTTTAATTTTAAGACAGAACCTCAAGCGGAGGAAAAGCTCGAAACGTTTGAGCAAGAGGTCCTCAAGCTGCTGGCCAGAGCGGCAGGAAAGGAAAAGATAAGTAAAGCTACAAAATTGAGGCTCGAAGATTTTGTAGATTATCTAAAAGGTTCTGCTTCTAAGCTTCAATGGTTCGAGGGCTGGGCCAAAAGTTTGACTGCCGAAGCTAAGAAGCTGGGCTTTATTGAACCGGCCAGTCTGCGGGCTTCTCGGATCTTTTTATTGATCTCTTTACCTCTGGCCTTTTTAACCCTTTCTCCGGTCTTGATCGTTATGGTTTGGCTGCTTTCACCGACCTTAAAAAGAAGACGAAAAGACTGGGCCAGGGAAAATGAACTATGGGAGGCACTGGAAAGGTTTTTAAAAGATTTTTCTGATTTTAAAGAGCTCCCGGCAGAAGCCTACAAACTCTGGGACCAGTATCTTGTTTTTGGTATCCTCTTTGGTCAGGCTAAAAAACTGGTTAAAATGATGCCCCAGATTCTAGCTGACGAGCGGGCAGTTAAACCTGCCTGGCTGGGAGGCTATCTGGCTTTATCGGCTTCCCGGCCGGATATCAATTCAATTTCCAGGGCCATTAGGTCTATTGACAGGGCAGCAGTGGCTATTAATCAGGCCAGTCTGTCAGCAGCTCACTATTCTTCTGGAAGCGGTGGGGGCTTCAGCAGCGGAGGTGGTGGCGGTGGTGGCGGTGGTGGAGTTTCAGCTGGTTGAGATTTATTAAAAATCAAATTCTGATAAAAAACTAAAGAAATTAAGGAGGAAAAAATGGAGGAAAAAAGAACAAGAACTGAAGAATTTAAGGTCTCAGGATCTGAAATTCTGGAAAAAATAAAGGAGATAATCAAACAGGGTAATGCCCATCGGATTATTTTTAAAACAGATGATGGGCGGACTTTTATGGAAATCCCTCTAACTGTCGGTCTGGCCGGCACCTTAATTGCTCCACTATGGGCGGCTATCGGAGCGATAGCTGCTCTGGCCTCTAATTTAACCATCGTCGTGGAGAGAGAGGAGAAAAAGGGGGAAGAAGAGAAGGAAGAAGAAAAAAAGGCATAAAAAGTCTGGCTTAAATTTTCTACTCCTTTTTATGTATATGTACGGGAATGAGAATAATCCCGGCCGTGAAGTATGAAACAATTGTTGATTAAAATTTTAAAGATAGCTTAAAATGGAAGGGTCAAAGCGCTGGAAAAAAATAAGGAGGGCATCATGAAAAAAAATATGGGGGCAATGGACAGAACTATCCGCACAATCCTGGCTATCATTCTGGCCATTCTGGTTCTGGCTGGAGTGGTCAGGGGAGTCCTGGCTTATATTCTGGTTGTCCTGGTTGCCATCTTGCTTATCACCAGCTTGATTGGCTTTTGTCCTCTCTACGTTCCCTTTGGTATTTCTACCAATCGCCGGGGGAAAACCTGATAACAGGACATAATTTATCAAGTGCTAATTCTCTGGATGAGCTATCAGCTTTGAATGGAAATTTATGGATGCGGCTAGCCGAAAAAATAGCCGGATTCTATAAACTTCCTGGCCGCAAGGTCACAAAAAAGGAGAGGTTTAATGCTTATTAGAAAAAGTGACAATAATAAAGTTTCTTTAGCCGGTCATTATACACTGAGGGTAGGAATTCGACCTCTGCTGCTATTTTTCGTAATCATTGCCTTTTTTTATTTTCACCTGACGGCGGCTGGAGAGGAACTTAAATCCACCAGCTTTAATCTAATGCCCTGGCCGGTTAAAGCCGAGATAACCGGGGGGCAATTTCGTCTGGCTGAAAACTTTTATCTGGGAGGTGAGGTCAAACCAGGACACCGGGTTTTTAGAGCCGGTACGCGTTTTATGTCCAGGCTGGCTGGCCGCACAGGACTATTTTTTGAGCAGGATTACTTAGCCGCTCAGGAAATAAGCAACAGTACCAAACTTTTTTATTATTTTGAAAGACCCGGTCAGCTGGTACCTGGTGAGGATGAATCATACCAGCTTGAAATTTATCCTGGAAAGATTGAATTGAAAGCTAAGACGGACCTGGGCCTGCTGAGGGGCTTTGAAACCTTGCTACAGCTTTTGTCGGCAGATGAGCAAGGATATTTCTTCCCTTGCTTGCGACTGGAAGACTTTCCTCGTTTTACCTGGCGTGGTCTTTTAATTGATTCCAGCCGGCATTTTATGCCCGTTGAAGTTATCAAAAGAAACTTGCTGGCCATGTCAGCTGTTAAACTCAACGTTCTTCACTGGCATCTGTCTGATGATCAGGGCTTTCGGGTGGAAAGCAAAGTTTTTCCCCGCCTTCATCAACTTGGTTCGGATGGCTGTTATTACAGTCAGGCCGAAATTAAGGAGATAATTCAACTGGCTTCTGAGCTGGGAATCAGGGTTGTTCCGGAATTTGATTTGCCAGGGCATTCAACCAGCTGGTTTGTTGCTTATCCCGAATATGCCAGTGCCCCTGGTCCATATCAGATCGAAAGAAAATTTGGTGTTATGCTGCCTGTCTTTAACCCAACACTGGAAAAAACTTATAAATTTCTTGACCGCTTTTTAAAGGAAATGACTGCTCTTTTTCCCGATCCTTACTTTCATCTTGGTGGAGATGAAGTTGACCCCAAGCACTGGAAAGAAAATCCTGAAATCCAGAAATTTATGAAGAAAAACAATATTCCAGACGAGCCTGCCTTACAGGCCTATTTTAACCGCCGCCTGCTCAAGATACTGGCTAAATATCAGAAGAAGATGGTCGGCTGGGATGAAATTTATCAGCCAGGCTTACCCCAGGATGTCGTCATTCAATCCTGGCGCGGACAACAGGCACTGGTCGATGCAGTCAGGAAGGGTTATCAATGCCTTTTATCGAATGGCTATTATATCGACCTTATGGGGAGCGCTGAAAAGCATTATCTAAACGATCCCATTCCGATTGATTCTCCGCTAACTGCCGAAGAAAGGAAGTTGGTGTTGGGAGGTGAAGCCACTATGTGGGCGGAGTTGGTCAGTGCTGAGACAGTCGATTCGAGAATCTGGCCTCGAACCGCAGTTATCGCTGAAAGATTATGGTCACCACCAGAGATCAGGGATGTCGATGATATGTATAGACGTTTAAAAGCAGTCAGCCTGACGCTGGAAGAAAATGGAGTCAATCACCTGAAAAATCAACTGATGATGCTACGCCGTCTGGTCCAATCTGATCAGATTAAAAGTCTGGAAGTTCTGGCGGCAGTGTCTGAACCGATTAAAGGCTATAGTCGTCACAGCCAGGGCAAGCCCTATAGTTCGCTCGCGCCCTTAACCCGTTTTGTCGACGCCTGCTATTCAGAATCCTTTCAGGCTCGAGACTTTAAAAGGCTAATCGAAAAGTTTATTAGTAGTCGGGATCGAAGACAGGCCGAAGAGATAAAAAGCAAGCTACAACTCTGGCAGGCCAATCACCAGGAATTAGTGGCCGCAGCCACCTTCTCACCTGTTCTTAAGGAAATAATGCCGCTGTCAGAAAATCTGGCCTCGGTTTCTCGGGCCGGACTGGAAGCACTGAAACTCATCATGAATGGTCAACGATTTGATCAGACCTGGCTTCAAGCTAAACAAAAACTCTTAGAAGAAGCCAGAAAACCGGTAGCCGAGTGCGAGCTGGCCGTCCTGCCAGGATTGGAATTGTTGTTTAATTACCTGAAAAAATAGGCTTGTTTATTTTAATTTTTCTTCACTGACAAAAGAGCGATAAGGCGAAAGATAAGAAAGGATTTCTTCATCAGCTGGTTGAGGTTGGCGAGCAACAATTCTGGTTAAGAGTTCAGCCAGACCGGGCCCCAGCATAAAACCCTGCCCGCACATCCCGGCTGCCAGTAAGAAGCCATCGACTTCTCTGGTCCAACCAACAATAGGAAAACCGTCCGGAGTCATGGGATATAAGCCGCGCCAGGTTCGTCTGACTCTAATGTTTTTCAGTCTGGGCATGAGGTCTATCATTCTTTTAGAGACCATTGGCAGAAATTGACCGGTTTCTCTGACATCGAAACCCCACAGACTTGGATTGGGAGTGATGCAG
>JAKPXU010000176.1 GCA_029571905.1 Acidobacteriota bacterium | reverse complement strand
AGCCGGGAAATCAGGAAAATAATCCTTTAAGCCTTGATCATAATGGAGGCGCCCATCTCTGGCTAAAAGCATAACCGCACAGGCTGTAAACTGTTTCGTCACTGAAGCCAGGCGAAAGTTGGTTTTAGCAGTAATTGGCTGTAGGGTCTTAATGTCAGTCACTCCTGCCGAATAAATCATGGCCGGCTGGCCGTTTTTTATGACCGCCGCCGCCAGGCCCGGTTCATCCTTAGAAACCAGACCGGAAAGGTATTTATCGAGAGATTCGTGCTCGGTCACCTTCTGTCTCCCCCTGAGATATTTTGACTCCAGACCGCTGGCCACCGGCCAGGCTGCTATCAGGCAAATAATAGAGATAATGGCCGTAAGAAGAAAAAGTTTGGACAGCTTGCCTCTTTTCACTTTCGCTCCTGCCAAAAAATGAAAATCAGCCGGCTTTTCAGGTGAGTCCGGACTAACTAGAGTCCCTCCGGCGGAAATGAGCAAAACCCAGAAATAAGGCCCCGACCACCATAATAACTGCTCCCCAGATTAAATTGACATTGAGGCCAAGAGATTTTTCATAGATATGGCGCGGCCCGAAAAGTCCATAAAGCAAGAGAATTAAACCGTAAAAACTTAAAAGGCTGCCCAGAGGAATTTTCAAATCAAAAAAATGGGACCTGCTCTTTTTTTCCGGCATGCTATCACTCCCTTTTCTCAGCCATTTTATCCAATGTAAATTACCAGAATATTATATTCAAAATCACCATTACCACCAGGGCAATTGAACCCCAGATCTCAGGCCGGCGCCAGAACATCTCCGAGCCTTTCGTCCTGGGCGTCAGACTGTAAACCAGGCCCTTCAACTCCGATTCAGCCTTCTTCCTGGTAAAGAAGCTGACCACAATCGTCACGACAAAATCGGTCAGCCAGGCCCACCAGGCCTGGAAAAAGTTAGCCGCCATTTCACTCGAGTAATGGATGACATTTAGCTTATAAAGCAGGTAATGACCGGCAGCTGCCACGATTCCCGACAGCAGACCGAAAAATCCGCCCCAGGGGGTGGCTTTTTTCCAGAACATACCTAAGAGGAAAGTAGCAAAAAGCGGCGCATTGAAAAAGGAAAATATGAGCTGCATATAATCCATCAAATTGGGAAACGACTGGACAATATAGGCAGTGCCAATGCTGAACAAAACGCCAAAGATCGTGGCCAGTTTGCCCATCATCAGATAATGTTCATCAGGCATGTTCTTCTTGATGTAGGTGCCGTAAATATCATAAGTCCAGACAGTATTAAAAGCGGTGACATTGCCCGCCATGCCTGACATAAAACTGGCTAAAAGACCGGTAATAGCCAGCCCCAGAACACCGTTGGGTAGATAGTGGGCCAACAAAAGTATTAAAGCCGAATTATAATCAGGAGTAGCTGATCCCGGCAGGGCGAGCGAGTATTCCGGCAGGATAGCCACAGCTAACAGCCCGGGCACCACCACAATCAACGGGACCAGCATTTTGGGGAAAGCCGCCATGATTGGTGTCCGGCGGGCTGCTGATATATTTTCTGAAGCCAGCGTCCTCTGCACAACCAGAAAATCCGTTGTCCAGTAACCAAAGGATAGAACAAAGCCGAGACCCAGAACCACTCCCATCCAATCAACTCCCATCGGATTAGCCGCCGCGCTGCCCATGTTCTTCCAGGCATGAAGAAAGGTATCTGGCAGTTTAGCTGCCAGGCCCGAGAATCCACCAACCGCTTTAAGGCCAACATAGACGACAGGCAGCAGTCCTAACCAGATGAGAAAGAATTGAATCACCTCGTTGTAAATAGAAGAAGACAGCCCACCGAAGAAAACATAAATTAAGACCACACCTGCTGAGAGGAGAATGCTGGAAGTTAATGACCAGCCAAGCATCATCCTGAAAATCAAAGCCATGGCGTACATGCTGATGCCGCTCATCAGGAGAGTCATGATGGCAAAAGAAAAGGCATTGAGTCCGCGGGTGGCTTCGTTATATCTGAGCTTCAGATATTCAGGGACACTTCTGACCTTGGTGTTGTAATAAAAGGGCATCATAAAGATGCCCAGGAAAACCATGGCCGGTATGGCCCCGATCCAGTAAAAGTGGACGGTTAAAATGCCATATTTGGCGGAATTGGCCACCATCCCGATCACTTCCAGGGCACCCAGGTTGGCTGAGAGAAAAGCCAAACTGGTTATCCAGCTAGGTAATGATCGTCCGGAGAGGAAAAAATCCTCACTGGTCTTCATATATTTTTTCAGAGCATAACCGACAACAATGGTTATAGCCACATAAGCAGCCAGAATGAGGTAATCGATCAAATTCAGACTGATGATTGGATCCATCTTTCCTCCAGTCACCAAAATTGAAAGCGAATATCTATCGTCTTTATCTTTTGCCTTTAATCTTAAAGGCTATCAGGCTAAACCCAGCTCCTGGTCAATAGCCTGCATAGCCTCCAGGCAGATACCAAGAAATTCATCCAGGGTCAGGCCCAGATTGGCACACTTTTCTATTTCTTCCCTCCTGGCGCCGCGAGCAAAGCCTTTTTCCTTGAAACGTCGCTTTAAAAATTCGAGGTCAACCGCCTTCAGCTTCTTAGAGGGGTGCATCAGGGCGGCAGCAATGACCAAGCCAGTCGTTGGATCAGCCGCATAGATAGACCAATCCATAGCCGATTGACACGGTACCTGTCCGGCATGAGCCTGAATCGCCTGAAGGACTTCTGCCGGCAAATTATACTGAGCCAGAATTTTGACTGTCTCTCTGGTATGAAGTTCCGGACTCTTTTCGGTCACTTCATAATCAAGGTCATGGAGCAGACCGGCCAGACCCCAGGTGTCTTCATTCCCGCCCAGTCTTCTGGCCAGAGCCCTCATGCATTGCTCAACGGCGAGGCAATGCTTGACGAGGTTCGGCTGATGAAGATGCTGTTGTAATAGCTCCAGAGCTTCCTCTCTTGTCATCTTGAGTTCCTTTCTATCCGGATCTATTTTAAAATTCGAGTGATATTATATCTCAACTCAGCTTGTCCCGTCAGCTTTTTATCTGAAACTTTAACGACGATGGTGTACTGGCCTTCTTTCACCGGCAACCAG
>JAKPXU010000170.1 GCA_029571905.1 Acidobacteriota bacterium | reverse complement strand
GCCTGGGAAAAATATAATGAGGCGGCTCTCCTGGAAAGCTTTATTAAGGTGCTGCCAGAACTGGCCAAAGCGGTGGCCGAGCCTTTATCCAAGGTGGAGAAGATCGTGCTGGTCGGCGGCGATAAAGGGACAGGCGCCAGTCAGATTACCGGACAGATTACAGAGATTATCGCCCAGATGCCAGAAGTGCTAAAGGCTTTAACCGGAGCTGATCTCAGCGAGTATTTAAAGAATAAATTCAGCCCGAAGTCTGAAGCTAAAGAGAAAGCTAAATCAGAACCAGGTCAAACTCAGGGTCAAACACCTGAGAAAAAATAAGACTATCTGAAGCAGGATGGCCATGAGTATCTCAGAAAGAGCCACAAAAATAGGCGCTTCGCCGACGCTGAAAATCTCTGCCAAGGCCAAGGCCATGAAGGCTGAAGGGCTGGACGTAATTGATTTTAGCGTTGGCGAGCCGGATTTCCCTACACCAGACAATATCAAACGAGCAGGCATCAAAGCTATTGAACAGAACTTCACCAAATATACTGAAAATGACGGCATTCCCGAGCTGAAAAAGGCTGTTGGCCAGAGGTTGAAGGAAGATTATGGGCTGGAATACAAGCCGTCGGAAGTGCTCGTGTCGAGTGGGGCTAAGAATTCATTGTTCAACTTGATTGAAGCCATCGTCAATGAGGGCGACGAAGTGATTATACCGGCGCCTTACTGGGTAACTTATCCGGAAGGGGTCAGCCTGGTTGGAGGTAAGCCGGTCATTGTCGAGACGAGAGAAGAAGATGGCTTTTTGCTCACGCCGGAGAAGCTGAGGGAGGCCATTTCACCTTCGACCAGGGCCATTATCCTGAATAACCCCTGCAATCCGACCGGAGCAGCTTATAGCCGGGAGCAGCTGGAAGCACTGGCTGAGGTGGTGAGGAAAGAAGACATTTATGTCATCGCCGATGAGATCTACAGTCGGCTGGTCTATGATGATTTTAAATTTGTCAGCTTTGCCGCTCTGGGTGAAGATATCAAGAAAAAAACTATCATTATTACCGGTGTGTCTAAGACCTACTCGATGACCGGCTGGAGAATTGGTTTTGCCGTCGGACCGGCGGAGATCATCAGTGCCATGTCGAAGGTGCAGAGTCATACCACTTCTAATGCCTGTTCTATTTCGCAGAAGGCCAGCGTTGAAGCCCTGATCGGGCCGCAGACGGAGGTCAATCGGATGGTGGCCGAGTTCCAGAGAAGGCGAAATTATGTGCTGATGAAACTTCAGCAGATGACCGGGATTAGCTGCTTTAAGCCGCAGGGAGCTTTTTATGTCTTTCCGAATGTCAGGTCATTATACGGAAAAGAGGCTGGCGGGATACAGATCAGGAATTCTTATGGCCTGGCTTACTACCTTTTGAAGGAAGCCAGGATAGCCATTGTGCCGGGCGATGCTTTCGGAGCGGATGATTATATCCGGATCTCTTATGCCACTTCGATGGAGAATCTCGAAAAAGGGCTGGAGAGAATGGCGGAGGCAGTTGGAAGACTGAAGACAGCCAAAAAAGTTAAGAAGGTTTACCTTCAGAATTATGTCACAAAGGTCAGAAAGCCGGTGCCGGTGGAGGTGGTGGGCGAGCTGAAGGTGAGGGATGCTCTTGTCACTGAAATCGAGAGTCATCTCGGGTATGAAAATTATTATGAGTGGAATGCTAATATCAACGGGATAATTGTTCAGCTGCGAACCAATGTCGGGCATCTGTATAATTTCTGGGTGGAGAACTGGTATCCAGGACAGCTGGAAGCCGGGTTGGAGCCGCAGGCGGTGATTTATGCCGTGGATAATGTGCCGGGAAGAGAGCCGCGAGCCTATTATCATCCAGAGACAAGAACCGGGTTGCTGATCAATACCGATAACTATGGATCGCTGAGGAAATTGGCGCTGGGTGTGGTCATCGATTCAGAGGAACATCTGGGAATAAATACCATCAGGGGAATGAGTGTGGTGCGGGATGGAAAGAGCCTCGTGCTGATGGGGCAGCCGGGGACGCGGAAGACCGAGCTGTTTTTTGAGCTGCTGAAGGAGCCCGGGGTCCAGCCACAGACAAACGAGATAGTATTTGTGAGATTTTCAGGGGTCCAGGCAGTGGCCGACAGCGTCGAGAGGAAGTTTTTGATACCGACCAACACGGTTGAACTGGATGAGCGGCTGGCCAGGCTTTTTGACCATAGCCAAGTTGAGAATGTTGTGACCAGAAGAGAAGACTGCAGCGACCGGAGCTGTCCCATTCAGGATGA
>JAKPXU010000132.1 GCA_029571905.1 Acidobacteriota bacterium | reverse complement strand
TGACAGCCAGGCGGGGACCTGCTGGCTGGCAACAGATAAAGAGGAACCAATCATCATCGAACTGGAACTGGATGAGCGGGCGGTCATGGATTGCCTGGAACTCCAGGAGGAAATCAGCCTGGGGCAGAGGATAGAATCATTCAAACTCGAGATTTGGGATGGACAGGGATGGCTTCAGGTCGCCACAGGAACGACAGTTGGTTATAAGAAGCTAATTACTTTCCCCAAAATTTCGGCCAAGAAGCTCAGATTGGTTATTACTTCATTTCGTTCCGCTCCCACCTTAAAAAAGCTCGGCCTTTATAAACTGGCAGCTCCTTTATAAATTCATAGTTTCACCCGAAATAGAACCTGACGACGAATTTACTACTAAGTTAGTTGCCTATTATTCTCCCTGTCTTTACCCTTCACCTCCGTCTCATTCTTAGCCTGGAGACAAAATCATCCAACTAACCTTTTCTCGGGAAACAAGGAATTATTTTTAACTAAATTTTAGAGAATATCTATTCAATTGACAGGCAAAATAACCAGGCTTAAAATAAAAATGGAGGCAAAAGATGAAAAGGAAGGGTTTAACCTTAATTATAATTATAGCTCTTTTGAGCACAGCTTGCCTCACTGCCAGAAAACAGGGCTCAGAAACAGAATACAACGAACATCTGAATGCAGCCATTAAATATTTCCAGCAGGAAAATTATTTTCTGGCCAGGCTGGAACTTAATCAGGCCTTGAGGATCAACTCCAAATCTGTTCGAGCTAACAACCTCATGGGGCTGACTTATTTTAAAGAAGGAAATTACGACTCAGCAGAGATTTATTTCCAGCGGGCAATTAGAATTGATCCTGGATATGCTACCGGTTACCTTAATCTCGGTGCCATTTATGCCATGAGGGAGCTATATCCAAAAGCCAGAGAGTACTACGAAAAAGCTATTTCTATCTCACCCGACCTGACCGCTGGCTATTACAGTCTGGCCACTATTTGTTTCCAGTTGAATGACAAAGAACAGGGACTTAATTATCTCAAAAAAGGCCTCGAGCTTAACCCCAACTATCTCGAAGAACATCCTGAAGCACTGGCCGGCCTGCCGATGAGAGGCTCGGCTTTGACCGATCTTTATTTTAATTTCGCCAGGGTCTTTGCCAGCCGAGGAGAAGTGGAAAGAGCTGTTCAATATCTAAAAAAAGCCCAGGAGAATGGCTTCAAAAACTGGAAATTGATCGAAGAAGAACCGGAATTCGCCGCTATTCGTGATAATCCCCTGATCAGGGAATTTCTAAAATAGGGTAACAAATGGCCTTCGGTTAATTTTCAGTCGCCGGGGAGCCCCCCTCTGGGATTGAAAATTTACAACTTAACGCAAGAAAGATTTGGATGAGGAGGACAATCAACCGGGCAAAACCTGCTGTTTTTGTTTCCAGTTTGATTTTAGCCCTGGTTGTTTTTTCTTTTCTGGACACGGTCCTAAAAAGCAATCTGATTTCAAGCCGGCTGAGCGCCTTCCTGGTTTTTTGTGTCGGGTTGCAAATCCTGATTGACGGTCTGACCGCTCTTATAAAATAAGCCCCCCTGTAAAATGAGCTGTGAGTCAATCAGCTTGACAGGTGCCCGAGTCAAAAGCTACCATAAAACAAAAGGGTACAAGAAGAAAGGAAGGGTAGAATGCTACCTGGTATTTGTCCTTGCTTTTTCTTTAGCTTCCTGCTGTTCCTGAAATCAGCTTTAGCCTCAACCACCCTGTTTTTTACCAGCCTATTCCCCGCGGCCGATCTTCAGCCAGCGGTTTACCAGATCACCACCCTATTAATAAAATAATTCCTTGTATTCTTATAAGAATTGTAGGATAATCGGCTCATGGCGGGCCTGGCCAGGTCGTATCGGTAATCCGGCCAGCCAGTCATGGGATATTAAAAAGGAGGTGTCTGATGTCTGATCTTAAGGCTGATCTAACTCTGGATAACAGCGGCCTCTCCTGCCCGATGCCCATCATTAAAACCAAAAAAGCCATGGATGGGATGAAGGTTGGAGAGATTCTTAAAATGATCGCCACCGACCCTGGCTCAGTCAGCGATATTCAGGCCTGGGTCAAAAAAACCGGGCAGGAGCTCGTTGGACAGGAAACTGAAGGGAATAAGTTCGTATTTTACATTCGTAAGGTGAAATGAAGGGAGATTATCATGTCTGAAGAAAGCGCTAAAAGACTGGCGATCATCGCCACCCATGGAACGCTGGACATGGCTTACCCGCCGTTCATTTTATCAACGGCGGCCGTGGCCATGGAAATGGAAGCAGCTATCTTTTTTACCTTTTTTGGCCTGGAAATCCTTAAGAAAGGCAAAATTGATAAGCTAAAAGTCTCGCCTGTGGCCAATCCGGCTATGCCCATGAAGATACCCAATATCATCGCTATGCTGCCGGGCATGACACCCTTAGCCACGATAATGATGAATTCCTGGATGAGAAAGGCTAAAGTGCCAAAACTAAGTGAACTGCTGGAAACAGCTCTGGACATGGGGGTAAGGCTGATTGGCTGCCAGATGACTATGGATGTCATGGGGGTCAAAAAAGAAGACCTGATTGACGGCATAGAAATTGGTGGGGCAGCTACTTTTCTGGAATTTGCCAGCCAGAACGCCATCACCCTGAGCTTTTGAGCTTTTAGAAATGGAGGTAGCCATGGCTGAAGATAAAGTTTTGATCATTATGACCAGCGGCCCGGACACTCCCCGCCGCTGTGCCACCCCGTTTTTCTTTGCCACCTTAGCCACTGCTATGGATTATGAAGTTACCATGTTTTTTACTATCGATGGGACGCTTCTCCTCAAAAAAGGGTTGGCTGAGACTGTTTATCCCAAAGCTGGCGGTAAATCGGCGGCCGAATTCAGACAGGAAGCCATCGAAGCTGGCGTCAAAATGACAGCCTGTTCAGCTTCCCTGGAGCTTCATGATCTCAAGCCGGAAGACTTAATTCCCGAAGCTAAAATTGTCGGCGGGGCTTCCATGTGGCAGATGGCTGAAGACAGCAAGACTGTCTTAACTTTCTGATCTTTCAATTAATTAATCTTTCAAAGGAGGATTCCAATGGCCATGATTCGAGGATGCAACCTGCCGGAGGATCTTTATTACTACCCGGAAAAGCATCTCTGGTTGAAACCCTTAGGAGGCAACCTCTTCCGCCTGGGGTTGACGCCGATCGCCGGCCAGCTGGCCGGAGGCAAACTCAATGCAGTCACCATCAGGGCTAAAAACATTGGCACCGAAGTTGTCCAGGGAAAAAGCTTAGCCACTCTGGAAAGTGCCAAATTTGTTGGCCCCGTCCCGGCTCCGATCAGCGGTATCGTCAAGCGCGGCAATGAACAGCTGGCCTCCAATCCTGACCTGGTCATCTCTGATCCCTACGGCGAAGGCTGGATTGCGGAAATAGAAGCCACTAAATGGGAAGAAGAAAAAGCCTCTTTGCTCACCGGTTCAGAGGGACTGGCTGCTTACCAGCAAAAGTTAGAAGCAGCTAACATTTCCTGCCACTAAAACTTCTTTTCCGGGGAGAAGGAGGGTCAATGAAGGAAAAGACTATTTATGAACATTTAAGGGAAAAAGGCCTGTCCCGGCGTGACTTTATGAAGCTCTGCGGGACAATCGCCGGTTTTCTGGGCCTGGAATTTTCGCCGCCGGTTAAGGCCCTGGGAAAACTCGTTCAACCTGATCCAGCCAAGGCGGTCGCCCGGGCTCTCCAGACTAAGACCAGGCTGCCTATTATCTGGCTTGAGTTTCAGGACTGCGCCGGCTGTAGCGAGGCTATTTCCCGCAGTAGTTCTCCTACGCTGAGCAGTCTGGTTCTCAACGACCTGGCCATCGAATATCACGAAACATTGATGGCCGCC
>JAKPXU010000098.1 GCA_029571905.1 Acidobacteriota bacterium | reverse complement strand
CGTCTTACCGGAGATCCTGGCTGCCGCTCGCCGGGCCAGGATATCAGGACCAAAATTTTCTCGCAGTTCATTGCCGACCGCTATAAGATTTTCTCTCGAGGCAGGAAGAGAACGGTTTTTGAGTTCTTCTCGAATGAGATCGGAAAGTGAAATATAACCGTAGCCTTTTTCCCGGTAAAAAGCGGCCACTTCTCCCTTGCCAGCAGCATTGGTGCCGGTCAGCCCAATCAGGCGATGATCAGTTACTTTAAAATCTCTTTTCATTTTTACTATCGGCTCAAAGCAATTCAGCCAGATAAATCAGCAGAAAACTCAACCAACCTAAAATTAACTGTCCTCAGAACACATCTTAAGTAAGAATATATCTAAAGCTCGAGAAAAAGCAAAATTATCAAAAGTCCGTCAGCCGGCCAGATCGTCTTTTTCCCCGTCGCTGACCGTTTCGAAAGCTGCGTCCTGCTTCTGCTTCCGTCTTTCCTTGTTCCGGCCGACGACCAGAGCAATCAGAATGCTCAAGGCATAAAGAACAATCATCGGGACAGCTACTACTCCCTGAGTAATAATATCCGGGGTAGGGGTGATTATGGCCGAAATAACAAAGGCAGCTAAAACCGCATAGGGAAAAGTTTTGGTCATCCATCTGGCGGTCACCAGGCCCATCCTGGCCAGAAAATAAATCAGAGTAGGCAGTTCAAAGATCAAGGCAATGCCGAGCAGAACTTTGATGGAAAAACTGAAATACTGATCTACGGCAATAACTGGCTGAAAATCCCGGGCCAGATTGACAAAGAAGCGGCAAGCCCAGGGGAAAACAACAAAATAGCCAAATAGTGCTCCCAGGATAAAGAAAAAGGAGGTGAAGAAGACAAAGGGGACAACATATTTCTTTTCCTTCTGATACAGACCAGGAGCGACAAACATCCAGAGCTGATAAAAAACAAAAGGCGAAGTGAAAAAGATGGCGGCCAGAAAGGAAATTTTCATATAGAGCATAAAAGGAGCGGTCAGCGTGGTATAAGCCAGCTTGGTACCTTCAGGCAGATACTGGATAACTGGCCTGGCCAGAATTTCATACAACTGACGGCTGAATATCCAGCCCGGGATAACCGCTACCAGAATGGCGATGGCCGAATAAAAAAGTCTTTTCCTCAGGTCTTCCAGATGCTCAAGGAAGGTCATTTCATCAGGAGACTTTCTGGCCTTCCCCGGGCTCATCACCTTTTATGTCCTTTTTTATCGAGTTTTGAAGTTCGTTGAGATC
>JAKPXU010000093.1 GCA_029571905.1 Acidobacteriota bacterium | reverse complement strand
TTATGCTGAAACCCACAATCTGCTTAAAGAGGTTGGCACAAGCAGCATTTCAGGTGAAGATGCACGCGAGGGGTTAACGGCAGTTTTAAGTATTAAGATGCGCAATCCGCAATTTGAAGGTCAGACTAAAACCAGGCTGGGCAACTCCGAGATAAAAGGTATAGTCGAATCGCTGGTCAACGAGAAACTGACTGCTTATCTGGAAGAAAATCCTACTAATGCCAAAAGGATAGTGGCGAAGGCAGTTGAGGCGGCCCGGGCCAGGGAAGCAGCTCGCAAGGCGAGAGAATTGGCCAGGCGAAAAAGTGTTCTGGAATCAGCCTCACTCCCGGGCAAACTGGCTGACTGTCAGGAACGAGACCCGGCTTTTGCTGAATTATTTATTGTTGAAGGAGACAGCGCCGGTGGATCAGCCAAGCAGGGCCGTGATCGCCGTTATCAGGCGATTCTGCCTTTGCGGGGTAAGATCCTGAATGTCTGGAAAGCTCAACCTGATAAGATCTTTCATAATGAGGAAATTGGCACCATAATTGCGGCCCTCGGCACCAGTGCCGGAGAAGAAAATTTCAGCCTGGAAAAACTTCGCTATCATAAAATCATCATTATGACTGATGCCGATGTTGACGGATCTCATATCAGAACATTACTCATGACTTTCTTTTATCGTCAGATGAAACCGCTCATTGAAAATGGTCACGTCTATATTGCCCAGCCGCCACTCTACAAGATCACCAGGGGGAAGGAGATTCAGTATCTCAAAGAAGAGCGAGAATATGAAAAGTGGGTGGTCAAGAAGATTTCAGAGGATTATAAACTCCTGGTCAAAAACAGCTCAGAGCTGTTAGAAGGTGAAAAATTCAGAAGATTTATTCTCAAAGTCATGCAGAAGAAGAATTACCTGAATTATCTGGAAAAGAAAAACATTCCATCGAGCCTGATCGATCTGCTCATCAACGAGAACATCAGCGAACTTGAAGCTCTCAGGGACAAAAAGAACATGAAGAGACTTCAAGGGATGATTGATGCTCTTGGCTTTAAAACCGAACTCATTCAGGATGATGAATATGATACCTATGAGATCATGGCCAGCTATCAGGTTAATGGCATGGCCAGCCGGACCAGAATTAATTTCGATCTGATCAATTCTATTGAATACAAGAATCTGTTCAGAATCGTTAAGGAACTGGAAGAATTTAAGCCTCCCTATGAGGTCATCAACAGCACGGAGTCTTTTACCATTGAGAATGAAAATAAACTACTGGACTATCTATTTGAAAAAGGCAAAAAAGGAGTTTCCATCCAGCGTTATAAGGGTCTGGGAGAAATGACCGCTCAGCAACTCTGGGAGACAACCATGGATCCAGAGAGAAGGTCTTTGCTAAAGGTCTCGATTCAGGATGCGGTTGAAGCTGATAAGGTTTTTTCTGTTTTGATGGGAGAGGAAGTCGAAAGAAGGAGGCTGTTTATAGAGGAGAATGCCCTCCTGGCTCAAAATCTCGATATCTAATGACATCTTAAGCCAGGTAGGAGAAAGTTAGAAAGGTTTAAGGCCATGCCGCGGAAAAGAGAAGATAAGGATACGACTCAGGACAAAGAAAAACCTCAAGTGACAGGTACTCAAAGCCAGAACACAGAAGAGGTCAGCCAGCGTGGAGGGAAGAGCGGTGGAAACCCACCCCCCATAGCCAAAAACCTGTCAGTAGTTAGCCTTGAAGAGGAAATGAAAAAGTCCTATCTGGACTATGCTCTGAGTGTCATCATTGGCCGGGCTATCCCCGATATTAGAGATGGCCTTAAACCTGTTCATCGCCGTGTTCTTTATGCTATGTGGGAGACCGGCACACTCCACAACAAACCTTATAAAAAATCAGCCCGTATTGTCGGTGACGTCATTGGTAAATATCACCCACATGGAGATGCCGCGGTTTATGATGCTCTGGTCAGAATGGCTCAGGACTTCAGCCTTCGCTATCCATTGGTTGACGGTCAGGGTAATTTTGGTTCGGTCGATGGTGACCCACCGGCGGCCATGCGTTATACCGAAGTCAGAATGACGCGTCTGGCCGAAGAACTCCTGGCTGACATTGATAAAGACACCGTCAATTTTGTTCCTAACTATGATGAGAGCTTGCTGATGCCTGAGGTCCTGCCAGCCAAATTTCCGAACCTTCTGGTCAACGGTTCGTCTGGAATCGCAGTCGGCATGGCCAGTAATATTCCGCCTCACAACCTGGTTGAGGTCTGTGATGGGTTGATTTATCTGGTCGATCATCCTCAGGCGACAGTGGATGATATTATGAAATTTGTTCCAGGGCCAGATTTCCCCACAGGTGGTTATGTTTTTAACCGTCAGAATATCCGCCGGGCTTATATGGAAGGCAAGGGTGTTATTCACCTGAGAGCCAAAAGCACTATCGAACGTGGAGAAAAAGGTGAGAAGGACAAAATAGTTGTTACCGAGATTCCTTATGGAGTTAACAAAGCCAGGCTTCTCGAAAACATTGCCGAGCTGGTCAATACCAAAAAGATTGAAGGGATAGCCGATATCCGTGATGAATCTGACCGGCAGGGAATCAGGGTGGTGATTGAACTCAAAAAGGGAGAACTGCCAGAAATTATTCTCAATAATCTTTACAAGCATACTGCCCTGCATTCTTCCTTCGGAATCATCATGCTGGTCATTGTTGATAAGCAGCCCAAACTTCTTAATCTACTGGAAATGATGAATTATTTTCTGGCTCACCGCCAGGAAGTAATTATCAGAAGAACCCGCCATGATCTGAAAAAAGCTGAGCATCGGGCCCATATTCTGGAAGGTCTTCTGATTGCCCTTGACTATCTGGATGCGGTTATTGATCTTATCAGGTCATCTAAGACAGTCGAAGAAGCCAGGAATGGCCTGATAACCAGATTTAAGCTAACCGCCATTCAGGCTCAGGCCATACTGGAAATGCAACTACAGCGTTTGACTGGCCTGGAAAGGCAGAAGATAGTCCAGGAGCATAAGGAACTTAAAGAACTGATTAAAAAGCTCAAATTGATCCTCAAGAATCATGATCTCGTTCTGGAGATTATTAAAGATGAGCTGAAACAGCTAAAAGAACAATATCAGGATCCGAGGAGAACAGAAATCAGGGATGAAGTCATAACCGATATCAAGGCTGAAGACTTAATCAAAGAGGAAGATGTAGCTATCGTTTACACCAATTCAGGATACATCAAAAGAACTTCTCTCAGTGCCTACCGCTTTCAGAGCCGGGGTGGCAAAGGGCGGAAGGGCATCGAAATGAAGGCAGAAGATGTGGTTGATAATCTATTTGTCGGTTCGACTCATTCCTATCTGCTGGTTTTTACCAATAAGGGCCGTCTCTACTGGCTGAGAGCGCTGGAGGTGCCAGATGCCGGACCATCAGGACGGGGGAAGGCCATTGCCAACCTGCTGGAATTTCAGCCAGAGGAAAAAGTTCAGTCAATTCTGGCTGTCAAAGAGTTTAGAGATGATCAGTTTGTGGTTCCCCTGTCTGATCATGGACTGATCAAAAAGACCAAGCTGAGTGAATTTCAGCATGTGCGGAAAGGTGGCATTATTGCCATGAATCTCAAGCCGGGGACTAATCTTTTCACTGCAGCTCTGACCAGCGGCAAAAATGACATTATTATCGGGACGAGAATGGGCAAGGCTATCAGGTTCAAAGAAAGCGATGTCCGGCCGATGGGTCGTCAGGCAGCTGGAGTTAAAGCCATCACTTTGAAGCCAAAAGACAGGGTGATCAGCATGATTGTGGTCGGCGATGATGATAAATACATTTTTACTGCCTCCGAAAATGGCTACGGTAAAAAGACTCCCGTTGAAGATTATCCTGTGCACCGCCGCGGTGGACAGGGAGTTATCAATCTAAGGATAACTGAAAAAATTGGGCCAGCCCTGGCTATGGTTAATGTCAATGAAGATGATTTGCTGGTTATTACCATCAGTGGCAAGGTCATTAGAATAAAAACGACTGATTTCAGGCCATTAAGCCGGGCCACGCAAGGAGTCAAAATCATCCAGCTGGAGGAAGGCGACCGGGTCTGCTCGGTAGCCAAGGTGCGAGAAGATTGAGCTTTATATCCTGTGGGAATCGAGTTGCTATCCTGTTCTGACTGGCTTAAAGCCAGCATTGTCATTCAATAAGAGAACACCCGAACATAGTTTTGAAAGCGATAAAAAAGAGATAATCCCAGCTCTAAAGATCAGTGAGCAGCGGTTAAAAACCGTTACCGGGAGTTAATCCAGAGCGTTTACCGAGAAGAACCTTCTTCTTCGCCTGCTGGCTCAGCTGGCGGTTCAAAATACAGGATGCGCCCGCAGCTTTCACACAGGTAAAGTTTTGACCCGTCTTTTATCTCGTTAAGCATCTGAGGTCTGATTCTTACCTGACACATCGAGCAAAATTCATCAACTACTCTGGATAGAGCAATACCGCCTCTTTTCCGGGCAATGCTCAAATATTGCTGCAATTGAGCTTTGGGAATAGATGGGAGTAATTCGCTCCTCTTTTTGCTTAAGGTTTCCTTTTGCTCTTCGAGGAGTTTTTTGCGTTGATTTAAAGCTTCAATTTCCTGTTTCAGGTGTTCAGATTCTTCTTTTTGCTGGTGTAAAGCTGTTCTTATTTCTTCCTCAATTTCATCAGCGACCAGTAACTCTTTGATAATTTCTTCTTCCAGGGCGTCAATTTTATTTTGATTCTCTTGAATTTCTTTGAGGAAAGCAGTGTATTCCTTGTTGGTCTTAACTTCATTTAACTGGTGTTTGAGTTTGGATAGCTGAGCCCGGAGGTCCTTAACCTGAGCCTCCAGGTCGCGCCTTTTTTTTTGATTTTTGCTGAGTTGATCCTGCGATTGAAGCACATAATCAGAACTGGCCTGGATTTTTTTCTCAATCCCGGCGATCAAGCCAGGAATATCAGATAGTTCAGACGTCAATTGTTTCAGCGATATATCCAGCTCCTGCAGCTGGATCAATTTTTCAAAATCAACATCTTCTCCGTCCACTTTGCCTCTCGAACTAACTGATAATTTTAAAATGGGCCTACCAGGATTCGAACCTGGGACCTGCCGGTTATGAGCCGGTAGCTCTGCCGCTGAGCTATAGGCCCATGTGCCTTTTTATATCAGATAATCTCCAGTTAGTCAATTAATGCCTGGGTCAGAAGCTGTTGGTAAAAGATTTGAGCTTCCGGCTGCGGGTGGGGTGTTTCAGTTTTCTCAAGGCTTTGGCTTCGATCTGCCGGATACGCTCTCTGGTGACTTTAAATTGCTGCCCAACCTCTTCCAGCGTATGTTCATTGCCGTCTCCCAGACCGAAGCGCATCTTCAGAACACGCCCTTCCCGGTCAGTCAATGTCTTCAGAGCTTCCTCAATATGTTCGCGGAGGCTCTGGTGGATGACGGCCTCAGGCGGGGAAGGCAGGATTTTGTCTTCAATGAAATCGCCTAGATGGCTATCTTCTTCTTCACCAATGGGTGTTTCGAGAGAAATCGGCTCCTGAGCTATTTTGATAATTTTCCTGACCTTGCTGACTGGCATATCCATTTTTTTGGCGATTTCTTCACAGGTCGGCTCCCGCCCCAGCTCCTGCACCAGCTGCCGGCTGACCCTGACCAGTTTATTAATGGTCTCTATCATATGGACGGGGATTCTGATTGTCCTGGCCTGGTCAGCGATGGCCCGGGTAATGGCCTGTCTGATCCACCAGGTGGCGTAGGTAGAAAATTTATAACCGCGGCGGTACTCAAATTTATCTACTGCCTTCATCAAGCCCATATTGCCTTCCTGGATTAAATCAAGAAATTGCAGCCCTCGGTTGCTGTACTTTTTAGCGATTGATACAACCAGCCTCAAGTTGGCTTCGACCAGCTGCTTTTTGGCCTGTTCACTGGTGCTCTTGCCCATCGTAATGGTTCTGACCGCTTTCTTGAGGGAAGCCGAATCGAGTCCAACTTCTTTCTCCAGTTTTTTTATTTCCTGGTTTATTTTCTTGATCTCATTTTCGGTTGATTTTCTTTCGCGCCCGTGCCTGATGGCAGCTTTCTGGGTGGCCAGGATTTTCCCTCTGGCTTGATTGGAAGGCCCCTTCTTTCGGGAGAGGGCAGTTTTATGCTGTTCCCGTCTGTATTCAAGTTCGTTCATTTCTCTTAATCTGTCCTTGAGTTGCTCAATTACCACCTCCCTCAAGCTGGGCTGGAGATTGAGATCTCTGATTAACTGGCTTATCCTTATTATCAACCGTCCGCGGGCAAAATTATATTTTTTGCTTCTGGGCAGGCTGTCCACTTTCTGGCTTAAGTCTCTGATGACTTCTATTTTCTCAATCAGTTCGTTCTGCTTTTGAGACAGCCTGTCTTCAGCCAGTTCTTCATCATTAAAGTCAAAGTATTTCTGAATGGTTTCGGGGTAATCAGTTATCCTGTGTTCTATTTCGAGAAGATAATTAAGAACTAGCCTGGTTTTGGACAGGGCTTTAATAATGGCCTTTTCACCCCGTTCGATTTCACGAGCGATGGAAATTTCCCCTTCTCTGGTCAACAAGGGGATATTGCCCATTTCCCGCAGGTATAGTTTTACCGGGTCTGTTGTTCTTTCCAGACCATGAAGGCAGGCTGTGTTTTTTTTGTGGGAAAAAGCCAGAATTTCTCTCTGTTGAGAGTCAAGGATCTTGATTCCGTAGCTATCCATCGACGATAGAAAATTATCAAAATCATCTTCAGGCCCGACTTCGTCAGCAAAAGTCTGATCGATTTCCTCCCATGATAGAAATCCCTGTCTTTTCCCCTTAGAGATTAACTGGATGATTTCTTCTTTCTGATATTTTTCATCAGATGCCACCTTGAAACCTCCTCGTCGTGCCGGCTGGCAAATATTTTAATTTAAATTTAATCTCTATACCGTTAACTCTAACTTATTCAAAGAGTTAATATTTGCCTGGTTATTTCATGCTTCTGATAAAGCAGGGCAGTGAGCTTCTCCTTATCTCCCCTTTTCTCACTTAAGGATATTTCTCTCTGGATTTCCCTGAGTTTTTTCTGCAAGCTGACCTTTCTCAGAGTATTAAGACAATCCAGCGCTTCACCCAGAGAGCCGGCCGGAACCTCTTCCTGCAGAGTTCTGGACAGATGACTGAGGAGGCCTGGCTTGATAGACTCCTGCAGCTGGCTGAAATCCAGGGACCGGCCGCTTTTGAGGGACTCGCAGAGGTAACGAAAAACAGGTTCGCTGGGAAGACCAACAAAGCATTCGGCCTCAAGTTCATTGGCTATGGGCAGCAACAATTCCTGTTGGTTGAACAGCAGCTGCAAGAGGCGCTTTTCGGCCGGACAGAATAATCCTTCCTCCTCCCGGCTGGCTTTGGCCTGAGTCATTCTCGACTCGGCCTCGATCATTTTCCTGAGCAAATTCTCTTCAATCTGGAGGAAATCTGCTGCCTGCTGAAGATATTCGCTTTGAACGAGGGGATCGGGCAGGCGCTTTATTTCGTCTATAATCCTTCTGGCTACGCGACTTTTTTCTTCAGGCAGGCGAAGATCAACATTCCTGCTGTAATGACGGAGTAAAAAATGGAAACCATCATAACTTTTCTTAATTAGCTGCCGGTATCTGTCCGGGCCATATTTTTTTAAATATCCATCCGGATCAAGCTTTTCTGGTAAAAGCAACACCCTCGTTCTCAGGCCCTGTTCGAGGCATAGCGGCACGGCCCGCAAGGCTGCCTTGATCCCGGCTTCATCGCCATCATAATTAATAATGATACCGGCCGCGTAGCGCCTGGCCTGGGCTATTTGCTGCGGAGTCAGGCTGGTGCCCATCGAGGCAGCAATATTCCTGATACCAGCCTGATAGAGTGAAGCAAAATCGGCATAGCCTTCGACAAGGACGAGCTCTCCCAGCTTTCTGATCTCTTCTTTGCTGAAGTTGAGACCGTAAAGCAGACTACCTTTAACGAAAGATTGAGTCTCGGGGGAGTTCAGGTATTTGGGTTGAGCCTCAAATATGGTTCTACCTCCAAAGGCTACCACCCGCCCGGTCAAAGTGAAAATAGGAAAAATAATCCTTCCCCGGAAGCGGTCACGGAATTCCCCTCCCTTCTGGCTGCGTATAATCAAACCTGCTTTTTCCAGATCCTGGGGACTGTAGCTAGTTTTAAAGGTATTGTACAGCGAATCCCAGGAATTGGGGGCATATCCGAGCCTGAGTTTTTTGATAGTCTCCTCCGAAAATTGGCGCTGCTTCAGATAGCTAAGAGCCTCCTGACCTTCTGGCGTTTCCCACAGATTATGTCTGAACCAGGTCAGGGCTTTCTCATTTATTTCGAAAATTTTTTCTTCCAGGCGAGTCTGGCCAGAAGTCTGACGGCTTTCCGGCCAGGGTAGATGATATCTGTCAGCCAGAAATCTGACTGCTTCAGGAAAGGTCAGGTTTTCTTTTTCCATGACAAGAGAAAAAAGATCGCCGCCGACTCCACAGCCAAAACAGTGAAATAACTGTTTTTCTTCATCAACCGTAAAGGAAGGAGTCTTCTCGGAATGAAAAGGGCAAAGGCCAACCCATTTTTTCCCTCTTTTTTTGAGGGTAGTATACTGCGAGGCTATTTCAACTATAGAGGCGACCTGCTTTATTTTTTCGGTTATTTCCATCAGCTGAAATTTGGCCTGCCTATGTTATATAAAATAGTTTCGAGGCAGCTGGTTGTCAAGAAGCCAGCCTCAAATAAACTATTTTTTTCCAGTAGTTTCATTCTAAGTGATTAATCAAGCTAGCCAGATAACCAGCGCCAAAACCATTGTCAATATTGACTACTGCCACCCCGCCCGGACAGGAGTTAAGCATGGCCAGAAGTGCGGCCAGGCCATGGAAGCTGGCTCCATAGCCAACACTGGTGGGGACGGCTATGACTGGAGCCTTAACCAAGCCAGCGACCACACTGGGTAGTGCTCCTTCCAGGCCAGCTACCACAATGATAATTCGTGCCTGGCGCAGCTCATCATAGTGACTCAAAAGACGATGCAAACCGGCTACCCCCACATCGAAGATCTTGATGACTTCATTACCCAGAAAATCACAGGTGACGGCTGCTTCTTCGGCCACCGGAATATCGGAGGTGCCAGCGGTCAGGATGGCTATGGGCCCCCGGCCGGCTACTGGTTTCTTCTTAATTACAGTTAGTGAACGGGCGAGCTGGTGATATCTTCCCTGAGGCAATTGTCTCTTGAGACTATTATAAGCTTCAGCTGACAGTCTGGTAATCAGAAGATTACTCCCTTTTTTGAGGATCGCCCGGCTGATCTGGAGGATCTGCTGGGTTGTTTTCCCCTGGCCGAAAATGACTTCGGGTGTGCCCCGGCGCAGCTCCCTGGCATGATCGACTTTGGCAAAATCCAGATCTTCATAAGGAAAGTCGTTTAGTTTCTGCAGGGCTTGCTCAGGAGTGATTTTTTGCTGATAAAGGTTTTCTAAGATCTCAGCCAGAAGCACTTTCACTTTTTAATTCTAACATAAAAATATCTGAATGGTAGTCTCGAGGCCAGTTTTTTTACCAGAGAAGCAGGCAGGATCCGTTTTCAAACCAAAGAATTAGAGATTACTGACTAAAAATAAGGTCGGTGAACTTGTCAAATTGCCTTTGCTTATTGTAAAATACCACACATAAAACCTTTGGTGGTCAGGAGAATAAGGTGAGTGAACTCAAGAAAAAGGACGATTATCAGAAGGCCCTTAGTCTTTACAGTCAGGGAATAAAAGATTTTCGGCGGCGGGACCTGGAGAAAGCTGTCTCTTCGTTCGAAAACCTGATAGAAAAATTCCCGGAAGAGCATGAGCTGGTTGACAGAGCACGGGTTTATCTTACCATCTGCCAGAAAGGTCAGAAAAAGGAATCAGTTAACCTGAAAACGGTTGAAGACTATCTTCTTTATGCTCAAATGAAAATCAATCAGGCCGACTATGAAGGCGCTCTTAAATTGCTGGAAAAAGCTCTCGAATTTAAAAAGGAAGAAGCCAGGATTTATTATCTGATGGCTATTGCTTATGTGCAGAGTAACCGCCCTGAGGACAGTCTTGAAGTTTTAAAAAAAGCCATTCAAAAAGATAAATCCCTGGCTGTTCTGGCTCAGAATGAAACCGACTTTGAGCCGCTGTGGGAAGACAAGAGATTTAAAATCCTGGTTAAACTTTCATGACAAAGAAGCTCCAAGTCTTAATCAGCCAGCTAAGGGCGGAAGGCGGTGGGGGAGAACAACTACCCGCAATCCTCTCGGCCGAAGCCAGGTTGGATCATTTAATAAAAGTCTGTTTAGAGCTCCGACCGAACAAAATAGCAATCATTTCAGATAAGCTTCCGCCTCAGCAGGGCAAAGAAGCACGCAAAAAAAATAACCGTTTGGTGTTTATCCAGCCAGAAGAAACAAAGGCAGAAAAAAAGTTAACAGACTATCTATCTTTGCTACAAAGAGAAGGTGACTTGCTACTCCTTTCCACTGAGTTTTTTCCAGTCACCAGCGATATTTTTCTAAAAGCTTTAAAAACTCACCGGGAAAATGGCTACAGTCTGACCTTACTGGCCGGCAGGCAGAAAACCGAAGCTGAGCAAGCTGGCGAGGATTATTTCGTTTATCCCGGACTGGCCGTGGTTAATCTTGATGAAGAGGACAGTCAGCTGGTGCTGGAAAAAAGTTTTAAGCCTTCAGGTGAATTAGATGTGGTCAGGCTGACTGATTATTTGAAACCAGATTATGACGGCCTTGGTTTTGACTGGGTTGGAGACGAG
>JAKPXU010000082.1 GCA_029571905.1 Acidobacteriota bacterium | reverse complement strand
TGTCTATCGTTGCGAAGCGCTGGATTGTTCCGGCCGGATTATAGCCAGTTCGGCCGAAGCCTCGACCGGGCCGCTCTTAGAGCCACTGCGTTCTTCACCTCGCACTCAGGGCAAGAAGGCAGGGCAAATACGCCGCTGATTGTTTCTGTTGACTGAAAATTGATGTCGAGAGTATTCAGATTAAAAGACCGTAGTCAGCTTCGGTTGGCAGCGACTGGACTGCTCTGGTTGCTGCTATTCGTATCGAGCGGTGGCTTGGAGCTTGTTCAAGCAACCAGCTTCCCGCTGCCGGAAGAAGATAAGAATAATGAATCTTACCTGGTAAAGCCTACCCCGGTGACCTCTGGCCAGCTTCGGCAGATCAAAGTGCAGCTGGTTGGCGACCGGGAACTATTCCAGCAAAGCCAGGCGGCTACTCGAGTCGAATTGGCTCTAAGAGACGTCTCGGCCGAATTCGAGTGTCTTTTTAACTTGAGTTTTATCTCAGCCGGCTGGTCTTCCTGGAAGACGGATGACAGGAACCGCCAGCTTCATGAGCTGGCCGAAACACTTGAGCTATCTGTGAAGGACAGGCAAGCTGAGATTATTCTGGCCGTCACCGGTCGTTCTAATCTCAGGCCAGAGTATTCAGGTTCAGCTCTGCTAAAAAGTTCCCTGATTACCATTATTTATACCTCGGACCAGGCCAAGCTGCGCCGGCTGATCAAGCATGAACTTGGACATATTTTTGGAGCTGTCCACGTCCCGGAGCCAGGATCGGTCATGAATTGTTTTGGGGGAGGCGACCATTTTGACCATTATAATCTGGAAATAATCAAGCTGGCCAGAGAGCGGAGCTTCGAGCCCTATGCTTTTCCTTTTCCTCCTGGAGTTCAAGCCAGCGTTGAAAAAATTTATCTTCAGGTCAGAGAGAGGATCCTGGGCGAAAGTCGCCTCAAATCTTTATTCTCAGCTTCGACGATTGTTGAAGCTGGCGATGAAGTACGGTGCCTGAACGATGTGTTTCTGATGCTATCTCAACTTGAATTAGAAAAAAATAATTATGAACGGTCAATCAGCTTCACCGAGGAAGCTCTGACCCTTAGTCCAGGTGACCTGGAAGCTATGAATCTTCAAGCTGTCTCTCTGAGACAAGCTGGCCGAGTTCAAGAAGCAATTAGTGTTTATGAGATAATTCTTCAGATCAGGCCTGATTTTTCTGAAGCCCTGTATAACCTGGGCATTGCCCTCAGTGAACTGAATAGGCTGGATGAGGCTGAAAAAGTTTATTTGAGGGCTTTAAGACTTAATCCAGGGCTGGCCTCAGCCTATCATAATCTAGGGGATCTCTATTTGAAGCAGGGCCGACTGGATGAGGCTAAAAAACAATTTTTAAAAGCTATTGAGCTTGTGCCTGGTTATGTTTCCGCTTATGTGAACCTGGGAGAACTCTATCGACGGCAAGGAGATAGAGAAATAGCCAGAGAATATGCCGAAAAAGCTCTATCGTTAAAGCCGGAATCAGACCAGGCCAGAAATCTTCTGGCTAATATTCTTCGCGAAAGTGGAAAACCGGCTGAAGCTCTCGGCGCTTATCAGCAGGTTCTGGCTGGAAATCCCACTTCTGCTCGAGCTTATTATAATCTGGGAGTCAGCCTGACCGATGTTGGTCGCTGGCAAGAGGCAGCAAAGTTATTTGAGGAGGCAATTAAAATAGAATCTAACCTGGCTGAAGCTTACGGTGGCCTGGGCTTGTGTGCTCTTCAGCGAGGCGAAGCAGATAGGGCTATCCAGTTGTTTATAAAAGCCAGGGAGCTTGGTTTTAAGGATCCAGCGCTCAGTCTTAACCTGAGCTATGCTTACTTGAATAAAAAAGACTGGCTAAAGGCCGAAGAAGAGGCCAGACAGGCAGTGAACGTCCAGCCAGGCCTGGCTACTGGTTATAACAACCTGGGTATTGCCCTGGCCCAACAGAACAAATTGGAAGAGGCCAGAATAGCGCTGGAAAGAGCATTAAAGATCAATCCACGAGACTGGCAGGTGCTCATTAACCTGGCCATGGTAGAGCTTTCGAATCAAAACGAAAGTCGGGCGCTGGAGCTTTTCTGGCGAGCGCTGGCGGTTGACCCCCAGAACAGTCAAAATGGATTAATTTACAATAATCTGGCAGTAATCTATTTTCATCTAGAGAAATATGAATTAAGCTGGGAATTTGTCCAGAAAGCACTCCAGGCAGGTTTTAAGGTGGATGAACCCCTGATTGAAACCTTGATTAAAAAATTAAGATAAGGTCGAAACTGACGTCCTGAAGGCTGTTAGATTTTTTATTTATGATATTTTTTAGCTCAAACGAGTTTTTCTGACCATTCTGAACTTGGTGAAAAAAAATTATTTATTCTTTTGGAAGAAAAGTTAGCTATTGTCGTCAAAAAAAGTGGATATGTTTAGCTGTCGATCACAATGATTTTGGTAAGTCATTAAAAATTAAATAGATACAAATAACATCAGGAGATAAATAATGGTTAGAGAGAAGAATAAGGAAAAATTGAGGCTAATTTACATTCTTCTTTTGTTGATTTTTTTTAGCCCGGTTAAAATAAACACTACCCTGGTTGGTTATGCTCAGGAAAAAGACTCACCGGGATTATCCCCTTTACCGCCCAGGCTGGAGCTTTCCCTTGAAGACTGCCTGCTTAAGGCTCTCCGCAATAATCTTAGCTTGAAAGCCGAGATGATCACACCTCAAATAGCTGATAAAAACGTGACACTGGCCACTGAAAAGTTCATACCTTCTCTAAATTTTAATTACAATAAGCAAAACACAGAAACAGCGTCTTACTCTTTTCTGGATGCTTCTGATATGGTTGTCACCAAGCAAAATGACTATACTGTTCAGCTTACCCAGAATATTCCGACCGGGGGTACTTTCTCGGCCAGCTTGAACAGCTATGTCAGTGATACCAACCGCAATTTCCAGACGATTAATCCCCGCTATGGTAGTACACTACGCTTGAATTTCAGTCAGTCACTGCTCCGTGATTTTGGGTTGAAGTATGGTCGGCGCGACATCATTGTTGCCGGCTATAACCAGGAAATATCAGAGGAAAACTTTCAACGGACTCTCGAGGAAACTATCTATAATGTGGAACTCGCTTACTGGAATCTGGTTTACGCCAGGGAAAATTTAAAGGTTCGCCAGCAATCATTAAAATTAGCCCAGGAGCTACTGGAAAAAAACAAAGTGGAAATTGAGGCTGGAACCCTACCTCCTATAGAATTACTTACGGCTGAAAGCGAGGTCAGTACCCGCCAGGCTGATATTCTGGAATCAGAAGCTCTTGTCAAGAATTATGAGGATCAGTTAAGGGTGGTGATAAATTTAGGGGCAGAAATGGAAGATGCTAAAAAGGTTCAGATTATCCCTACCGATTCGCCCTCCGTTGAAAAAAGAGAGATAAGTTATGAGGAAGCTATGGGTATTGCCCTGCAGAAGCGCCCCGACCTCGAAGCAATTAGAACCGAACTTAAAAGCAGGGAGTTTAATTTTAGTTATGCTAAAAATCAGCTATTGCCCAATTTGCAATTTACGCTCGGCTACTGGAGTCCTGGCATTTCCGGGGACCAGCTGCTTTATAGAGATAACAACCCTATGACGGGAGATATTATCGGCACGATACCAGGCAAAAAATCAGATGCTTTGAAGGATGCGTTTGGTTTTAAGTATAAAAACTGGTCAATAGGTTTTGTCTTTACTCTGCCTATCAGCAATGTCGTGACCAAAGCTAATTATGCCCAGGCCAAGCTTAATCTTGAGCAGTCCAGGCTGAAGCTTAAAAACCAGCAGCTGCAGCTTGATCTGGAAATAGGCAATGCGGTAAGAGCTGTTGAGACCAACTATCAGCGAGCTGTAGCTTATCGTACAGCCCGGGAACTGGCTGAACAGAAACTTGAAGCGGAAGAAGAAAAATTTAAAGTTGGTATGAGCACCAACTATCTGGTCCTTCAATATCAGCGAGATCTGGTTAATGCCCAGACAATGGAACTAAAAGCGCTGATTGATTACAATGTTTCGCTGGCCAATCTTGATCGGGCTATGGGCGCAGGCCGTGACCGCCAGAAGATTTCTGTATTAAGTACAGATTAATTTCATCTCTAAATAGAAACAAACTGGAAGAGGAGACAGGCAGGAAAATGAAATTACCAAAAAAAGTTAAAGCAATGAGTCTTACCCAGAAGATGCTTCTTTTGGTTGGAGGGTTGCTGGTTATTTTACTCTTATGGCGGGTTGGCCAGGCTATTTTCAAGGGAGCCAGCGCCAGCAATAATCGGCAGCCGGCTGTAGCCGTCGTTTTGAGCCCGGTAGAGAATGGACTGATTCGAGATGTTGGCCGCTTTTCTGGCACACTGGAACCAAAATCTCAATTTGTTGTGGCTCCAAAAGTATCCGGCAAGCTTAAAAAACTTTATGTAAATATAGGCGATAAGGTCATCCGCGGGCAGGTGGTGGCCCTGATTGATGATGAAGAATATCAGCAGCAGGTGGCTCAGGCTGAAGCTGATTTGAAGGTGGCCAGGGCCAATTTTGAAGAAGCCAGAAGCGCTTTGGAGCTGGCTAAAAAAGACCTGGAAAGAGCTGTTACCCTTCATCAAAAAGGCATTTATTCTGATGCTCAATTTGATACTGTCCAGGCCCAATATGAATCGCAGGCAGCCAGATTTAAGGTAGCTGAAGCTCAGGTAGCCAACCGTGAGGCAGCTCTAGAGACAGCCAGGCTTCGCCTTTCTTATACCAGGATTATTGCTACCTGGGAAACGGGCTCAGATATTCGTTATGTGGGAGAACGATATGTTGATGAAGGAGCTTTGCTTTCAGCCAATACACCAATTATTTCTATTGTTGAACTCCAGCCTATAACGGCTGTGATCTACGCCACTGATAAGGAGTACTTCAGAATAAGAGTTGGCCAGGAAGTGACAGTCACTTCCGGTGTTTTTTCTGATCGAGTTTTTAAGGGCCGGGTGACAAGAGTGGCACCACTTCTTAAAGAGACGACCAGGCAAGCTCGGGTAGAAATTGATATTGATAATGAAGAAAACCTTCTAAAGCCGGGCATGTTCATCAATGTCGAGATTGAATATGACAGAAGGGAAAATGCCAGGATTGTTCCCTACAGCGCGATTGTTACCAGAGGCAATTCGCAGGGTGTGTTTATAGCTGATATCCAGAATAAAAAGGCTTACTTCAGACCCATCAAGACGGGTATTATAGAAGGAGAAAAAGCAGAAGTGATGGAACCAGCTGACCTTTCAGGCTATGTCGTTACTCTGGGGCAACATCTTTTGCAGGACGGAATGGGCATAATTCTACCAGAAGAGGGTATGCAGACTGGCGGCCCGACAGGTATTAGATATTCCGGTTCGCGGGGCTAACTGGTATGCCATCATCATTATTTTATGTAATTCGGAGAGAACATCATGAACATATCTGAATTTTCTATAAAACGCCCGATTTTTGTCAGCATGCTAATTCTGGTCGTACTGGTTCTCGGCTTTGTTGCTTTAAGCAGTCTGCCAGTTGATCTGATGCCTGACATTACTTATCCAACCCTGAATGTCTCGACCTCCTATCCGAACACGGCACCTGAAGAAATGGAGCAGATCATTACCAGGCCGATTGAAGAAGCTTTAAGTTCGGTTCCTGGAGTCGAAGAAATTTTTTCGGTCTCATCCCAGGGCGGGAGTACTGTCCGGGTTATGTTTGATTGGGGGACCAATATTGACGAAGCAGCCAATGAGATCAGAGAAAGGATAGATCGGATTATCGGCAGATTCCCGGAAGAAGTGCAGCGGCCGACACTGAGAAAGTTCGATCCGTCTCAAAGCCCGATTCTAACTCTCGGGATTCTGACTGAGCTTGATCCTGTTCAGGTCAGAAGAATAATAGATGAACAGATTTCTTACCGGCTGGAAAGAGTTCCGGGTGTGGCCTCAATTGATGTCTGGGGAGGATTACAAAGGGAAATTCAGGTTAATGTGTTTCCTGACAAAGTCAAGGCTCTTGGTTTGCCGCTAGACTTAGTCATTAGCAAAATAAGGCAGGAAAATATTGACATTCCAGCCGGAACAATTGAAAAAGGCAACTATGAAATAACTGTCAGGATACCAGGTGTTTATACCAGCATTGATCAGATAAAAGAAACCATTGTGGCCGTCAGGGACGGTGGAGTCATTAGAATCAAAGATATTGCTAACGTTGAAGATACCTATCAGCGGATAACGAGAATAGCCAGAGTCGATGGTCTGCCAAGTATATCAATGTCTGTTTACAAGCAGTCGGGAGAAAATACAGTCAATGTGGTAGATGGAGTTTATAAAGAACTCGAATATGTCAAGCAAGATTATCCACAGTTCAGATTTGTTGTCTTAAGAGATAACGCCAAATTTGTTAGAGATGCTATTAATAACGTCGGGACTTCTGCTGCTTACGGTGGTATGCTGGCTGTTCTGGTTTTGCTGTTTTTCCTAGTCAATATTAGAAGCACCCTGGTCATTGCCCTGTCGATTCCTATTTCGATTATTGCCACCTTTACTCTGATGTATTTTGGCGGGTTTACTCTAAATGTCATGAGTCTGGGCGGCCTGGCCCTGGGTATCGGCATGATGGTTGACAACTCCATCGTCGTTCTGGAAAACATCTTCCGGATGAGAGAAGAAGGTATCCCCTTGAAGAAGGCGGCAGTGGATGGCTCCACCGAAGTTACTGCTGCTATCATTGCCAGTACGGTGACCACGCTTATCGTTTTTCTACCAATGCTTTTTGTTGAGGGTGCTTCTGGCATTATGTTCAAGCAGCTGGCTTATGTGGTAGCTTTTTCTCTCACCTGTTCGTTAGTTGTTGCTCTTACTCTTGTTCCTATGCTGGCCAGCAGACTTCTTAAGGGCGATAATATCGGTAAACATAAGCCAGAAAAGAAGCTGGCGGTTAAGTCTAAACAATTTTTTATCAATATCGAAAATAGTTATAAGAGGCTTCTTGATTATTGTCTCCATCACCGGTTCAGAGTTCTGTGGATTACCGGTGCTGTGCTTCTGGCTAGTGTTATTCTTTTCCGCTTTATAGGTCAGGAGTATATGCCTCAGACCGATGAGGGGGAAGTCAGAATTACGGTCGAAATGGAAGTCGGCACCAGATTGTCAGTTATGGATCAGAAACTCAGAGAAGTGGTGGCTATGGTCAAACCGTTGGTACCAGAAATTG
>JAKPXU010000079.1 GCA_029571905.1 Acidobacteriota bacterium | reverse complement strand
GGCTTTCCGCTTATTCCTTCGATTTCTGCTATGCTCCTCAAACTGAAGAAGTTCCCGGCTGCCAAGCTAAAATCCCTGCGTTACATCACCAATACCGGAGCGGCCTGGCCTGTTTCTCATATCCGTCATCTCAGGCGGTTTTTGCCACTGGTTAAACTCTATTCAATGTATGGCTTGAGTGAGTGCAAAAGGGTCAGTTATCTTCCGCCTGAATTAATAGATGAGTATCCTGATTCCGTCGGTATTCCTATGCCGAACCTGGAAGTCGCCGTCGTCGATGGCCGTGGCCAACAGGCACCGGTCGGCAAACCAGGGCAGCTTATTGTTCGGGGGCCAACCGTCATGCAGGGTTACTGGCGGGATGAGAAACTGACCAAAAAAATCTTCAAGCCTGGAAGATACCCGGAAGAACGTTGGCTTCAGACGGGAGATATCTTCCGCCAGGATGAAAACGGTCTACTTTATTATGTTGGCCGCCGCGATCGGCAGATTAAATCTTTTGGCCATAGAATTAATCTATCTGAAATTGAAGGAGTGATAGCTGGCCTTAATGGGCTCATGGAAGTGGCTGCTGTCCCAGTTCCGGACGAAATCGGTGGAGAGGTGATCGAAGTTTTTATAGTAGCGAAGAAAGGGAAGAAAATATCTGAGGATCAAATCAAGCAATTCTGCCGGCAATATCTTGAGCCCTATAAAGTCCCGCGCCAGGTCTGGTTAGTGGAGTCACTACCCAAGACGGCCAACGGCAAGATTGACTATAAGAAAATTATCAATTCGCTTGAGGACTTAAAAAAAGGTCAAGGAACCGTTCTTAAAGAAAAAGCTGAAATTAAGAATGGTCCTCACCACCTGAAAAAATCTAAAAGGTTTAAAAGCGACTCTGAGGCGGGGAGTGCCAATCTTAACGAAAAGAGGTAAGACAATGTCAGGAGTTACTGGCGCCAAAGATTTTTCTTATGAGCTTCTCGATCTGGACTGCCAGCAGGAGACTATGCGTCTAACAGCTTTTATTTCTGAGGCCCTGACCCGCTACTTACGAAAACAGGGAGTAGTGGTTGGCTTATCAGGAGGCATAGATAGCAGCGTCACGGCAGCTCTCTGTGTCAGAGCCCTTGGACCAAAGCGAGTCGTCGGCCTGCTTATGCCCGAAAAAGCTTCTCACCAGGATACTCTAAAGTTAAGCCAGCTGGTGGGGGAAAGGCTTAAAATCAGGACAATTTTAAGAGAGATTACTCCCATTTTGACAGGACTGAATTTTTATGAGGAAATGACCTCCTGCCTCCAGGAACTCGTTCCTGACTATGCTGAAGACTGGAAATGGAAAATTTCAGCCTCCGAGCTGACCGAAGAGCGGATTTTCACCTTCTTCTGGTTGGTTGTACAGTCGCCTCTGGGAGTAATTATAAAAAAAAGATTGCCGGCCGACACTTTGAGACGAATAGTTGCTCTGTCCAACTTCAGGCAACGGGTCAGAAAAATGCTGGAGTACCATTATGCTGATCGCTTTAATTATGCAGTGGCCGGGACTTCTAATCTCCTTGAAACCGACCAGGGCTTTTTCGTCAAGCTGGGGGACGGGGCCGGTGATTTTAAGCCCCTTGCCCATCTTTACAAGACGCAGGTTTATCAACTGGCAGAGTATCTGGGATTACCTGAAACCATCACCAGTCGCCAGCCGACAGCTGATATCCACCCCTTAGCTCAGGGACAGGATGAATTTTTCTTTCTTCTCCCCTATAAAGAAATGGATGCCTGCCTTTATGGTGAAAAAAACGGCTTTTCGCCCGAATCAGTAGCCAGAGCGACCGGTCTGGCTGAAGACAAGGTCAGGCTGGCTTATAAGCAGATTGCCCATCGCCGGAACAGCAACGCTTATCTTAGATTTAACCCGCTAGTAGTTGAAGAAAAATAATCGGCGGTTGGGCTGAAGCCCAGGCAAGCTGCTTGCAGCCGACTTTTATAGCTCCTTCCTGTCCTTTTAATCATGTGTGCCAAAGTTGATTTTTCTGTATATTATTATAGACCAAATCTAATAAACAGAATAAAAAAAACAACTTGTTTCTATTGTTATCTTTTTAGATATTTTTTTGCGGTCATTAATAGGTGCTGAAACATTGCTTCCCGGCTGCCATGAATGTTAAAATCAGCGCCTATCCTTTTCGGAAAGGAGAGGTGTTTTATGATCGATAAAGAGAAAATAAAGAATCCTCAGCTCGATCCCGAAACATTTGTCGCTGAAAATTCGACGGTTATTGGCCGGGTGGTCCTCAAGAAAGGGGCCAGCGTCTGGTTCAATGCCGTCCTCCGGGCTGATATCGCTGACATTCTGATCGGCGAATATTCCAATGTTCAGGACAACAGTGTTATTCATGTTGATTATGATGTGCCGGCCATCGTCGGTAATTTTGTGACAATCGGTCATGGGGCAATTCTTCATGCCTGTAAAATTGGCAACAATACTCTTGTCGGCATGGGTGCGGTTATTCTGGACCGGGCTATTATAGGTAACAATTGCCTGGTTGCTGCCGGCTCTCTTGTACCACCAGGCAAAACTTATCCGGACGGTAGCTTAATCCTGGGCAATCCGGCCACCATTGTCCGCGCTCTAACTGAGGCTGAAAAGGAACATATAATCAAAAATGCTCGTGATTACTATGATTTGTGGCAGGGCTATTATAAAAGCTAACCGGTGGCAAGGCCTAAATTTAAACTTGACAGTAGTTTAACAAATTGTTAAATATAAGGCAGAAAAGATAGGAGGGGAGAGTCTCCATGAACGAGCTTTTCTCCGCCCGGCTTAAAAAGCTAAGGGAAGATATGGGACTGACCCAGGAAGAAATGGGAGCGGCAGTCGGCCTGTCCTCAGAATATATTTCTTTACTGGAAGCGGGGAAAAGAACACCTTCCATTATCGCTCTTAGCCGGATTTCACGCTTTTTTCAGAAAAATGTTTCTTACTTTCTTGAAGTCCAGACTGATCCATTTGAAATTCTTATGTCCGATGAAAAGCTAACTCCGGCTACCAAAGAAGTTCTGACTGAATTTCGTTCCTGCTGCGAAAGATATCTAGAGCTCGAAAAGATCACCGGCCGTCCGGCTAATCCAGGACCTCTCTACACCGGCAGTCTGTCGCCGGAAAATCTGGCAGTGGAAGAACGAAGAAGAATTGGTCTGGGCAACGAGCCCATCCGTGATATCTTCAGGCTCTGCGAGATTAACGGTTTCCATCTGATTAGAATGGCTCTGCCCGAGGAGTCCAAAATATCAGGCCTGCTGGTTTTTCTGGAAGAAAAAAATGCAGCCTTCGGGCTGATCAATTCCACCCTACCTTTTGATCAACAGCTGGTGGCTGCTGCTCATCTTTACGGCCACTATTTAAAGGATCGGAATGAATCGCCGATCATAGATAATCTTGATGTTCTGGTTGATGAATATGTCACTCTTTATTCACCTCGGGAACAGTTTGCTCAGGCGTTCGCCTCGAAATTTCTAATTCCCCCGTCCAAGGTCAGAGAATTGATTGATAGAGATATCCGAAGCAGGCGGCTGAGTTATGCTGATGTTCTATTTTTGAAAAGATATTTCGGGGTCAGTACCGTGGCCATGCTCAGAACACTGCGGCTGATGAGTTATTTAAGCCGTTCCCAGTTTGAAGCTTATTTTAAATTTGATCACCAGAAGGAAGAAGAGGCTATTTTCGGTGCGATTTCGACTGAAGAACGAGGAGCGGCCGTGGAGCAGGGAGGGCTTATCCTGCCCGAGAGGTTTTATCTGTTGAAAAAAGAAGCTGAACTGTTGGCCGAGGCGGTTGGAGACGAGCCTGAGGAAAAAGATAAAGATCAGAATACAGCAGATGAGATGCATGATAACCAACAGGAAGAAACAGAGAAATCCTGAGTTCGTCTATCCATTCAATCGGTCAGTCTCTTCTCATCAAAAACCAGGGGCAGTAAATCGGCTGGTTTTAGAAGCAAAGCCCGAGCCCCATTGTCGAGAAGTTCTCTGGCCTCACGGAAACCCCACATTACGCCAACAGGGATCAGGCCAGCAGCCAGAGCGGTCTTCATATCAACTGCCGTATCTCCGACGTAAAGAACCTCATCAGGTCTGAGGTTTAATTCTTGCAGGACGAGTCTGGCAGGAGCTGGGTCGGGTTTGAGCGGTATCCCGGGTTGCGAGCCGAGCACTGCTTGAAAGGGCACCGGCAGCAGCTCTTTTACCATTATTTCTGTAAAAGGATGAGCCTTGTTGGACAGAACAGCCAGCTTCAGCCCCTTCTCGTTTAACTCGGTCAGAAGTTCGGGTATGCCAGGATAAGGCCGGGAATGTTCTCGCCAAACCCTGGCATATTCCTGGCGGAACTCATTAACTAAGGCATCTATCAGCTCAGGCTGGCCGGTCAGCTCAGGTTTGGCCCTGACCATTAATTCCCTCATCCCGTCACCCACCATCTTTTTGGCTTCTTCAATGGAAAACTGTTTAAAGCCATGCCTCAACATGACTGTGTTAAGCGCAGAGGTAATATCCTCGATGGTATCGAGCAAGGTTCCGTCCAGATCAAAAATTACGCCCTTGTAATTCATAAGGGGTAATTTTAAAGTGATGGCTGGCCAGCGTCAATGGCCAGGCTGCTTTTTCCTGGTTTTTTTCTCCGCTTCAATAACTTTCACGTCAAGAATGCGGTCAAGCCGGAAGGTGCGTTCTTCCTGCCTTAAAAAACAATAAGCCCTCAAGCCCTCAAAGTTTTTTCCACCATATTCCATCTTGCTCAAAGTTAGAGGTCTGACCACTCGCTGGCTTTTGCTATCGTCTGGCTTTAGATAAGTCATCTCCAGCCATTTATTTTCTTTAATGGCTTCTTTGATTCTTTTCCTTTTGACCTCAACCGGCAAATTTTCCGAAGCCTGCTCATATTGAAACCTGGTTAAAAAGCGGACAACCCGGTAATCCATTAAGATATGCCCCTTCTTAATTGGCTTTTTAAGAACCAGGCCTTCAAAGCTGGTGCAGCGACTTAAGGCAACATAGACCTGGCCATGAGCAAACGTTCCCCGCCCGATATCGACAATCACCCGGTCAAAAGTCTTACCCTGACTTTTATGAATGGTTACTGCCCAGGACAAACGCAAGGGATACTGGTTAAAAGTGCCAACTACCCGGCTGGTGATTTTATTTTTCTTCTGGTCAAACTCAAAATGAAAAATTTCCCACTGGTGTGGTAAGACATCAACCAGCTCGCCCGACGACAACCTGACCATAATTACCTCAGCTCCGGTTTCAGGCTTGATGATTTCTTCTATCCGACCGATGGAGCCATTAACCCAGCGCCCATAAGGATCGTTAGTCAAAAGCATGACCTGGGCGCCTTCTTTGAGGGCCAGGACTTCGGAGGTGGGTAGATATGCCTCCTCAAATTCACCTTCGATTTCCCCCTGATAATACCTGGTCTTACCGGGCAGGTAGTCGAGCTTTTCCTGATTAATGGCATCAGCCGCTTCATTGGTGCTGGTCAGGGTTAAATAAAATTTATCCTCGTCAGGTTGAAAGTCAGGCAGGTAGCGGGCATTCAGGCGCTCCAGTTGCTCTTCGCTTATAGAACGATTTCGGATGGCATTAAGCAACTCCAGGAAGTCCTGGTCTTTCTGGCGGAAGACCTTATCCAGTTCAACATATTGCAGTCTGAAATTTTTATCATGGAAAACATTGGCCGAAAAGAAATAGGGAGATTCATAATGAAGAGAAAAAGCTTTTTCTTCCCGCGGAGTGACGACCGGCGGCAATTGATAAAGGTCGCCGATCAAAATCATCTGCAGACCGCCGAAAGGTAGATTTTCGAAATCCCGGTTGAGTCTCAGAGCAAGATCAACACAGTCGAGGAGATCAGCTCTGACCATAGAAATTTCATCTATGATTATGGCATCAAGAGATTTGATCAGTTTTTGCTTTGAGGGCTGAAGCCTTTTCACCTTATCAACGGTAATATCCGGGCGGAAAGAAAAAAAGGAGTGAATGGTCTGCCCCTGTACATTGAGAGCAGCCACACCGGTTGGAGCCAGAACCACCAGTTTCTTTTTGGTTGTTTGCCTGAAATAATCAAGCAGTGTACTTTTGCCGGTTCCAGCCCGACCGGTAATGAAAAGGGACCGGTCTGTATTTTCCAATAGCTTTAAGGTCTTCTCAAACTGAGGCGTAAATTCGAGCTGTTTTTGTGGCCTATCCGGCGATTGATCCTTCATCTCTAGCATTCTTGCCTGTTATTGGTCTAAATTCAAGGGAAAGATTAAAGCAATTTTAAGGACAATAGAATAATAGACGGCAAAAAGCAAAACTTTTCTCAAGTTTCCGGCCGGGGGGCAAGACGATAAATTTTATGAATAATTCAAGTTGATTGTTTTTTAACCTGCTTTTGCTTTATACTGAGGCCGGCATTTTTATCTAAGTTTGAAATCGGGCAAAAGGAGAAATCTATGGAACTTAATTTAAACCGTGGGCAATATGAAAAGCTTTTAGAGCTGGTTTATTTAGGTAACTGGCTGATCAATGCCTACCGGACCGATGATTATCTTGAAGACTACGCCGAGATCGTTTCGCTCGTTTTCTCTCAAGTAGAAAAAGCCGGGCTGGAAGATAAGGCGGTAAAAGATGAGCTGGGTGACAGATATTTACCTTCTTTCGATTTTGAGGAAAGCCTGCATGATTACATCAGTGAGTATGATAGCTGCTGCTTCTGGGAGGAACTAATTAACCGCCTGGCAGAGAGAGAAGCTCTAAAAGAGTTTGGCAGCCTGCCTCTGGATAAAATCGACCTGAATGAATTTCTGGAGAAGAAGAATAAATATTTAAGAGTTTATGAACAGGAAGTCGAAGAAAGCGGCCTGAAAAATTTTGAGCTGATAAAAAAATCTTGACTGCCAGATCTTATAGCTATACAGCGTCGCAGACACAGCGAAAACCAACAGTGGCACAGCGGTCAAGGCCGGGGACCAGGAGAAGGAGCATTTGCTGGCGGTTTAGAGGTAATGGTCCGCTTTTCGGATACCAGATACTTGATTCTGGTGAATAATAGCTGCCACCCTTGATAATGACAAAATTATAAGTGCCATTATCATAGACATCAGAGGTTAGCTGCCAGACATTGCCCACTAAATCTTCAACTCCGAAGGGGCTGGCTCCAGAGGGATGAGCGGTTACAGCTTCAGTCTTCCCCCGTTTGTTATTGCAACGGGCTGGATCAAAATCATTCCCCCACGGATAGATCCTGTCATCCAGTCCCTGAGCTGCATACTGCCATTCAGCTTCAGTCGGCAAACGCTTCCCGGCCCAGCCAGCATAGGCTTCCGCATCCTTTAAACTGACCCAGACGACCGGGTGATTCTCCTCGTTGGTTGGTGGCCGGCCATTTGACCAGTGCTTTAAAAAATTGGTTGGATCAGCCGGCCGGTAACCTGTTTCTTTAAGGAATTTAGCAAATTGGGCATTCGTTACGGGATAGCGGTCGATAAAAAATCTTCTAATCTTCACCCGCTCGGCTGTTGAACGATCTGGATAAGGAATGATGGGGTTTGGATCATCAGGATCAGGTGCTGTTTTAAAAAGATATTCCCCGGCTGGAATTTCTACCATCTGAACCGGTGGACTGGAGGTTGGTTCAGTCAACTTAATCTGGCTTATCAAACGAGGAAGAGCTGGTGGGAAGTTGAGGACTCTTTCATCCAGTAGTTCACCCTCAGCCCCGAAAAGCTGGATAACTAACTTATTCCCTTGCCTTCCAAATTTTTCCCACAGGCGAAACTCGGTCTCAGCTAAAGGCAGAATAAGTGGTTGTGAGTCATAATCGGGATTTCCGGCGGTCAGCACCAGGCGGCCACCGGCTGGTTTTTCCTTCAATTTAATTATTATCCTGTCTTCTATTCTTCTGGCCTCTATTAATTCAGGAAAGATGGCCAGGCATTCCAGGCTGCCTTCCATTCTGGTCTCAAGCAGGTGACGGCTAAAGGCTTCGATTTCAACTGGCAGGTATGACACATCGTTGATTTTTTCAGGCTCAACTTCCTCATGCCGCCAGAGGCTAACTGCATGCCAACCTGGTTTTTCTTTTATCGGAACCAGTGCTGCTTTATAACCTTCAGGTTTCAGGCTGAAAACAGTGAAGATAATCTTTCTGCCGGCTGGCCAGCAGTTAACTGCAATTCCATCCTCAAGTGAAGGATACAGTGGAATCCAGCCTGGACTCAGGAAAGCTGAGTTATTTTCGCGGAGGATCTTAAGAGTTCGGCCCAGATGTTTCAAATCTTTTTCCATAGTGTCAGGCCTGGCCGGCCGCATGGTGTTTATTTCTGTTCCATAGCCGTTAAAAAAGGCTACGGAGGCTTCCCGCCGGAATCGTCCTTCTCCAGGCTGAATAACCCTGAAAATCGCAAAATCAGGCCTTATAAATTTATTTAAATTAAGTAGCGGCGGGAGGTAAAGAGCGTCGTGTACCCGGCCGGCCACCACCCCTGGCATATTTTTCGGAACAGCCATGCCTTCCGGATACATGATGATACCGGGCTTGACCTGGTCGGCCATAGCTTGAAATTCGCGGCTGGATTCTCCGCGGGTATCGAGAATCACTCCATCAGCTTGAATCTCTCTCAGCAGATTTTCCATTGCCTGGAGATGTCCTTCATGGCGAGTACCCTCATCCCATGGATTATAAGATATAAAGTATTTTTTGCTTTGTTGATGAGCGGCGGCCACCTGACGCCGGAGTTCGGCCAGCCCGCCCGGTAGATCCCGGTAAAGATCGAATTGGTTTCTCTCATCCAGACCCAGTCTCGGCCAGGTGGGCCAGAGAGCGTAAATATCAATTTTCCCAACCAGTTTATCCCAGGCCGAAAGATTCTGATAGAAGTTAGATTTTTGCTCTGCCCAGTCATAGTAGGTATGGTCCCAGGCAAATTGAAGAAGCATCAAATAAGTTTTTCTTATCCACTGGAGGTCGGAGCGCTCAAAAAGGGTGCTATCGAATTGCTGGAGGTCGTAAAGATACCGCTCCTGAAACATCGTCTTTAGTCCTGCCAGCCAGGGCTCAGGAGGAATAAGAAGATCTGAAGCCAAACCCGGGGGAAGCGAGGGAGTAATCTGCACATCAAAATAAAGCTCATAATCTACTGTCCCACCTGGCTCCAGGGTAGCTGCCCACCGGCTTAATTCTGCTCTCTCCCGACCAGTTCGACGGGCCAGACCAGTCAGGAAAAGTCCAGGACTTATCTCAAGATGGCAAAAACCGAGATGCCAGGCGTTATCGGGTAGAAGTACGCCAACCGGCGTTTTTCCTGGCCGATAAAGCAGAGTCCGGCTAAGGTAATGCGGCCAGCGGTCAGGCAGACCAGCCGTTATATAAACCCTGTCAGTTCCCTGCCCGACTGGAACCAGGTTTTCCAATTTAACCTTTTCATCGGAGGTGTTCTTAAATCGAAGAACAACAGCCAACCCCGGATATAGAGAATTTTTTCCGGTCAGGGTACCTTTAATTGCCTGGCCAATCTTAAACTCCAACTGGCTATTTTCGGGCCTGTCAGCGGCCAAGATCATGGATAGCTGGCCTGCTGCTGGCTGACATTGACTGGAATTTACCAGCTTATCATTGATGATGAGGCTGAAAAGTGGAAGGGGAGAAGGCAGCCCGACCAAGCGGTTATCAGCTAACCTGATTTTATTCAGGACTAAGCCGGTGGTGGCTGATAATTTTATTTCGAATGAGCTCAAGCTGGTGACATCCAAAGAATTCCCAGAACATATCCGTGGGAAGGCAGCCAGCCAGGTCAAGAAGGAAGATAGAAGCCAGAGGAATAAGGGCATTTGTTTAATAAAATTTTTAAGACGCATCGGGCCTACCTTTCCAGTCCAGGATTGTTTTGAGACCATTTAATTTTCATCCTTATTCAGGACTAAAGCAATAAAATCTTAGCCTCCGGTCGGAAAAGTGGACCAATATGGTAAAATAAAAACCAGACAATGATGAATGAACCTGGCCGGTCAGGAAGCCGCTCAGGGTTTTTATTTGTCTCAGATGGAGGTAGCAATGATAGATTTTGGTCTGCCCGGGGAAG
>JAKPXU010000050.1 GCA_029571905.1 Acidobacteriota bacterium | reverse complement strand
AGCCGGCCATTATTGTTTAGCCTGGCCGCAGTTACCATTATTTCTGTGTTTGTTGATTATTTTCTGCCAGTTAGAGGAGCGAAAAAATATGGCTCCACCAGGTGGGGTAGCTGGGGCGCTTTTTTCGGAATGGTTATTGGCGTCTTTTTTTTCCCGCCTTTTGGCTTGATCATCGGGGCTTTGGCCGGAGCTATTATTGGTGAGTTGCTGGCCGGTAAAAGTGAAGCCTCTGCCTTGAAGGCTGGCTGGGGAGTTTTGCTGGGCTATTTTGTCTCCCTCCTGATAAGACTCATTGCTTCTGGCTTGATGACTTTTTTTTATTTCAGGGCTCTTTTTTAGATGAGGATCAATCTGTCCTATAAGTAATCGTTCTATCTTATAAAGATTAGCTTTTCAGGCAAGATTTTTGAAAGCACCAACTTTTCACCATACTTACCTTATAAGCTGTAATCGACAGCCCGGTTCCTGATGAGTCCAAAACTGATCAGGTCATTGTCTCCAATAAACTCTTTTTTTTTATATCCAAAGACAGGTGGAGAAAGTCCGCTATAAAATTCACAATCTAGCTGGAAGCCGCAACAAGGGGATGGGAGAACTGATTAAAGCAGTAGCTCTTGAGTCCAGCCGATAGTTTTTATCTCTATATTTTCCAACCGGCTATTCCCCAGCTTATAAATTTTATCGGCCGCTTCGATGCAAATTGGTGGGGGAGAGATTGGCCAGTGTTCGCCTCTTAGCTCGTCTCTTTTGGTCTGAATAATTTTCAACCCGACTGCATCGAGAGCGACTGGATCGGTTCCGGCCAGTAGCCCTTTGTAAGGCCATCTGTATCTTGGATCAAATTGTGGTCCTCGGTCACAGACCGGACGCAAAGCGTCAACAATTATTAATCTTGTTTTCCCTTTGACCTGCGGCAGGTGCCAGATCTCGCCCAGCTTCGTACTATGTTCATAGTGATAATTTCTGGGAGCGCCAGAATATAGAATATAATTTTTTATCACCGTGCCGATCCCGGTCAGCCAGTGAGCTTTTAAACCAGGCAGAGAGATCAAAGCGGTTATAGAGTTAAGATCAACTGAGCGTCCCTGGGCCGACCTGATATTGGCCTCGGGCAGACCGGCTGCTACTAGAGATTCTTTTATAAATTCAATAAGCTCATTATGGGTAGGATTCATCAGTGGAGTTGGTACCAGCCCGACGACATCTTTTGGACTGAAAAATTTTAACCAGGCCTTTTTCATTTCTTTTTCGCCAGTTAGAGCGGTCATGACCTGGCTTATCATCCCTCCGAGAACTTTTTTATCGACCTTATTGCCACTGCTGTCGAGAACATGTTCATCGCGGACAACCAGAACCAGGCTTTTTTGGTCGGCAGCCGATTTGGTCTCCTTTTTCACCATCCCGGCTTTAAGCCAATCAGGCAGTACAGTCAAGCCCAGAGCTGTAGCAGCTGTCCCGCGAAGAAAGTCCCGCCTGGTTATAACCTCTTTTTTAATCTTCATTTTTCTTTCCTCCACTATTCCATTGCTTTTTAATTATTTTCCCTCAGGGAAAGTTTAGCTGACTCAAAAGCTCAGCTACCGATTCCTGGCCTGGACATTCAAAGACGAGAGCCAGATAATTACTGGACAATCTCCAGCCCAGCCAGCCATCTTCAACCCTGACACTACCTGTTTTTCCCGGGCCTGGACAGAGGTCAACTTGATCTGCTTTTTCAGGTAAATAAGACTGAAGGAAAGAGGCGAGAGCAGCCAGGGCAGCTTGAATCCCTGGATAACGGATGACAATAAGTTTAACCGGCTGGCGGCCGGGCTGCTGCTCCTTTTTTTCAAAGCAAACCAATAAGCCTTCGGTCGAGTGATTCAAATTTAGAATATTCTCATGGCTCAGGTAGTAAAAGGAATTTAGAACCAGGTGAGAATGAAAGTAGACAGTCCTATCCCGGCGTATTTTCCAGTCGGAGTCGGTTGAAGGAATAATGACATCTAGTATGGCAGGCAAAGACTGAGGCTGGCTTTTTCCAGCCAGGATTTTCCCCAGCTTTAAAATTGTTTCTCTGACGTCAGGTGTTTCTCTCGAAGCTAATATTCGTAGATAAAGGCTGCCGGCTCTGGCCCGCAGCAATCCCTCGCCATATAGAGCCGTGTAATCCGGACAAACCGGGTTTTCGGGCCGGGCTGGAAAAGCAGAATTCAAGGTGACAGGTTCTCCCGTCCAGTCAAGCGACAGCAGGCCAAAAGCCTCATCAGGAGTCTCCATCTGATATATTTCTACCAGGAGTTCTTCCTCTGGTCCTCTGGTATAACGGTAAACAAGCAGGCTGTTGAATTTATAAGCCAGGTAAAGCTCACCGCCGCCATCCATATAGTCAAAGATTGTGGTGTCGTCGATTCTCAGGGGAGGCCCTTCCACTTGCCAGCCATCAATTGTTTCTGGCAGATTAATCTCCTGGCTACTCTGCATCTTTTGCACTCCTCTCGCCCAGGTCGAAATTAGACATAAAGAAATTAAAAGAATAAATAGTCCAGAGCCAACAGGCAAGTTATATTTCAGGTGTTTTTTCATTCGTGATTCGATTCTAATCAGAGTTGAGCTTGTAGTCCAGAAGAATTTAGACAAATGTTAGCCTGAAATCCGGGAATACAGATAAAATAAAATAGCGGTGCCGGGAACTCACTGGCGAATCAAAAGGGAGTCAGGAGCTGACTAGCGGGCCTTCCTCCTGAAAAGGCTGATGATGAAAAGAATGATCAGAGCTCCAACAATGGCACCGATAAAGCCGGCGGTCTCTCCTGGCTGATAAATTTTCAGAAGCTGGCCCAGGTAAGTGGATAGAAATGAGCCAGCAATGCCCAGCAAAGTCGTCAAGATCCAGCCCATATTCTCTTTACCGGGAAAGATCAATTTAGCGATGACCCCAGCGGCCAACCCAAGAAGAATTGTCCAGACTATATGCATATATCCCTCCTTTCTGTTCCAATTTTATCTTATTGCCGTTTTTTTACCACTAATATTTTGCTCGGAGCGAAATTTCTTTTATAATCCGGGCTTCATCTGTTAGAATAATCGAAAATAGAAACAAGTGGTGATGAAGATTTACATCGCCATGAAATAGATAAGAATTGGTTGGAGAGAATGGCCATATTCAAATCAACCAAACCGGACAGCCTGGCCAGTGGAGCCAATCTGATCACTCTTTTTCGACTGCTTTCTTCACTTCTTTTTTTCTGCCTGGCCGCTGTCTATCACCGTGAACTATATAATTATCTCGGGCTTGGTCTTCACTGGCTCGGTGACTGGCTGGATGGTTTCTGGGCTAAAACTTTTAAGCAGAGAACAATTCTGGGGGCAGAGATAGACATTATTGCTGATCGGGTGGAATGCCTCTTTTTCTTTATCAACTTTATTTCTTTCCATCCAGACCTGGCTTTACCTGTTGCTCTCTACATGATAAATTTTGCCTTTGTTGACTTTTATTTGAGCTATCAATTCATTAAGTTTGATCTAATTTCGGTTGATTTCTTTTATCTGGTTGACCAAAAAGTTTTTAAGCTTAATTTCAGTCAGCCAGGTAAGTTTGCTAATTCAACAGTTATCCCTCTTCTGCTTATTTTTTTGCCAGAGCTCTGGCCACTAACTCTTATTCTGACGGCTGGCCTGATCTGGATTAAACTTCGTTCGATCTTTATTCTGAGAAAAAAGAAAAACCAGGCCGCTTAGATTAAGCTTCGATTACTGCCTGAAACCACCGAAGATAAAAATCTGGTTGTCTAATCTTCGATTGTTTTTTAGCCAGCTGCTATTAGCTGGCTGGTTGATTGGCCAGTCAGCCTGGCCAGCCGGGTTGGCTTTTCTGCTAATCAATATAGCCGAGGGAGCGGAGTTTTTCTTTTTCAGCCGGGCTTATCCATCGCCTCTGACTTCTAAATACCTTTTGCTCTGCCAGATTTATTAATTTCTGGAGAGAAGCCAGCAATTTCTTTGTTTCTTCAGGATGAGTGGTCGACAGATCGTTTTTTTCTTGAGGGTCGTCAGCCAGATTATAGAGCGCAGTCACTTCCTCTGAACCAAAAACCGAATGGATTATTTTCCAGGGGTAATTGACGAGCGACCAGGCCTGTTGAGAACCCTGAGTGAGTTCTGAACAAATTGGTTCTTTTTTCTCCGGCTCTCTTCCCTCGCCAAGCTCCTGGCTCAGGTCTTCTCCTTCCAGGGGATAAGGCAGGCTGATGACATTGTTCAGACCCAGCAAATTAAATAAGGTGGGGAACAAATCCAGTAGAGAGACTGGCGTTTTGATTTTCAGGCCAGCCGGCAGCCAGCCTTCTCCGCTCATGATCAGCGGGACGTGAATGAGCTCCTGGTAGAGAGAATGCCCATGACCCCAGCCACGGTGATCATAGAATTCTTCGCCATGATCGGCGGTGACCAAAAGTAGCGTATCTTTTAATCTGTTTTCAGCCTTTAGAAATTCAAGCAGCTGGCCGAGCCAGTAATCATGGTAAAGAATCTTAGCGTCATAAAGAGATATAATCTTTTGCCGGTCGGCTTCAGCTATCTCCGGGCCTTCTCTAAAGGGCAGGAACAATCCGAGGCTTTGAGGAAAAGTGGTTGGCCAGCTTTCCCTCTCTGGCAGATTCTCTTCTGGCCAGAATTTTTTAACGAAGGCAGTCGGGGCGAGATAAGGAGCATGGCCTCCTTCCAGATGAGCCAGCATAAAAAATGGCTTCTGGGCATGGTTTTTAATCCAGTTGGTCATTCTGGAAGTTATGGTTTCGGGGTCAGTTGAGGTTAGCTCGGTCTCCCCAAAGCTAAAAGCGACCAGCTTCTGGCTTAAAAGGTAAATCGGTTTTAGCCCCTGGCTGACCACTGGTAGGCGCGTCGAGCGGTCAAGGATATGGCCGAAAATCGTCTTATAGGCTTTTATAGAAAATTCATCAGGAGCAAAAAAACGATCGAGGCCTTTATTGTATCCGTAGGCAGGTGAAAAGTATGGATTAAAGGAAAAAGCAGCTGTATTGTAGCCAAGGGCTTTAAAAACCTGAGGGATAATGATCAGATTAGAAGGAAGAAAAGAAGTAATGTCATTCATCTGATGAGAAGTGGGCAAAGTGGAGGAAAGAAAAGATGGTACAGATTCAACCGTATGAGAAGAAGCAGCTATGGCCTGCTCAAACAATATGCCGCGGCTGGCTAGGCTATCCAGAAAAGGGGAGGTCTGTAGAGGATAACCATAGCAGCTTAGATGATCAGCTCGAACCGCATCCCAGATGACCAGAATGACATTTTTAGCTGGCCGGCCGGTAACCGGAATTAAATCTGACTCTTCATTCACCCACGGGTTCTGGCGGATGTTGGCCGGTGCCAAAAGTATCACCAAGCCTGCCAGTAAAACAGTCAGATGAATGGCCAGATAACTTTTCCAGAAGGCATTAAAGGATGGTGCTCTTTTTTTGGATTTTTGCCAGAGCAGGACAAGTCCACCTATAGCCAGAATGAAAATAACAGCATTTAAGACAATAGCTGACCGGTTTAGAATGCCGGCGAAAACATAGGTATTGATAAACCCCTGGCCTAAAATCCAGACAGCAAAATAACTGAAAATTATAAACCAATTCATAAAATTTGTTTTCAACGGCTTTCTTCTGACAACCAGCCAGATAGTCCAGACCAGACCGGCGGCCAGGCCGATGACCAGCCAGAGCAAACCGTGCCAGATGGCAATACCTGCCAGGTCGGAGAAATCGAAAATTGATTTTCCCTTCAGCCTTTCCAGAAGAACATTCCATTCGCCCAGGCAGATCCCGCTTAATAAGCCACTTAGTGGACCTACCAGCAGCGGGGTGAAACCAGGCTTCTGTCGTTTTTGAGCCATTATGTTTTATAAATAGCAGAACTTCATAAAAGAAACAAACTAAAAAAATGCTGGAAAAATTTACTTGACTTTACTAAGGATATAAATATAAAAAAGGAAGAGATCAAATCAAATGCAGATTAACAGCTGCCAGAAGGGGTAAAGAACAAGCGTCTAAGGAGACTGTGAATCAGTCTGCTTTAGAGAAAAGGAGGGGGACATGTCTGATTCTCATCCGGTTAAGACCAACCAGGCTGATGAGGAATCAAAGAAACCGTCAATAACCAGAAGAAAATTCCTGTCCTATGCCGGGGTCCTGGGAGCTGCGCCCCTCGTCGGCCAGCTCAAGACCATTCAGAAAAAAATACTTCCCCAGGCGAAAATCGAAATAAGGCCAGCCGGGCCTATGTTTAATATTCTGAGACCGGATGACCTGCTTTGCCTGGACTTTGAGTTTATTAATTTTAAGCTGATTGACCGGCCCAGGCCTCATCTGGTTAAAGAAAACCGAAGCCAGCCAGGTTATATGATTGTTCATTTTCCACCGCAGAGTGTGGCCGAAGAAGCTTTTTATGAGACGACTCCGGAACTGAATGATATGGGGGCTTTAGAAACACCCAGGATGCCGCCAGTCTATTCCAGAATATCGGGGCCGACCCGCCTGAGCTTCATCATTCCGGATGAAATCAATGACATCCCGCTGACTTTGGAATCGCTTTTAGCCTGGCAGCTTTATCAGCCGAGTCTGGTGCCAGTCGCTCTGCCGCCAGATCTCGCGGCTAAGGCAGTTCCCAGACCGGGTGCGGTCAGAACTGGAACTGCGGCTGGTCCAGCCTCCGCACGTCCTTCAGTCCCGGTGTCTGGAGCCTCGGCCCAGACCTATTTCCAGAGGAGTAAGATTGCCCAGGCTCAGTTAGCCGGTGCCTTGTTAAGAATTATTCCACCGGAGAAGCACCAGACTGCCATTGAACTTCCCTACAGGCTCATCCTGTCTCCAAATATTTATAATGTCTGGGTTCATGCCGCCAGTCCTGTCTCCATAAACGGCTGGACTGAGCTCTGGCATACCAGACTGGCTGCCCTGAATGAGGATGGTTCAGTCAGCGAGAAAGACAACCCTTATTTGACCATCAGGGCTGTCTGGTCGCCAGATGTGGATCTTAAAAACCTGACCGGTCCGGATCCCAAGCATCTCAGCCGGCCACGTCTCTCCCTCGATCCCAATGACCGTCACCAGCTGGTTCATCTAACCAGCAATTTCAACCTGCCGGGAACTCCAAAATACAGGCCACTGCCCGTCAAGGTTAACAGGCTAATGCTCAGCCCTCTGGGCGCCTGGCTTGATTCTATTGGCAACTGGCCGCCTAATTCCCCTTTGGCCATCGCAATCAGGCAGGTAACTACCTGGCAGCATCTGGCTACTATGGGCAGGGATCATTATGTTAAGGTTGTCTATGCCGGGTATCTCCTGCCCTTTGGGCACCGGGCTTCACTGGTTAAGATCACAGAGCGGAAATTCTATAAAACCCGGGACGGACAGAATGTAGCTTATCTTTTTCAGAAAAAATACATAGTGGTCCGCGATCCGGAGAGGATCTTTCCTGCACCTCTGCAACTTATTAAAGGAGCAATGGAGATTCCTTTTACCAGGGTTAAACTGACCACCCTGGTTACTCCGCCGATTGATCAGCCCGGCAAGACGCCTCTGGTAGCCGGGGCCGAAGATGAAGCTTTCTGGCCCAGAGTCAATAATGCCGATTTTATCTTTCAGGCTATAGGCACCGATGTAGAAGGGAATGAAGTTCAGTTTAAGATGCCGATGCCTTTTGTCGCTGGAGATTATGCTTTTGAAAAAGCAGGTGAGAGTGCTGAAGCCTATAATTCAGCCTCTCTGTTGAGAAGGCAACCTGATTTTCTCGGGCAAACGATCTCTTTTGCTCCTGAAAACAAAAAAGGAGACACTTCCTTTGAAGTTAAATCCATCAGCTGGAAGGTAAGTGAAGATAAGCCAGCTTATTCTAAGAACGAATTCCTGGCTAAGGATCAGCCGATGTGTTTTCCGGCAATGGAAGTGGCGAATATTTCGGTTCCGGCTCTAAGGAATCTGGTTGGCTTTGACAGTACTCTGGTTAAATATACAGATGTTTATATCAATCAGGCATTTAGTGCCTTACAAAACAGAGGCGAAGTTTTCTTTCAGATACTGAATCCGCCCCTGCTGGATTTTGCCGCCGGAGGTAAAGCCGAAAAATCTGGCGGCATAGCTACCCCCAGCTTTTCGATCGTTGGCCTCTCCAGAATTCTCGGTCCGGTCGGAGCCAATCTTAGTTCTACCTCGTCCGAACCGCCGCCTGAGGCCGACTCCGGTCCGCTGGCAGAGCCTGACGAAGAGGCTATAACCGATGCCCTTCTAGATGCCATGTCAGGGGAATTTGACCCGAAAAAGTTCTTTACCGATAAAGCTAAAATTCTTGGCGGTATTCTTCTTCAGGATGTCATCGATAAGGTCACTAACTTTACCAGTCCTGGCATGACCGACCGGGCTCTGAATATCAAGACCGAACAGGTTTACGAAGACGACGGGAAAACACCGGCTGGAGTCAAAACTCTGCTTAAATGGACACCCAACCTTCATGATTTTTCTATTTTCATAGCCAGCCGCGATGGTGCTAAAGCCAGCCTCACCCTGAATGTTGAAGCGGTGGCCTATTTTAACGGGAAAGAAGCAACTTACCAGGCCAAAGGGGAATTGACTGATTTCACTCTTGATCTGATTCAAAACGTTACAACCTTCATCCTGGTCAAATTCTCCAAATTCACTTTTACAGCTGAAAAAGGAAAGAAAACCAATGTTGACCCGAAAATTGCTTCGATAAAGTTTCAGGGTCCTCTGAAGTTTATTGAAGAACTCTTGAGAAGAATCCCTCTTCCTGGCAGTATAAGCGATTCTGACGGCGGATCTGGCAGTAGACCAGTCATCAAAGTCGATGCTTCCGGAGCCAAACTCAGCTATGGCTTAGCCATACCAGATGTAGCTTTTGGTGTCTTCTCCATGCAGAACTTGAAGTTCTCGGGAGAAATTGCCTTACCTTTTACCGGTGACCCTGTCTCTTTGAGATTTGCCTTCAATGAAAGAAACAATCCCTTCCTGTTAACAGTTGCTATGTTCGGAGGCGGTGGATTTTTTGCTCTGGTCCTCTCCCCGGATGGCATTAAACTGGTAGAAGGCTCTCTGGAATTTGGCGGCAGCTTTGCCCTGAATCTGGGAGTGGCCAGCGGCGGAATGACCTTGATGGCCGGAATTTATTTTAAATACGAAGACAGTTATATTACTATTTCAGGCTATGTCCGTTGCACTGGAGAACTTGATGTTCTGGGCTTGATCAGTATCTCGGCCGAGTTTTATCTTTCTCTGACTTACGAGGAGGAGGGTAATAAAGTCTATGGCCAGGCTTCGCTCACAGTCAAGATTAAACTTCTGTTTTTTAGCACTAAAGTGACTTTACAAGTCGAAAGAGAGTTTGGGGCCTCGCCACCACCGCTTTTCTGCGACCTGGTGGCCGAAAACGACTGGCTGGCTTACTGTCAGGCTTTTGCTTAGGGGGAGGATTAAGATGCCCAAATCAACCATAATGTGGACTTTATGCCCTAACGGGATTAAGAACGAGAAACTACAATTTTCAGCTGCTATTTCTATCCGGCTGGAAGACGAACGGGGCGGGAGAACACCCAGCCTGAATCTATTTCCAGAAATCCTCAACTGGCCAGAAACTGTTAAAGCCCTTAACTTTCAAGTTATCTATGATAAGAAGAAAGATAGAGAGCCACTGGAAATAAAAAGAATTTCTCCCGAGCCAGATCTCGAACTCTGGCAGGCTATCTTCAAGCCGGAAGCTCCAGTTGTTTCCTTTGAGATGGCTGATCTCACTAAAAATCTGGTCTTTTCTTATCCGGTAAAAAATGTTCTGACTTTTGTGGCTGCGCAGTATCTGAATGTAGCGGCTGAATCTCCGGAAGAGCCTCCGCCCATAGCCAAAGTGTTTCATACCGATGGACTGGCTCAGATTCGCCTGAAGCCAATCACCGACCAGCGCTATGCTAAAACCGTCCAGCTTCAGGCTACCCAGCCACGTATGGCTCAGTCAGTCAGGCGGGAAGCCGAGGGACAGAAATTCAAAGCAGTTCAGGTCTCGCCATTACCCCAGCCTCCCAAGGATTTTTACCTCCTGAGGGAATTCTATAAGCCAAAAAACAAGATTACAGTTGATCCTAAGACCAGGCAACCTGTCGTCCAGAGAGCCCCCATAACCCGGCCTCAAATTGATTTTCACCAGGCCCTGGCTTTACTGACCAGCTATCCAGCCCTGATGAGGTTGCTCGGTCTGGCCATCGATTTTGAAGTGGACGTTCCGGCTGATTTTCCGGCCAGCGGCTGGATCAAATTGATCCCAGCTGGCCGAAGTGATGATAACCCGCGGACTGCTTATAATTATGATTCCTCCAGGGGAATTTTTGAAGCTGCCGCCAGTCAGCCGCTGCCAGAAACAGTCAATGGCTTCTTAAATCTGACCGATGAGGAAAGATATGATCTGGTGCAACTCGACGTAGACGCCGTCGCCCTCAAGACAGCTGAGCTGGCCGATACAGCCGAAACAAAAGAAAAAGCCGAGCTGCCGGCCCTGCGCTCCAGCGGTCTGGGAGTTATCAGAAATGAACAGGCGCAGAATATAGCTCAAATCCTGGCCAAAGCTGTGACCCTCAATGATGACTTTTCCCACAGGAAAGAAATCACCCTTTATGCCGAAGACCTGGTTCAGGGCTACCGGGTTGATGTCTGGGATGATAAATCCCGAAAATGGCATTCGCTCTGCCAGAGAGCAGGAACTTACCGGTTTGTCCGGCTGGATAAAGAAATCAGTCTGGAAGATGAAGGTTTTATTTCGCCGGCAGTCACCCAGGCAGTTGATGAATCAACCGGTGATATTTATGTTCATGAAGCTCTATTTCACTGGGATGGCTGGAGTCTGGTGGCACCCAGACCTGGAAAAACCATCGATCCAGAGGATGAACCGGCTGCCATCGAAAATCAGGCTTTGAGTGATTTTTTGCTGGAAACTAAGTTTAAGCCTGTTCCCCAATCACTGCCCAGGCTCCGCTATGGCACTGGTTACCGGCTAAGAGCCAGGACGGTCGATCTGGCTGGAAATAGCCAGCCGCTGAACAACAATAATGACAGCCAGGCGATTCCTGGTCCAGATAAGGCGCCTTTCACCTTCACCCGCTTTGATCCAGTGCCCTCTCCAGTTATTGTTCCCAGAGAAGAACCAAAGGCTGGAGAGACTGTTGATCATCTGGTCATCAAGAGCCTCAATGAGTCAATCGAAAAAGATACTGAGCCAACCTCTCAAGCTTCTGACCGGCATGTAGCTGCACCCAAAATCTCTCAATTTGATACCGAGCTTCATGGAATGCTGGATAGTGGAACAGGTTTAAAGCCAGAAGTCTATTCATTGATTTGTCAGAAAGATGGCGGCCAATTTAATGATCTGGAACCAGCGGACCAGCTTGAGCTTCCCTATTTTCCAGATCCCTGGGCCAGAGGTGTTTGTGTTCGGGGCTTGCCTTACGGAGCACCGGATCCAATGATGATTGAATTTGCTGGCGATTGGCCTGATTTCCGGCCTTTCCGGTTGAGACTTGAGGAAGGTGACCAGCAGGCCAGCTGGTCTGATTCTTCACGGGTGCTGACTGCCTACCTAAAAAAAGGAGAATCGGTCACCCTGCGCCTCAGTTGCTATTTTCCTGAAAGATTTCTCGAAATTCAGGGACTCTACCGCTGGCTGGAAAAACCAGAAAGAATAATGCCGCCCAAAGTCCGCAAACCGCCTCGGGGCTTGCCTGAGGGTCAGATCCAGGCCTTAAAAACTCTTCAGGTGCCAAAGATTGATTTAACCAGAATCAGGACAATTTCTGCTCAGGGGAAAAACTGGTTGATGACCCCCTTCGGGGAGTTAACTTTAATTCATGCCACCGTCCAGCCGGTTGGCCGGCCTGTCTGCTCGTCTCTGGAAGCCCAAAAGAATTACGGCCAGACTTCAGCCATCCTGTATGGCCAATATGAAATTCATGGTCACAGCACTTCCAAAGTGGAACTGCTGGCTAACTGGGAGGAGCCTGTTGATAATTTAAATGAGCCGGAACCAAAAGTTATTGAAGGTAAGGCTCAGGTTCTGGAATTAACCGTTACTCCTGAGATGAAATCAATCTCATTTACTCCCAGGCCAGGTGAAAGCCGGGCTGAGGATTCTGATAATCAACGACAGGTGCCAAGTCCCATGATCACCTCCAGGGTGGTTGTGCCCGGTATTCCGGTTTATAAGCACGAATTTGGAGATACTAAGTTCAGGCGGGTCAATTATAGCTTGATTTCAACCACCAGATATCAGGAACAATTCCCGGCCAATAGACTGCCGGAAGACACAGGTTATACCAGAAGGAGCGAGCCAGTCGAAGTCAAAGTTTTAAACTCAGCTCCACCGGCCATGCCCAAAATCGCCTATGTCATTCCGTCTTTCAAGTGGGAGAGGAATAAGGCTGGGAATCAAGTGAGGAGTACCAGAAAGAGTGCCTTGCGGGTTTATATTGAGAGGCCCTGGTATTCTTCGGGCGAAGGTGAACTCCTGGCCGTTATTCTGCCGCCCGGCCTCCAGATAACTCCGAAAAAAAAGATAACCAGCAAGGCTACGATAGTTACCAGGCCTCAAACTGAAACCAGCCCTCCGGCTCAGGTTCAGGCTCAGGCCAGGCCCCAGGTACAAAAAAAGATTGTCACCCCGCAGGTTGGGATCAGGGTTCCGGCAGTGGCCGAAGAATACAAACCATATGTCACCATGTGGGGAAATGATCCGATCTGGAGATCAGGCAGTAGCTGGCCTCAGGAATATCCATCGCCTGAGGCCTTTCCCTCGGCCGTGGAAATAATGGCCGAACTGCCCCTCCTGGAATTGCCGGAGGAAAAAAGATTCGTAGCGGTTGGTCATGAAGTGGAATATGACCGGGAGAGAGGACTCTGGTATTGTGATTTAGAGCTTGATGCCGGTCAGGCCTATTTCCCATTTATCCGGCTGGCCCTGGCCAGATTTCAGCCTGACTCGGTGCCCGGGGCTCATCTTTCGAAGGTAGTGGTGACAAATTTTGCGCAAATTCTGCCTGAGAGGGTTCTGGGTGTCACTTTTAATCCATCTAATCTGGCGGAGATAGGTTTTACTTTATCCGGTGTTTCGTATAGCAAAGGACAGGCGGCTGTTGGCCCGGGTGTGGTCGAAGTCTCCCTGGAGACTAAAAAGTTCAATCTACCGGAAGAACTCGGCTGGGAACCAGTTCAGGGTACCACCGTTACCTTGAAGCCTCAGAATGCAGGGGCGATAGAAACCAGTTCCTACATCTGGAAGGGGAACCTTAAGCTACCAAAGGGAATAAAAATTAAGGATTACCGCCTGGCAATTAGAGAATATGAAATTTTTGATACTGACGAAGTAGACAATACGGTCAGAACCACCGCTCTGGTGACCAAAAAGTACAAGCGGCTGGTTTATGCGGAAATTATTAAGCTGCTCGATCTGTAACAGCCAGTTATCAGAAAAAAAACTACTTGGGCTGACGCCGTTTTTTGAAAATCTGGTCTGCTTTTCCCTGGTCTGTTTCTCAGCGATGCTGCACTATATCTTTTATCGTGACATTGGGATTAAAAATGTATCCACTGCCAGTCCAGGTGTGCGAACGCTCGGCATCAAAATCGAGGGTCAGTTTGGTGATCGTATCTTTGGTAATGGTGAAGTGACAGGGTAAGGCCACAGTTATTGCCGGGGCCGTATCGATGGTAAAAGTCCTTTCCGTGGTAACAATCTCCACCCTGGAAATGACCAGCTTGAGACCGGAGTAAGTCCCCTCAGGTAAATCCAGAGCAGCCAGCCTTTCTTCTCTGCCACGGAGAGGCAGGAGATCAATTCGCTTGGGTTCGGTTAAAATATTATCTGTCCAGCTTTGACGATCTTCACTGCGAAGATATATAGCTTCCAGGGTAATATAGAAGTTCTGCAAGTCGGGAGCTGGAGCATCAGTCAAATATAATTCGAAATTAGAAGAGGATTGTGGAGAACAGCCGAACTGACTGACGATAAAAACAAGGGCTAAAACCAAACCTGCTTTTTTCATCGCCCACCTCCTTTTCTTACATTTATATTTTATCTAAACTGTTATCTGGCTGTCAATTGGCTGAATTGCCGCCTCTAAAATCTACACGAAACTGATTCGTTGCCTCATGAGAAAATCTAGACGAAAATCTGTTGCCTTCTGGCTCAGGTTGAAGCTAAATTCAGGGATAAGATTAGCCAGGAGGAGAAACGATGGGTTTAGCGATGAAAGTTAAGAAGGGGGACTGGAAAAAGCCTGTTTTCCTGGAATAATTAATCAAACAGGTCCGGTCACTGATATTCGGACCAGTGCTTGATTTTTAAGGCGTCGATTTTTTTGGAGACCAAAGACTGAACAAAAGCTTCAGCCAGCTGCAGGTTGGTAATAACCGGTAGACCCAGATCAACTGCCAGTCGCCTCATTTTGTAGTCTGAATCGAATTCAATCCTTTTACCCGTATGAGGAATTGAAATCAGAAAATCTATTTTCTTTTCCATTAGAAAATCTTTAAGGTTCGGCTGGCGGTTCTGATGGATTTTGAACAGCCGGCTGGTCTCAAGGCCATGTCTTTTTAAAAATCTGGAAGTCCCTTCCGTGGCATAAATCTTAAGTCCGGTTCCAGCCAGCTCCCGAGCTGAGGTCAAAAACTTTTGTTTATTTTCCTCGCCACCCAGGCTGAGCAGAATTGAGTTTTGAGGCAACTTGAAGCCAGCAGCCAGCATGGCTTTGAGCAGGGCTTCCTGCAGATCATCGCCCAGGCAGGCCACTTCACCGGTTGAAGCCATTTCGACTCCGAGGCAGGGGTCGGCTCCCTTGAGCCTGGAAAAAGAGAATTGAGGGGCTTTAACCCCGACATAGTTCAATTCGAAGATAGAACGGCCAGGGCTAACCGGCATTCCCAGCATCGATTTAACCGCCAGCTCAATGAATGGAATTCTGGAGACTTTGGAAACAAAGGGCAGGGAACGGGAAGCTCTCAGATTACACTCAATTACTTTAAGGGCATTGTCTCTGGCCAAAAGCTGAAGGTTGAAAGGCCCGGTTATCCTCAAAGCCCGGGCAATTTTTTCTCCGATGATTCTGATCCGGCGGACGGTTTCCAGGTAAAGTTTCTGCGGTGGCACAACCATAGTAGCATCACCGGAATGGACTCCAGCATTTTCGATATGTTCAATGATGGCTGACGCCACAATCCGGCCTTGACTGGCCACTGCTTCCAGTTCAATTTCTTTGGCTCCAACAATGAATTTGGAAATAACTACCGGATATTCGGGTGAGACTAAAGAAGCCCGTTTCAAATATTTTTCTAAGAATTTCTCTTCAAAGACCAGGCTCATGGCTGCCCCGCTGAGGACATAAGAAGGACGAATGATGACCGGGTAACCAGCTTCCCGGCAGAATCTTCTGGCTTCTTCTAAACTGGTTACTTCTTTCCAGGGCGGCTGATCAATCTGAAGCTCGTCTAACAGCCTGGAAAACTGGCGGCGGTCTTCAGCCCGGTCAATGTCTTCAGGTGAGGTGCCCAGCAGGGGCAGGCCGGCCCGGTGGAGTTTGAGGGCCAGATTGTTGGGAACCTGGCCGCCCATGGAGATAATAATTCCGGCCGGTTTTTCTTTCTGATAAATATCGAGGACTCTTTCCAGGCTGAGTTCATCAAAGTAGAGCCGGTCGCACATGTCATAATCGGTTGAAACTGTCTCCGGATTGTAATTAACCATGATCGTCTGGTAGCCGAGCCGCCGTAAAGCCAGAGAAGTATTTACGCAGCACCAGTCAAACTCCACTGACGAACCGATGCTGTAAGGTCCCGAACCAAGCACCATAATTCTTTTCTTAGAGCGGTTAAAGCTCAAATCGTCTTCTGAGCCGTTATAGGTGAGATAAAGGTAATTGGTCCTGGCCGGATACTCGGCAGCTAACGTATCAATTTGTTTGACCGACGGTCTGAGCTTGAGGCTCTCCCTTTTTTGACGGACTTCACCTTCTGTCGCCCGGGTAAAGATAGCCAGCTGTTTATCCGAGAAGCCCTTCTTTTTAGCTTCTAACCAGAGATCATCTGGCAGTTCATTTAGCCCGTATTTTCTGATTTTTTCTTCTAACTCGACCAACCCCTTCATTTTGTATAAAAACCAGGGATCGATTTTTGTTAAGCCAGCAACTTTTTCGACCGACCAGCCCTTTTTAAAGGCCTCAGCCAGGCCAAAGAGCCTTTCATCAGTTGGTTGATAGAGTTCTTTCTCCAGGTTTTTAAACGAATAATTTTCATTGCCGACAAAGCCATACATCCCAACCTGAAGCATGCGGATAGCTTTCTGCAGGGCTTCTTCGAAGCTCCGGCCGATGGACATGACTTCGCCCACTGATTTCATTTCAGAGCCGATTTTCTTAGAAACTCTGGCAAATTTCTTCAGGTCCCAGCGGGGAATCTTCACCGTGACATAATCAAGAGCTGGCTCAAAGCAGGCAGTGGTTGTCCCTGTCACCGAATTTTTCAGTTCGGGGAGGGTATAGCCGAGCATCAGCTTGGCGGCAACAAAAGCCAGCGGATAACCGGTGGCTTTGGAAGCCAGGGCTGAGGAACGTGAAAGCCTGGCATTGACTTCAATGATCCGGTAATCGCTATTGACCGGATTTAAGGCAAATTGAATATTGCATTCGCCGATAATGCCGAGTCTTCTGACAGTTTTAAAGGCAATTTCGCGCAGGCTGTGATATTCACGGTTAGTCAGAGTCTGAGAAGGTGCGACCACTACGCTTTCACCGGTGTGAATCCCCATTGGATCAAGATTTTCCATGTTGCAGATGGCCAGGCAGTTATCGGCCCGGTCACGGATTATTTCATATTCGATTTCTTTCCAGCCCTCCAGGTACTCTTCGATTAGAACCTGATTCGATTGGGATAAAGCCAGGAAAAGTTTTTCCGCCAGTTCTGCCTGGTTAGAGCAAAGAGAGCTGCCCTGCCCACCCAGAGCAAAAGCTGACCGCAGCATCACCGGAAAACCAATCTTCTGAGCAGCTGTTAGACCCTCCGCCAGAGAAGAGACGGCCAGGCCGTGCGGAGTCTTAAGGGAAGCCGAGGCTAAGGTCTGGTTGAATAAACCACGGTCTTCGGTAATTTCGACAGCCTGGAGCGGCGGACCAAGAACCGTTATTCTGTGTTTGGCCAGCAAACCCGCTCTGGCCAGCTTCAGGCCGCAGTTTAGAGCGGTTTGACCACCAAAAGACATCAACAAAGCCTGAGGTTTTTCTCTGGCCATGATTTTTTCAACGAACGATGACTCAACAGGCATGAAATAAACCTTATCGGCCAGGAAATCTGAAGTCTGAAAAGTAGCAATATTGGGATTGACCAGCACCACCTCGATATTTTCTTCTTTAAAAGCTTTTATAGCCTGGCTCCCTGAATAATCAAACTCGCCGGCTTCGCCGATTTTGATTGCTCCGCTGCCCAGGAGCAGGACTTTCTCCGGCTTTTTCATCGAAGCTGCTCCACCAGAAGATCAAAAATGAATTCTGTATCAGTTGGACCAGGACAGGCCTCGGGGTGAAATTGAACACCAAAAAAAGGCCGGCGTTTATGCTTTATGCCCTCATTGGTTCCATCATTGGCATTGACCAGCCAGGGCTGCCAGTCGGTAGGTAGTGATTCTTGATCAACGGCATAACCATGATTCTGGCTGGTTAAATAGCAACGCTGTGTGCCAATCTCCAGACAGGGCTGATTCTGAGAGCGGTGCCCGAATTTAAGCTTATAAGTTCTGGCTCCGGCGGCTAAGGCCAGGATTTGATGCCCGAGGCAGATGCCGAGCATGGACAGATTTTCCGTTAATAAAGCAGCAATAGTTTTCACTGCCGAGCAAAGCTCGGGATTGCCGGGTCCATTAGAGATGACCAGGCCACTGGGTTTAAAGGACAGGATAGTTTCGGGACTGGTATTGTGAGGAACTCTAATGACACTCAGCCCTCGCCTGGTCAGCTGGCTGATAATGCCCAGTTTTGTTCCGCAGTCAATGAGAACTATTCTTTTTCTCCGGCCAGGCTGGTAGATATGAATATCCGGACTGGAGACTTCAGCTGCCAGATTTTGGACATTTGGATCAGACAGCCGTCTGGCTTCCCGAACCAGAGGCGAGAGTTTCAAGGGTTGGCCGGAGACAACCAGCAGGCCGGGAATGACTCCGTATTGTCGCAGCCGCTTAACCAGGGCCCGGGTATCGAGGCCGGCAATAGCCGGAATCCGGTTGGCTTCCAACCAGTGATCAATTGAGAAGCGTGAGGTATGATGGGAGGGCTTATCAGCATAGTCGGAAACGACATAACCTTGAATCCAGGGCCGGGCTGATTCAAAGAAATCAGGATTGACTCCATAGTTACCAATGAGTGGATAAGTCTGAACAAGGATTTGCCCGTGGTAGGATGGATCGGTGATTGATTCCACATAACCGACCAGGCCGGTGTTAAAAACAACTTCCCCCCACGTCCGGCCGCAAGCTCCAAACCCTATACCCTCAAAAACCGTTCCGTCTTTGAGGACCAAAACTCCGTATTTCGTCTATCTGTCCTTTAAAATTTTTTTGACTTTAGCACATTTTGGCCGCCGAGGCAAGTTCAGATGGGGTCGGGCCAGCGCATTTTGTTAACTATCAATAACATATCAATCAAACCTATAGATCAAACGATTTATGGCCGGAACATGTGCTGAAGCAGGCGATTAAAGGTGATTCTGCCTTTTTTGCTCTCTAAGGAGGCGAATAAAAAAAGCGAAAATTCTCTTGCCCTTACTAAGTCATTCATAATAAAAGAAATCGGCTGGCCCGACCCCATCAGTTGCCAGGGAGGGGGGGTTTTTTTATAATTGAGGGGAAATTTTTTGGAAAGAAGGTCAGAATGAAAGTAGGTAATTTACAAAAATATCTCTTATCCGGAGTTTCTTATGCCATTCCTTTTGTTGCTTCAGGTGGGATACTGATTGCCCTGTCAATAGCTCTGGCTCCAATGGGTCCCGGCGGACCTGATTTCAGCCATGCTCCTTTTTTAAAATTGATAAATGATATTGGCACGGTTGCTTTTTCTTTGCTGATTCCTGTTCTTTCCGGCTATATTGCCTTTGGTGTCAGTGATCGGCCCGGTCTGGTGCCAGGCTTTGTTGGAGGCTATATCGCCAATCAGGTTGGCGCCGGTTTCCTGGGGGGGCTGATTTCTGGACTGCTGGCCGGCTTTCTGGTCTTTTTTCTCAAGAAAATCAAAGTCCCGAGCTATATCCGACCGGTTATGCCCATTTTGATTTATCCGGTTATCTCATCTTTAATTGTTGGGATAATAATGTATGAAGTGGTCGGCGCTCCCATTCATGATTTAATGGCCAGCATTACCAGCTGGCTGCAGGTCATGCACACGGGCAACAAAGTCATTCTGGGCATTATTCTTGGTTCGATGATTGCCTTTGATATGGGTGGGCCGGTCAACAAGGTGGCTTTCTTTTTTGGAGCAGCGATGATTCAGCAGGGAAATTATCTGATTATGGGAGCTTGCGCCTCGGCTATCTGCATCCCGCCGCTTGGCCTGGGCCTGGCTACACTGATCAACCGGAAGCTGTGGACCGAGCAGGAACG
>JAKPXU010000048.1 GCA_029571905.1 Acidobacteriota bacterium | reverse complement strand
ACCTTGACTTCCTGAAAAAAGCGATAGGCCATTTCTATAATTTCGGCATCAATAGCGGCATCTGGCTCACCAAAGACCTCGACATCTATCTGATGGAACTGGCGGTATCGCCCTTTCTGCGGTCGATCATAACGGAACATGGGTCCCGTGTAATAAAAGCGGAGCGGTTGCGGCTTGAGATCAAGGCGGTGTTCGATGATCGCCCGGACCACCGAGGGAGTGTATTCCGGGCGAAGCGTAACCGATCTTCCACCCTTATCCGTGAAGGTGTACATCTCTTTGGTGACAATATCGGAAGAGGTACCGGTCCCTCGTTCAAAAAGCTCGGTTGGCTCTAAAATCGGTGCCCGCAGCTCGCGGAAGCCATAAAGTTCAAAAGTTTGCCGGGCTGAAGATTCGACCGCCTGCCACAGCCGGGCTTCATCCGGCAGAATATCTCTCATGCCCTTGATTGAAGAAATCACATCTTCCTTTTGTTCACTGCTCATTTTATTCCTGCCTTATTGTTCACCAAAGCCTCTCTTCTGCTGATCACAGTTCAGGGTAGTTATGCCTGCCGCTATAACTATTGAATTCTTGCCCGACGTTTAACTTTTTTTCGTTTCAAAAATCCCCTGGCGTCTTATCTTTCTGTAGCGTTCGTCCAGAAGATCCGACAGTCTCACCTGCTGTAGCTTTTTTAAAGTCTGGTTGAGCTGCTTATCAACGTTCTTAAAAGTTGTCTCATAATCCATATGAGCGGCACCTGGTGGCTCCGGGATGATTTTATCTATAATGCCCAGCTCAAAGAGTTTTTGAGCTCGCAGGCCCAGATTTTCAGCTGCCTGTTCAACCGCTGATGGCCCTTGATCCTTCCACAAAATGGCGGCGCAGCCTTCAGGCGAGATGACAGAATAAAAGGCATATTCAAGCATCAACAGAGAATCGCCAAAGCCGATGCCCAATCCGCCTCCGCTACCGCCTTCCCCGATGATGACATTGATAATAGGAGTTTTCAGCCTGGCAATGGTTTTCAGGTTGTAGGCAATAGCCTCAGCCTGGCCTCTTTCTTCTGCTCCAATTCCAGGGTAAGCACCTGGCGTGTCAACAAAGGTAATGACCGGGAAGCCGAATTTTTCAGCCATCTGCATAATTCTCAGAGCCTTGCGGTAACCTTCTGGATTGGGTTGAGCAAAATTGCGCTCAATCCTGGCTTTGGTCGTGCGACCTTTCTGGTGGCCGATGACGGCCACGGTCTGACCTTTGTAAAAGGCCAGCCCGGCGACAATGGCCGGGTCGTCAGCAAAGCGCCGATCACCATGGAATTCCATGAAGTCCTGGAAAAGAGCGTTGATATAATCAAGTGTATAAGGCCGTCGTGGGTGGCGGGCAATCTGCACAATGTGTACCGCTGTTAACTTAGGGACGATTTTCGCCCACTCTTTTTCGAGCTCTGCCCTCAGAGCGGCGATTTTTTCTTTCCGGTTGGAATCCTCGCTGGCTTCCAGGGCGTCAATCTTCTCTTTAATAGTTGCCAGGGGCCTTTCCAGTGAATAAAAATCAATGGTTTCTTTCATAATTTACTCTCTTATCCGCTATTCTATCAAAAAATGACAGCCGAGGGTATTCTAAAGATTAGCCTTCCTGACTGTCAAGAAAACAAACAACTGATTTCTACCAATTATCCTTCAAATCAGTCTTTATTCTGCGACTAAAATAATAATCGATATGATTTTTAAAGAGAGAAAAATCCGGCTAGCCGGGAGGGGTAAGAACGGTCAGCCACCGGTCATTACCGGGTCAGATTGTGATCAGCACTGATTAATTTATGATGAAAAAAAGTCAAGCTATGAGAAAAAAATGAGCTGAAAGCCGTCTTTATCAAGATGACTTATATTCGAGGCCAGAAAGGGATCAGCAGAGGAGGGGGTATTTTTAATCTCAGGCCTGTCCTGGCCTCGAAGGGAAAAAGCTTAGTCCGGCTTCAGCTTGGAGATTAAACTCAAATGGCTGGATGCTGAGCCTTCTCATATATAGAATTAAAAAAAGGATCTGATCCTGGAGGGAGTAATGCTTAAAGAAATAGTCCTTTTGACCTGGAAAAAAATTCTGCGTGTTAATCGGATCCAGTCCATTCTGGTGGCTATTTCCCTAGGGCTTTGCCTTTATTTTATTTTGTTTACACCTGATCCCTCTGAAGGGGTAAACGAATTCAGGGGACTGTTCGGATTGATGGCTGTGCTCCTCAGCGGCGGATTGGTCTTTGATGAGTTTGAAAGCAGGCAAATTGATCCTTTTCTTTCCAGAAAGAAAGGGGCATTTTTTTTCTGGGGGAAATGTCTAGCTGTTTGGCTATTCGTGGCCGGTGCTTTTCTCCTGCTCCTTTTCTTTTCTTTTCTGTCTTTAGAAATAAGAGGGCAGATGGCCGTTTTCCCCGATATTTTAAAAGACCTGATCCGTGGGCTGCTTAACTCTACTTATTATTTTGCTCTGGGCTTTTTATTCGCCTGTTTCCTCCGGGGGGCGATGAACTTTGCGGCTGTTCTGGTCTTACAAATAGCTACCGTTATGGTTTACTTGTATAAGGATTGGATGAAAGGGCTACTAGATTCTGGCCAGATAATGATACCCAGCCCAAAAAGCCTGGTGGCTCTGGCCTTCGTACCGGAATGGATAACATTAAAAGGCTGGCAGGTGGCCTATGCTCTTTTCCTGACAGCGGTTTTTCTTCTGGTCAGTTTAGCCATTTTTAGAAATATGGGTCTAAGAAATAACCTGATTCCTGAAAAGAGTGGAAAAAATTGTTACCTTCTAAGGCTGAAAGACCTGAGGAAAGCTTTTGGGGAAGGCCCTCTGGCCAGGCAAAAAAAGGTCGCTCTGTCCGGTGTTAATTTTTCCATTAAAGCCGGCAAGCTAACCGGATTTCTCGGGCCGAATGGAGCTGGCAAGACTACCACGATCAGAATTATTCTCGGCTTTTTAAAACCAGACTCAGGCCAGATTGAGTATTATTCTCAAGAGGAAAAGAACCAGGCACTGGCTTCTCTACGTCTCGGTTACCTACAGGAAAATGCCAGTCTTTATCCCTTTCTGACGGTCAGGGAAACCCTGGAACTGGTGGCCAGAATTGATGGCCTCAGCCGGGCAGAGGCTCAGGAGCAAGCCCTCGACATGGCCAGCACTCTCAACCTAACTGAATATCTGGACAATCGGATTAAAAATCTTTCCAAAGGAACGAGGCAGAAAGTGGCACTGGGGGTGGCCGCCAGTGGCCAGCCCGATTTTCTGATTTTTGATGAGCCCTATACCGGACTTGATCCGCTCATAATGTATGAAGTCAGAAATCTAATCTTAAAGCTCAAAGCTCAGGGGACAACCATTTTCCTTTCCTCGCATCTTCTGCCAGAAGTTGAACGGGTCTGTGAGGAGGTGGTCCTGATCAACAAGGGTAAGATCATCTGCGGAGGTGAGATAGGCCGGTTAAAGGCCAGCTGGCAGATTTTCCAGGCGATAAAAGAAGACGCGGAACTGGCCAAAAGACTGAGCCAGCTCAGCGGAGAGGACTTGAGCGGGAGAACCTTCAATTATCTGGCCGGCCTCAATCTGGAGAATCTGCTTCAGGATGAAGAGCTCCAGAAGAAGCTCAAGGATATTCCCCTGCCCGATGTGGAAAAGATTTTCCTGGAAAGCGTGGTCAATTCGTAGCGAAGTCGAAGGTTTACTCTTTTTGACTTTTAAGCAGCCGCTGGCGGACGACCTCGTAGAAAAAGACAGCTGCTGCCGCCCCGACATTCAGGCTCTTTACCCGGCCGAGCATCGGCAAAGAGAGAAGAACATCACATTTTTTCCTGATATTAGCTCTAAGACCAGAGCCTTCTGACCCAAGGACAATGGCGACCGGTAGGGTAAAGTCAAATTCAAACCACCTGGTCTGGCTTTCGCCAGCAGCGCCGGCCACCCAGATACCCTGCTCTTTGAGCCAGTCAATTGCTCTTGATAGATTGGTCACCCTGGCTACCTGGAGGTGATGAATGGCCCCGGCTGAAACTGAAGCTACGGCCGGAGTCAGGCCAGCTGAGTGACGTTCCTGAAGAATCAGACCGCTGGCGCCTGCTCCCTCTGCACTGCGAATTATTGCCCCGATATTTTGTGGGTCTTCGACACCATCCAGCATAACCAGAAAAGCCGTCCCGTTTGCTCTTACCAGATCTTCCAGTTTTGAATATTCTTTTTCGGCGACCAGAGCCACTGCCCCCTGGTGATGTGGGCAGAGGCTGGCGAGCCTGTCTCGCGGGGCGAAAACAACTGGAATATGATTTTCGCGGGCCAGCCGAATGATTTCAGCCAGTTGATAATGCCCCTTTTCTTTCTGGATAAAAATTTTATTAACCCGTTGCGGTGAGCTATGGAGATACTCAATGATGGCATTAATCCGACCGAGTCTATCTTCCTGGCTCATGCTGGCTTCCCGGCTGGCTCAATTCCCAGCAGGCTGGCAAATTCTCTGATTCTTTCCAGCGAGCTTTTTATCGGGCGGGGAAACTTCAACCTGGCCCCTTCTTCGATAAGCGGAATAAACTTATCAAGTTCCAACCCCGAAGCGCGGGCCGTAAGCATTACCCGTAGTGGATGATACAGATCCCTGCCTTTAATTCCCGTTTCCTTTTTGATCTCTCCAGTTAGCCTGGCAAAAACCTCATAATTAAAATCAGAGAGAGCGGACGTTTTCTCTACCAGAGCCTTGAGCACTTTTCGGGCGGACTCGGTATTGATGATGACCTTTGCTTCCTCGTCCAGAGCTTCCGGATTGAAATCAAAAATCAAAGAGAATTTCTGAGGCAGTTCAGAAAATTTATCCACACCTTCTAACAGGAGTTCAACAGCCTGGCTCAACCACTGCTCCTCGGCCGGCCCGATATTATCTCCGACGAGACCTGCCTCCCGTAAATAGGGCAGAGCCAGCTCCAGTTTCTTCGATCGGGGCAAAAGTTTAATATGCTGACGATTGAGCCAGTAAAGTTTGTCATAATCAAAGATAGCCGCCGCTCGATTGACGCGACTCAGATCAAAAAGACTGACCAGCTCCTCGAGCGTCAGAACCTCTTTCCCCTCGGGTGGGGACCAGCCCAGAAAGGCCAGATAATTGCAGAGAGCCTGGGGTAAAACCCCCTCCCGGCGGAACTGATCAATCGAAGTTGCCCCGTGTCTTTTGCTCAATCTGGTGTTGTCCTGGCCCATGACCATGGAGAGATGAGCAAAGACGGGAAGCGGCCAGTCAAAAGCCTGGTAGAGGAGAATCTGGCGGGGAGTATTGGAAATATGATCTTCTCCCCGGATCACATGAGTAATGTGCATCAGAGCATCATCAATTACGACCGAAAAGTTATAAGCAGGCATGCCAGTTGATCTGACAATAATCGGGTCACCGATGAGCTTGAGGTCAAACTCTACCTCACCCCGTACCAGATCACTGAATCTGACCAGGCCTTCCTCAGGGATTTTAAGCCTTATAGCTGCCTGTTGGCCTGAATTCAATCTGCGCCTGGCCTCTTCAAGAGGAATATTTCGGCAGCGACCGCTGTAAACTGGTGACCTCCCTTTAGCCAGGGCTTCTTCCCTTTCTCTTTCCAGCTCTTCCTGGGAGCAAAAACAATAGTAAGCCTGCCCTGCCTCCAGGAGCTTCTGGGCATGTTGGTGGTATATTGCCAGCCTTTCCGATTGTCGATATGGGCCAAACTCTCCGCCGACATCAGGGCCCTCATCCCAGTCCAGGCCAAGCCAGCGTAAATCTTCGATGAGGTTTCTTTCGTATTCTGGTTTCGAACGTTCGAGGTCGGTATCTTCAATCCTCAGCACAAAAACGCCACCTTTTTGTCTGGCCAGCAGCCAGTTAAAAAGGGCTGTTCGGGCGTTGCCGACGTGAATAAAGCCAGTTGGGCTGGGGGCAAATCTAACCCTAATCTTATCAGTCTTATCGTTCCTGGTCATAGGCTAAGGATAGTGTCAGGCGGCTCAAAAATCAAGTCAAACTGCCACTCCTCTTCTGCTGGCAGAATTCAAATTCAGCTGATGAACCTACTTTTCTCTTCTCAGCCGGCCTGATGCTCCGCTATAAGCTAATTACCCGAACCGAGAATGTCCTCGCGGCTGAGCTGGTCTTTTTTCTGATAACCAGCAGGAATAGAATAAACATCGGGCGGAGCCGGTTTCTTACTGATTTCTACTACTTCGGCTCTCGATTTTATTTCTGTGCCCATGGTTTGGGTTTTCATCTCATAGGCTACCCACAATCCCTTGATCTTGGCTATCTCTCCGGCCGTCTCGCCTGAGGCCTTAAGCTCCATTTTCATTATTTCAGGTTGAACTCTTTGCAAGTAATCAGTGAGGTCGTAGGGGAGCTTTTCAGAAGCCCAGATCGTCATTTCCACCGGATACATCATTACTGTCATTTCCAGTTGATAGGCCTGGCAGGGGATATTGTTGATGACTTTAGTTTCATTTTTGGGAGTGACTTTGATCGTCATCTGCTGCCAGACCTGGGCCATCTGGGAGAACTCGGGCGGAAGGAGTTGAGCATAATCTATCGGAGGTGTGATTTCCAGATAAGATTTAGTTGCCTGGCTGATCAGGTAAACCTTGTTTTTCTTGAGATCAAAAAGATAGTTCAGACCCTGACTGGCAATAGCGGTCAAATCGGTTCCTATCCATTGTTCTGAGAAAAATTCCTTGGCTGGAATGTTCTGCCCGAAGGCATTGATCGGATCAACATTGACCCTGGTTTTAATATAGATATCGGCTGTTAAGGTTGAAACTAAAAGCAGAACAGTCAGAAATAAAAAAATAGTTTTTTTCATGGTTTTGCCTCCTTTAAGAGTTAAGCCTCGACCAGCAAAAAAACAGCTTTCTACTCTTCTCTTAAGCCATTTATTCTCAGCAGTAAGAATTTTACTTAAAATTCTTACTTGAATCCAGAACCAACTCAAGTAAAATAAAAGTCTAAAAGGTTATAAGTTCATGCCGGAAAAAATCAGCCTGTCAAGATCGATTGTCAAGACCGCCGGCCTGCTGGCCATTTTAACGACGCTGATGTCACTTTTTTTGGTTTGTTTTATTTATTTTTCTAGTTCAGAAAAAGAATTGCTACACCTTTCTGGTGGAGATTATCTCATCAGCCGTGGCCTCTGGCTGTCATTGGCCTCTTTACTCTTCGGACTGATGTCCATCTTAACTGCCTCCGGCCTGACTAACAGGAAAAACTGGTCGCGGCTGACACTATTTTTGACGGCAGTGATTCTAACTTTACTGGTACCGATCGGAACGATTTTTGGTCTGAAACTCCTTTTCAATTTTTTCAGCCAGGAGATGAAAAGCTGGTTTAATTCTGGTCGGCATAATACTCCAGCTAGAACCGCTGGCCAGCAGAAACCGGGGATTAAATTAGAGCTTTTAACTGACAAGGTGGATAGGCAGCGGACCAACCGGTCAGATTCCTGATCACAACTTAACATTAAGAAAGGACAGATGAATTGAATATCCGGCTTGCTTCTGGCCGTTTTCTGGCTCTGGCCAGCCTCATTTGTGCTCTTAGCTTTCCCGGCCTGTCACAAATCAGGGAGCCCGGTCAGCCCCAGCTTGAACCGCCCAGGGTTTTTATTGATTGCCATCAGTGTGATATGGCCTATATTCGTTCGGAAATTACCTTTGTTCATTTTGTTCGCGATCAGAATGAATCTGATGTCCACGTCCTCATCACCATCGAATCAACAGGCGATGGAGGCCGTGAATATACCCTTAATTTCATCGGACGCAATAATTTTTATGACATTCATCACACTCTGAAATACGTTTCTAAACGAACCGATTCAGCTGATGTGGAGCGCAAAGGTTTGGTCAGGGTTTTAAAGGTCGGGTTGGTTCCGTATGTGGCTAAAACTGATCTGGGTGACTACCTTCGCATTGATTTTGAAAAGAGGCTACCACCGGCGCCGGTTGAAGATCCCTGGAAATCCTGGGTTTTTAATCTCGGTCTCTCAGGCAGCCTGTCGGGGGAGGAGACTAAACATTTTTTGTCTGCTCGCACCAACTTAAGCGCCAACCGCGTGACTGATAAGATTAAATTCAGAACCGGTTTGTCGGGCTATTACAGCAGCAGTGTTTTTAAAGTAGAAGAAGATGGGGTAACCGAGGAGGTTACCTCAATTCAGAAAAGTTTCAGCCTGTCGAGCTTGTATGTGGTTTCTATCAATGAACACTGGTCGGTCGGGGGCTGGCTGGGCGTATCCTCCTCGACTTACAATAATCTCAATTTTAACTTTAATCCCGCTCCGGCCATTGAATATAATTTTTTTCCTTATTCTGAATCTACCCGACGCCAGCTGAGGATTCTTTACCGGGTGGGCTTTAATCTTAATTATTATCGTGAAGAGACCATCTTCGATAAGACCAGAGAAGCTCTGCTCGGAGAAACTCTGACCGTGACTTTTGAAATGAAAGAGCCCTGGGGCAATATCAGCTCCTCACTGGAAGGTTTTCATTATTTTAATGATTTTAAAAAGAATCACCTGATTTTATGGACAAACCTTAACCTCAGGCTCTACCGTGGTTTGTCCATCAACTTTACTGGCCGATATTCCAAAATAAATGATCAGGTCTACCTGGCTAAGGGAGACCTCAGTCTGGAAGATATTTTGCTCCAGAAAAAGGCCCTGGCCACTTCTTATAGCTATGGGTTATCAGTGGGAATTAGCTATACATTTGGTTCTATATATGCCGGAGTTGTTAATCCGCGGTTTGGCGATTAAAAATCATCAGGCTTTGCTCCGCCGCCTTTCGCACCGACAGAAACCTCCTGTGATGGGTAGCTCAAATCAAAAACAATCTCAAACTGACTACCTGGAGAGAGCCGGCCAGTTCCTCGGGAAACAAGTTTACCCAGATCGTTTAATTGCCCCTGTTCATCGACTACCAGATAGATGGGCTGAGCATTGGCTGTCGTGGCTGCAGGATATAGATAGATAGTAGCTGCAGGTATTACAACTTTTTCTGGAAAATCTTCTGCCACCAGGTTTTCAGAAAAAGCTACCCAGGTGGGACTTAGGGCGAAAGAAAAAAATTCAGAGGTAAAAGTCAGTTGCAGATCATCGACAGGCGAGCGCAAGGGAAAAACTGGTTTAACTTGATTTTCAGGAGAAGGCTCCATCGCCGGGAGGCAGTCGGAGAAAGCCGGCTGCCCGAGCCGGGTTAGAAGTAACAAAGCTTTTTCCCACAGCCTGGAATATATTTTTATCAGCCTGAGCTCTGTTTCCAGCCGTCTGGCTGGCTGTTGATTTTCCGGCAGATATCTGAGCCAGAAGTAAAATCGGGGAAGAAAAGTCTTAAGTTCCTGTTCAGCCTGCAGGAAATAGGACAGAAGCTTTTCCCGGTATTTTAAATACCATTGGGTCGCCTCTTTTTTGTATTTGAAGCAATAATAATCCCGGGCTTTTCTCAATTCATCGGCTCTGCTGGCCGGAGGCGCCTCGAGTGCCTTTTGTTCCTGCTCCAGATAAGCTTTATAAACTGAGTCCAGAGCCCGGACAGAAGCTGCAATAATTTGCTCGAGAGAAAGATCAGTCGGCTTTTCTGCTTCTCTTTCCAGCCAGTCGAGGCGTCCTTCTGCTTCCAGCAGGCGGGAGTAGCTCTGGGAAGAATCAAGCCGCCAGGATTTTTCCCATCTTTCCCTTTCCCCCGGTCCGGAAACAGTCTCTGGCGGCTGTCTCTGGCTGATCAGCTTTCGGCTGAGCGCTTCTTCTCTCTGGCTGAGTTCAAACAATGCTTCCTGGTAAATACTGAGCAGGCTGATATACTGTTCAAAATTAGAAGGAAGCGGCGGCCTGGCGAGGTTTATCTCCTGTTCAAAACACAGTGGCAGCGGCCAGCTGGTAGTTCCGATCAGGCTGGCCGCCTTTTCTATAAAGGCCCCATGGAGAGACTTGACCAACCAATTTTGATCAGGCTGCTCGCTTGCCTGCCCGGAGCTCAAGTAATAAAGAGCCAGGTTAGCCTCAGGGTGATAGGGAGCGAGCTCGAGGCACTGTTGGTAGAGCGCAGCCGCTTCTTTCCTTGATCCCAGAGAAGAAAAGACGGCTGCCAGATTATTCAGAATAGAAGGGTGATCTGGCCGGAAGAAATGAGCGGCCCAAAAAAAATCTTTGGCCTGTTCATACTCGCCGCAGGAAAAAAGGAAAGCTCCGGCCTGATTAAGACGAGCTGGACAATCTTGAGCTTGCTTCAATTGGTTATCGAGAAGAGCCAGGGCCTCGAACGGCCGGCCCTCGAGCCATAACTCCAGCAAATATAAATCAAAACCAGGCGAATCCAGGATAGCTTGCGAATTCAGGACGAAATCTTCCAGATTCTCCTGTCCAATTTGTCCCCTCAACCATTGATGAAGCTTCTCTCTGAGAGGCTGAGACAATTGACCTGGCGCGAGGGCCTGGTTCCTGGCACTGGATTGAAGGCAGTGGTCTGGAAGAAGGAAGGCTCCCTTATCTGGGGCCTTGAGCCTGGTGGTGGCCAGTGAAGGTTGGGCCAGAAGGTAAAGGCCAACCAGCCAGCTGGTCAGCCAAAGTCCTTTTAGACTCGCCTTTCCAATTTTTAACATTTTCCTGTATAAATTTATCTTAAGAGCCAGGTTGATGGCAAAACTTTTCTGAACATGAATAAAGACCTGACAATATAGACTTAATTGGCAGGAGGTTTAAATGGCCGACATTCCCTGGACTGATGAATTTCCTGGAGCTATTATTGTGACTGACCTGGCTGGCAAAATTATCTACCTTAACCAACAAGCCGCCAGGCAAGAAGGAGGCTACCAGCTTCTTGGGCGCCAGCTTGAGGATTGCCACCAGGACAAGTCGAGGCAGAAAATTAAAGAAATCCTGGAAAGTAAAAAACCCAATATCTATACGATTGAAAAACAGGGCCAGAAAAAGTTGATCTACCAAACAGTCTGGACGAAGGCTGGTGAAGTATCAGGGCTTCTGGAACTAAGCTTGCCAATCCCATTTGAACTGCCCCATTTTGTCCGCGATTAGTTCGTCTAAAGGCTGCGATGGTGGTTGGAAATAAATTTGCTATTTGATAACGACAAGAAAATAGGTAAAATAAGGAAGCTATAAGGGCTGGAGGCGCTATGATTGACAGTTTTACTGAAGAAAAAAGCAGGAAAATAGCTTTGCTCATTGACGGTGACAATGCTCAGCCTACTCTCCTCTCTGATATTCTGGCTGAGGTCGGGAAATACGGGCTGATTACCATCCGCCGAATCTATGGCGATTGGACGACGGTTAATATGGCTGGCTGGAAGAAGGTTCTCCACGAAAATGCTATTCAGCCTGTTCAACAATTTCGTTATACGGTGGGGAAAAATGCTACCGATAGTGCCCTGATTATTGATGCCATGGACATCCTGCATGGCCGTCTGGTAGATGGCTTCTGCATTGTTTCGAGCGATTCTGATTATACCCGTCTGGCCACCAGAATCAGGGAAGCAGGTTACTTCGTCATGGGTATTGGCAAAAGAAGCACACCCAAAGCTTTTATCAATGCCTGCAATGTTTTTATTTATACTGAAAATCTTGGACTGGGCGAAAAGGAAAAAAAGAAAAAATCCGGTCCGGCTGAGAAGGCCAGCGAAGAACCAAGACCACGCGGTTACGATCCTCTACCACTGCTCAAGGCGGCTGTCGATATGGCCGCCGATGAGGACGGCTGGGGAAAACTCAGCAGCATTGGATTTTATCTCCGGCAGCTCGACCCTGGTTTTGATCCAAGAACTTATGGCTTTCGCCAGCTGTCGCAGCTATTTAAAGCCTATCCTGAGGTCTTTGAACTGAGATTTGAAAATGACAAAGGTTTAACCTACATCTGGGTTAGATTAAAAGAATGAAGCCGGGCGTGAGGGTAGGGTGAAAGTATACTATCAAACTCCGATAGGATTAATAGAGTTAACGGGAAATGAGGCTGGCCTGGAAGCTTGCTCGTTTTTAAAAAAAAGCAGACCGGACATTTCTCCTGATAAGATAAAGGCCAGTCTGGCCGGTGCGCCAGAACCACTGGTCGCCGCCTGGCAACAGCTCGATGAGTATTTTAAGGGGATAAGGCGCGAGTTTTCTTTACTGCTCAGACTGGAGGGAACCAGCTTTCAAAAAAAAGTCTGGAATGAACTGCAGAAAATTCCTTATGGGCAAACCAGATCTTACGGTCAGGTGGCTTCCGCTTGCGGTCGTCCGGGGGCGGCCAGGGCAGTAGGCCGGGCCAATCATGACAATCCCCTGGTTATTATTATTCCCTGTCACCGGGTAATCGGAGCCGATGGCCGCTTGGTCGGCTTTGGAGGTGGGTTGAGGCGTAAGTCCTGGCTGTTGAGCCATGAAAAGAAAATATGCGGCTATTAGTCTCAGTCAGTCGGGCACTTTGAATAAATAAAAGGAGGCAATTGGTGATAGACACTCTCTCCAAAAATTTCCTGAATTTAGAAAAAAACCATCAGCGCGAAGATCTGATGCTGGCCAAAAAAAATGGCCAGTACCAGCCAATTTCCACTGAAGAGTTTGCCCGGCGGGTCAGAAACATTTCATCCGGTCTGAAGACTTTAGGTTTAAATAAGGGCGACAAACTGGTCATCTTATCTGAAAACCGGCCGGAATGGATCATGGTCGATATGGCCACTGTCTGTTCGAGCGGCGTGGTTGTTCCAGTTTACACCAATCTAACTCCTGACCAGATTAGATATATCATCAATGATTCGCAGGCCAGGTTTCTGGTTTGTTCTAACCTCAAACTCTGGCAGAAAATTGCCTTGATCCGTCCTGAATTGCCACTCGTTGAAAAATTCATACTGATGGAGCGCCCGGCACCGGCCGGAGTGATGAGTCTGGAGGAAGTGGAAAAAAGCGGTGAAGAATATAACCTGAGTCACCCTGACGACTTTGACCGGGTGGCCCTGTCTATTCTGCCTGATGACCTGGCCACGATCATCTATACCTCCGGGACAACTGGCGTACCCAAAGGTGCTATGCTCAGCCACCACAATCTTGTTAACAATATAGAGACGCTGCATACGCTGGTCGACTTTAATTCTGGCGACAGAGCCTTAAGCTTTCTCCCTCTGTCTCATGTACTGGAGAGGATGTGCACCCACGCCTGGCTATATGTTGGTGCCTGCATTGCCTATGCTGAAAGTCTGGACACCGTCGCCGACAACCTGATGGAGGCCAGGCCGACCATTATGGTCGGTGTGCCCCGATTTTTTGATAAATTTTATGCGGCGGTGATAGACAGCGTTCTGGCCTCGCCTAATTTGCAGCGCAAGATTTTCTTCTGGGCTCTCGAGGTCGGGCGGAAATATGTACAGCTGAAGCTCAATCACCGCCAGTTGCCAGCCTGGTTGAAATTTCGTTATCAGCTGGCTTCCAGGTTGGTATTTTCTAAAATTGTGGAAAGAACCGGCGGCAGGGTCAGGTTTTTTGTCTCGGGTGGAGCCCCGCTCTCCAAGGAAATTGCCGAATTCTTTTATGCTCTCGGAATTCTGGTTATCGAGGGCTATGGTTTAACTGAGACTTCTCCTGTTATTTCTCTCAATACTTTAACTGATTTTAAATTCGGCACGGTAGGGAAAATTCTCCCTGGAGAGGAAGTAAAATTTGCTCCTGATGGCGAAATTCTTGTTCGCGGTCCCAATGTGATGAAAGGCTATTTTAATAAAGAAGCCGAGACGAAAGAGGCTTTTGAAGATGGCTGGTTTAAAACCGGTGATGTCGGCTACCTGGACCAGGATGGTTTTCTGGTCATCACAGACCGCAAAAAAGACATTATCGTCACCTCTGGGGGAAAGAATGTGGCGCCTCAGCCGATTGAAAATGCCCTGGCGGCCAGTCCCTATATTGCTAATGCCGTGGTAGTTGGCGATCGCCGCAAGTTTGTCTCAGCTCTAATTGTGCCTGACTTTGAAAAGTTAAAAAAATATGCGACTGAAAAGGATATCACTTTTTCCAGCGACCAGGAGCTGGTCGAAAAGCCGGAAATATATGAATTTTTTATGCAGGAAACGAACCGGCTGACTCCTCATCTGGCCTCCTATGAGAAAATTAAGAAAATCATCATTATAGACAGGGATTTTGAGATTGAAGCGGGTGAAATGACGCCAACTTTGAAGGTCAGGAGAAAAGTCGTAGAAGAAAAATATAAACCGTTAATTGACAGGCTGTATGCTGATTAAACAGCCTGGCCGGAACCTTCGGTTTTTTTAAAAAATATTAACTGGCTGGGAAAAAGGAACAGCTTTCTTCGTCTTTTTTCTCTGAAGCAAAAATAACTGCCCTTATTGGTCCAGGCTAAAAATCTTAACCAGGATATTCGTCATGGCGGAAGATATTGTGCAGGCACGGCCTTCTCAGGCAGGACACCGACAACGCTTGCGTGAAAAATTTCTAAAAGGTGGCCTGGCCGGTTTTCTTGATTATGAAATTGTTGAGTTGCTTCTGACCCTGGGAACACCGCGGAAAGATTGCCAGGAGGCTGCCAGGCTGGCCATCAAAGAATTTAAAAATTTTCGCGGCGTGATGGAGGCCGATCCGCTCGATTTGCAAAAAATAAAAGGCATTGGCCGGCAAAATGTCTTTGGCTTAAAACTTGTCCAGGAGGTAGCCCGCCGTTATCTTAAGGACTGCATGATCAAACGTCCGGTCTGCAAGTCTTCTCAGGAAGTTTTTGATTATCTTTATTACAGTCTTCGAGATCTTAAAATTGAAGTTTTTAAAGTTTTGTTTCTTAATACCAAAAATCATATCCTGGAAGAAAAAACCCTGTTTGAAGGGACAGTTGATTCCAGTGCTGTTTATCCAAGAGAAGTAATTAAACAGGCTTTAAAATATGAAGCTTCCAGCCTGATCTTTGTCCATAATCATCCCTCAGGTGATCCTGAACCGTCCAGCTGCGATCGGGAGATAACCAGAGACCTGGTTTTTGCCTGTGCCGTTATGCAGATCAGGGTGCTCGATCACATCGTCATCGGCAACAATTGTTATTATAGCTTTGCTGATGAGGGGCTGATCGAAAAATATCAGACCCATTTTTACAACGTCAGTCTGGCTCGGGCGGTGGATTAGTTCAAGCAGAAAAAGTGGATTGAAAGAAGAAGTAGATTTTGGTTAAATAACAGGTAAAAGGAGGCAAGCTATGAATTTTAAACCAGTTTTAGAAGTGGCCAACCAGCTTGGTATTGCTGAAGAAAACCTTGAGCTATATGGAAGATATAAGGCCAAGGTCAATTTTCAGGCCTACCGGGAGAAAAGCCCAGACGGCAAGTTGATCATGGTGACGGCTATGACGCCGACCCCGGCTGGAGAAGGCAAAACAACCACCGCTATCGGTCTGTCTGATGCGCTGAGCCGTCTTGGCCAGAAAGCCTGCCTCACCCTGCGTGAACCTTCCCTTGGGCCGGTCTTCGGAATAAAGGGAGGAGCGACTGGCGGCGGGAAAGCTATGGTCGTTCCAAGAGAAGAGATTAATCTGCATTTTACTGGCGATATTCATGCGGTCACGGCTGCCCATAATCTTCTGGCCGCTATGGTTGACAACAGAATTCATTTTGATGGTTCAGCCGGACCTCTTGATGGTCGGGCAGTCACCTGGAAAAGGGTCCTGGATATGAATGATAGAGCTTTGCGTCAGGTTATCATCGGAACTGATGAGACTTTTCAGAGCCTGGCTCGTGAAACTGGCTTTGATATAACCGCTGCTTCTGAGGTGATGGCTATCCTCTGTCTGGCCAGTGATCTAAAAGACCTGAAGGCCAGAGTGGGCAACATTCTGGTTGGCTTTTCGGTGGATGGCCAGCCAGTCTATGCCCGTGATATTAGAGCTGATGGAGCGATGACCGCACTCCTCAGGGAGGCCATTAATCCGAACCTGGTTCAGACTCTGGAGGGAACACCGGCTTTCATTCACGGTGGCCCTTTCGCCAATATTGCCCACGGTACCAATTCCATTATTGCGACCCGGCTGGCTCTCAGCCTGGCTGACTATGTCGTGACAGAAACCGGTTTTGCTTCTGACCTGGGGGCCGAGAAGTTCTTTGACATTGTGGTCAGAACCGGCCAGGTGCCAGCCCCGGCCGCCTGTGTCCTGGTCTCAACCTTGAGAGCCTTAAAATATCATGGTGGAGTAAAAATTAACGAGCTGGCCAATGAGAATCCAAAGGCAGTAGAAGCAGGCTTTGACAACTTAAGAAAACATATTGAGAATCTAAAAATATTCGGTGTCCCCTTCGTGGTGGCACTAAATCTTTTCCCGGCTGACCATCAGTCCGAAATTGAATGCTGGACTGAACTCATCAAAGAGGAAAACGCCAGATACGCTCTGAGCAACGTCTATAATCAGGGTGGCGCGGGAGGCCTGGAACTGGCGGCAGAAGTTATGAAAGCAATGGCTGAAGATAAAGCCGATTTTCAGTTCTTATATGACGCTGACCAGCCGCTATTGAAAAAAGTTGAAGCGATTGCCCTGAAAATATACGGAGCAGATGGGGTCAAGGTCGAGACCGCAGCCAGAAAAAAGATTGAGCTTTATGAACAGCTTGGCCTGTCTGGCTTGCCGGTATGTGTGGCCAAAACTCAGGCTTCACTGTCCGATGATTCAAAAAAGACCGGTAGGCCGAGAGGCTGGAATTTGACGCTGACCAACGCTTCGCTGAGTTCTGGCGCCGGTTTTGTCGTTGTCCATTGTGGTGATATAATGACCATGCCTGGCTTGCCCAAAGCCCCTGCTGCTGAAAAAATTGATGTGGATGAAACGGGAAAAATAATCGGAATGATTTGAATCGCCTGAGCCGTGGGTTTCTCTGGAAAAAGGGCAAGCTCGGACATTTTGGAGGCCTAAATGAAAACAGAAGAAATTGAACAGAAACAAACTTCCCGGGTAAAAGCTCTGGACGCAGCTTTATCTCAGATAGAAAAGCAATTCGGCAAAGGGGCAGTGATGAAACTCGGCCAGAAGGAAGCAGCGGTCAAAGCTGAGGTCATTCCGACCGGTTCTATTGCCTTCGATTTGAGCCTGGGCATTGGTGGCTTTCCCCGCGGTCGGGTCATTGAGATATTCGGACCGGAAGCCACCGGCAAAACCACCCTCGCTCTGCATGTAATTGCTGAAGCTCAGAAAAAAGGTGGCCAGGCGGCCTTTATTGATGCCGAACATGCTCTCGATCCGCTGTATGCAGCTAAGATTGGCATTAACGTAGATGATCTGCTGATCTCTCAGCCAGATTATGGAGAACAGGGGCTGGAAATTGCTGAAGTTCTGGTTAGAAGCGGGGCAGTCGATGTCATTGTGGTTGATTCGGTGGCTGCTCTGGTTCCCAAAGCTGAACTGGAAGG
>JAKPXU010000040.1 GCA_029571905.1 Acidobacteriota bacterium | reverse complement strand
CTGGGCGAAAACCGTTCCCGACGGATAGACGTCCGCTTTATCAGTGCCACCAATCGCCAGCTCGAAGCCGAGATTAATGCTGGCCGCTTCCGGCAGGATCTCTACTATCGTCTGAAGATAATGGTCATAGACATTCCGCCTCTACGGCGCCGACCGGAAGATGTTCTCGTTCTGCTCAATCATTTTCTCGACTTTTATGCCAGAGAAATGAACAGACCCCGGGCTTTTTACACACCCGAGGCTCTGGAGCTTTTACTTAAATATGATTGGCCGGGCAACGTTCGTGAGGTTCAAAACGAAATTCAGCGCGATCTGATTCTAGCCGGCGGAGAAAAAATCATCCAGGCCGACTGGCTATCGACTCCCATAAAAAAATCAAGGGATAAAGTTCTGACCGATCGCTGGGATTATTCTCAGGCTAAAGCCGACTTCGAAAAAAAATTCTTAGGTGAAGCTTTGCGCCATTTTAACTACCACCGGGCCAGAACTGCTGCGGCCATTGGCCTGACCAGGCAGGGACTTTTCCGTCTGTTAAAAAAGCATGGACTTGACCAGCAGAAAAATTGAGTTGAATCAGTCGACCTTTTCTGTTAAAAATCTTAGTTATGGGAGAAAAAACAAAAGGTGATAAAGAAGAAAAAGTCTTCCAGGTCAACTGCCCGCATTGTGGAGCCAGGCTATGGGTCGATTCTGATTTAATGGTAGTCATTCAATCAGAAAAAGGTCAAAGGAAAAAAGCCTCTTTTGACGAGCTGCTGCTTAAAGAGAAGAAAAAAACCGAGGAACTGGGGAAGAAATTTGAATCAACAGTTGAACTTCGCAAGAAGAAACTTGAGCAGGCTGAACAGGAATTTAAAAAGGCCTTCAGCCACCTGGATGATCTGGAAGGAGAAAATAAGGAAGACACGGGAGAAGAAGAAAAAAACTAGACTCCTTATTTTCTATGGATTGTCAGAAGATTATTAGATTAACTAATAGACTCAAGAGAAAGTTTAACTTCCAGGCTCGGTTTCATCTTCTCGTTTTCTTTTTGCCATAGTCACACCGGTCAAGCCAAAGATAGCCAGGATAATGACTGCCAGGTAATTGGAAAAAGCCCAGGGTAAATAGGAAAAAACAGGAACACCCAGGGTCCCGGTGACGTAAACTCCGGCCATGCTCCAGGGAATCAAGGGCACAATAATTCCGCCGGCTTCGTCGATTATTCTGGAAAGGTTTTTAGCGGCCAGGCCTTTTTTCTTATAAGCCTCGCCCAAAAGCTCAGCCGGAATAATCATCGCCAGATAGGAGCTGCCGGTAATAAGAGCTGACAGAATAGCTGTTCCAATTGTGGTCAGAACCAGGCTCCAGACCTCTCTGGCAAACTTCATTATTTTCTCAAGAATTGCGGCCAGCATACCGGTTTTCTGCATGATGCCGCCGAAGCTAAAAGCAGCAAAAGCTACAAGTTGAGTCTCCATCATGCTCATCAGTCCACCCCTTGATAGCAACCCATCGACCATTGTTACACCCGTTTGGGCAGCATAGCCAGAATTCATAGCCTGAGCGACACTTACCAGAGAGGTCTTCTGGTAGATAACGGCCAGTATCGTAGCTGCCAACGAAGAAACCATCATCCCGGGGATGGTTGGCTTTTTCGTAAATGCATAATAAAAAACAATAATGATTGGCAAAAGCAATAGAAGGTTAAAATGAAAATTTTTTTCCAGGGTGGAAGAAATCAGCTGAACATTTTCCCGGTTAAATTCCCTGTTGCCATATTTGAGCCCCATAAAAAAATATATTACCAGACCAATGAGCCAGGCTGGTATCCCTGACCAGAGAGTGTGCTTGATATGATCGAAAAGGTTGGAGCCAGCGGTGACTGAAGCCAGGTTAGGTATGTCAGACAGAGGAGATAATTTATCGCCAAAATAAGCTCCAGCGACGATTGCTCCGGCGGCGGGTCCAAGAGGAATTCCCAGACCGGAAGCAATGCCAATAAAGGCCACTCCCAGCGAGCCGATGGTTCCCCAGGAAGTCCCGCAAGCTAAAGCTGTTATTGAGCAAACAAAGCAGGCTGTGACGAGAAAATATTGGGGAGAGATGATCTTTAGCCCGTAATAAATAATCATCGGAATGGTGCCGCTGGCCATCCAGGTAGCGACCAGAACACCAACAGTTAGCATAATCAGGATAGCTGGCAGGGCTTTTCTAATACTCTCGACGATACCTGACTCCATCTCTTTCCAGGAAAACTTAAGCAGTGCCCCCAGGCAGGCAGTCAGGAAGGCGGCTGCTATCAGCAGCACCTGAGCTTTAAGATGATAGATTCCATAGCCCACCCCGAGAAGAATAGCCATGGCAATGATCGGGATGAGGGCCAAACCGAAACTCGGCTTTTTTGTTCCTGAGGACGGGCTCTGGCCGCTTTTGTTTTCTGGACGTTTCTCTTCCATGCTTTCCTCCCGGCAGTTAAGGATCAATCATTGTTTTTTTATTGACTTCCAATTCTCCTATTTTTGTCTGGACATTAACGTCGGCAAGAATCATTGGATGGTGGAAAAAGTTCCCTTGACTTTCAACTGACCTTTTTCTATCAATGCTTTTCCCCGGCTGAAAACATATTGAAGCTCTGCTGCTTCGTTGATCAGGAGAAGATCAGCTTCAAAACCTGTCTCCACTTTACCTTTTCCGGACAGTTTGTAGAAACCGGCGGCATTGGTTGAAAAGACCTGGATAGCTTCCTGCCTGCTTAAAATGTGTTCTCGCCAGATCTGCTGGAAAGTCCGGAGAAAATCTCTCTGATTGGCGACGGTGAGGCCTATAAGTTCGCCCTTCTCATTAAATACCGGTAAGCTACCATTCGAATCAGAACTAACAGTAACCCGGCTCAGAGGAAGATTAGCCGCTTTTATTTGATTTAAAGCCTCCACCACGCTTAATTCTTCTGCACCTTGAGGTTCGGGGCCGGTAGTCAGGTCAATAAATCCGCCCAGCTTTATCCACTCCATGGCTTGCTTAAAAAGAGTACGATTACGGCTGGTATGAGTCGGGATGACCTGAGTGGCCGGAATTTCGGTCTCTTTTATCATTCTAAAAAGATAGTCAAGGCCGCGGTTGCCATCGCCCAGATGAAAATGAGCTATGCCGGCTTTTCCTCCCAGCATACCTCCCACGCGGCATTCTGCTACCAGCTGAAGGAACTCTTCATAGGTTGGCTGAGAAGAACGATGGTCAGACAGGGCGATTTCTCCAGCCCCGATGATTTTATCAATCAGGACAAGGTCAGAACGAACGCTCCCCGTTATAGTTGGTGTCGGCAGGTTATAGGCGCCGGCATAAATCCAGGCGTTAAGACCCTCTATTTCGAGAGCTCTGGCTTTGGCCAGAAGGGACGATACATGCCTGGTGATGCTATCTGTTCCCAAACAGCCTATTACCGTTGTAACGCCAGCCAGAGCACAATCCTCGACCCTGATTTCTGGGGCTCTGGTAGCCGGGCCACCCTCACCACCGCCGCCCAGAATATGAACATGGGGGTCAATAAATCCTGGCAGAACCACAAGCCCCGAGCCATCGATCTTTTTGACCTCCAGCCCTTCGATTTTAATCTTACCTGGCTCCTCGACGGCAGCTATTTTTTCATCAGCTATTAAGATGTCTTTGACTCCGGTGTCTTTCGGTGAAAAAATTCTAGCCTGACTGATAAGTTGAAACATCTTGGTCACCTCTCTTATGATCATTGCGTCTTCAGATTTAAATTAACTTAACACGGTTTTGGTTGACTGACAAGATAATTTCGTGAGCTGCCTGGGCGGGTTATTAGTTTATAAATGAGGTTTGAGCCGCTACTGGTGAAAGAGCTGATGACTCTTTAACCTAAAAAGTAGCCCCTACTTAGCCTGGTTGACTGGCGGTTAAGTTCTAGCAGGTGTCTTAAAGAATAAAGTGAGTTAAAATTATAAAGTCACAGCCAAAAGGAAATAAACGTTATGCCTTCTACAGTCGTAATATGAGCGTAAGTGGAAAGCGATAGCTGGTAAGGAGAAAAGAGCCGGTTCAATTTATTCGGGCTTGAATGGAAGATAAAAAAGACCTGCTGGAATTTCTGGAAAAAGAAGGAGGAAGCCTTATGTCTTTTGCTCTTGGTCTGCTTAAAAACTGGCCTGATGCCGAGGATGCCTGTCAGGAAACAGTTGTCCAGCTTTTAAGGCACTGGGATGGTTTTGACAGAAATAAGAATTTAAAAAGCTGGGCTTTGACCATACTTTATCATAAATGCCTGGATCAGCTGAAAAAACGGCAGCGTTTTAGGCAGTTTTTTAAGAAGGCTACGGCGGTTCACCAGCCGGCTGATGACGAATTCTCGGAAAAATACGTTAACCAGTCCTGGCAGGAATCAATTTTTAATCATCTGAAGCCAAAGGAAAGAGCTTGCTTGCTGCTCTGGGGGAAAGAAGGTTACCGGGCCGAAGAAATAGCCGGCATTCTCGGCTGTGCTACCGGGACAGTCCGTGTTCATCTTTTTCAGGCCAGAAAGAAATTAAAAAAATTGATGGAGAAGGGGAATGAATGAGAGAATTAACTGCTTCTTGATCAGCCTGCTCTGGAAGCTTGTCCCGTTGACCGGCTTCCGATGCTGGTTGCTTGATATTCATCTTGGCACCTGCCCTCACTGCCAGAAACAATTGGCCACCAATGAGGATTTACAGGAGGTAGTGAGAGGAATGAATGGCTTAAAGCTGTCAGATGCGGTCATCAGGCGAGCCGGGAGGCAGGCTGCCGTAGCTGAAGACAGAACACCACCTGTTCTTTCTGGCAGAATTTCTATTATTTTAACCAGGGTTTATACCGTCGTCATGACAGTTGCCATTTTTATCCTGCTTTTTGGTTTTGGCTGGTATTTCAGCCGGCCCGGGTCGGAATCAATGGCTTTTTTCTCTGGTGAGAGAAACCTGGCCAGTAACTATTCAGCCAGTAATTATTCAGCCTTATCCCTGGACTATGTCCGGGCTAAAGGGAAGCTGGCCGATAGTTTGATGATTTACAAAACGGAGGACCCTCAGATGACTATCATCTGGGTCGAAAGTCAGAACTGAGACCGGATTAATTTTTGAACTTAAAGAAAAAAATAATAGAAGAGAACAAAGGAGATTAAAATGAAACGAAAAACTAAAAGAATTTTATCAGTGTTTTTCTGTCTTTTACTCAGTTTATTGCTGGCGAATGAATCTTTAGCTCAAGCCAAAAAAAGTCCTCCGCCTCCCTCACCTCCATCTCCAGCAGTTGAAATGCAGATTAAAGTCTTTGAGGGACTACGAGAAGGAAAAGTCGAGCCGGTTAAAACTGTGACTGCTTCTTTCTGGCGGTACACTCTATCGGCCAGCATAAAAAGTGAGGATACTACCGACAAAGAAGAAAACCAGATACGCCGGGTTTTTAACCTGAAGGAAGTGAGGCTTTTAACTCAGGACAATTTTAGCTGGAATAAATCCGGAACAAAAGACTTTCACCTCTTCCGGCTGGACAGTAAGGAATACGCCATTATGGTTACCTGGCTCAAAACCCTGCCCGGAGAAAGAGTCAACTGCCGAGTGGAAGTCTTTGAACAAGATAGAGAGAGGAAAACCAGTCTTTTAGATACCGAGCTGACTCTGGAGAAGAATTCTATCACCGCTTTTGGCTTTGAGGATGCTTCTGGTAAGCCTTATTTTCTTTCCTTAAAGATTATCGCTGTTCGGCCATCATTTTATGGCAGAGTAGTTAGTGGAGTAGTCGAGGGCGGGAAAGTTGGTGGAGTGGAGGGAGCGGTCGAGGCCATACCTCCAGATGTAGTCAAGGTCGTCGGAGATATCAAACCTCCCAAACTGATAAAAAGAGTTAACCCTGTTTATCCCGAAGAAGCAAAGAAAGCTGGCGTGGAAGGGCCTGTCATTCTCCAGGTTCAAACTGATATTTATGGCCGAGTAGACAGCATCAAAGTCTTAAAGTCTATTCCCTTACTTGACCAGGCAGCAATTGATGCTGTCAAACAATGGATTTATGAACCCTTGATTGTGGATGGCGAGCCCAGAAAGGGTATTTTTACGGTGACGGTTTATTTTAAGCTGCTGGACGAGGAGAAAGAAAAAACAGAAGAAATAAAGACGAGCTGAGCCTGATTATTCCTGCCGTAGTAAATCCAGGAGGACTATCTGTCAAAAAGGAAATCTAAATAGACTTTTCGCCTGACAGTTAGAATTATTATATACTAATAATTAGCGGGGTCAGAGCGTAATTTAATAAGTGACAGGAAGACTTATCAACGAGGGTAAAGGCTTTAATCCTATATGCTATTACGATATTCATGAAGCAAAAGGAATGAAAATGGGAACCCGGATCTTTCCAGGGCTAAAAAAAGAATTGCCAGCTTGCACCTGGCCCGGCGTGCTTTTACCTGTCTTTCTTGTGGGAATATTGCTCGGAGGCTGCCAGACTAGTAAGATAACAATAAGACCGGAGCCAGTGTTACCGGAAGAGGAAGCAAAAGTCAGGGTCGAAAATCTCTATCAGAAAGGGCAGGCAGAGCTGGAAAAATTCACCATTCCTGGCTACAAGGAAGCTATAAAATATTTCGAACAGACTCTCCATCAGCAGCCAGATTTTTACCAGGCATACGGGCGGCTGGCGGTAACCTACGGCCTATGGGCCAGAGAAAGAAAAGAACTCGGTCTGGGCAATCTTGATCAGTGGGTCAAAGGCAGTTTTTATGCTTCTAAAGCAGAGGAACTCGGACTTCATCAGGATTATTTAAAAGCTTCAGCTCTTGTCCTTAACTCTAAAACCTTTATCACCGACTACGAATATGGAGAGATCTTCCGCTCTTACTATCGTCATTTGCGGGGAGAGCCAGCAGAAAGGTTAATTCCTTACTTAAAGGATCTTTTTGAAAGTGGTTCTTTTAAGTCTGGCACAATTAACCCGGCCTTAAAAAACCTGGAGGCCATTTTAAAG
>JAKPXU010000225.1 GCA_029571905.1 Acidobacteriota bacterium | reverse complement strand
ATGAAGCAGCTGGTTGAAGAATACCAGAAGCAACCGGATGTGGCTTTTGTCTTTGTTAATTGCTGGCAGGAGGAAGAAAACAAGGAACAGGTGGTCAAAGATTTTCTGGAGAAAAATCAATATCCATTTTATGTCCTGATGGATACTACTAATAAAGTAACTTCTGACTACGCCGTCTCTGGCATTCCAACCAAGTTCATCATTGATCCCAAAGGCAAAATTAAATTCAAGGTCATCGGCTTTGAAGGCGACACCGAGAAGATGGTCCAGGAAGTTAAGATTATGATCGACTTGGCCCGGGGGAAATAAGATAGAAACTTCAAAGTCATAGAGACTGATCTCTATGATCAAAAAAATCAATATTAGTGTTATTCCCAGGAAAGGAGAAGGACTATGGAGCCAAACGATAAACTGAGTTTAGAAACTCAGGTGATTCATGCCGGCTATGAGCCAGATAAAGCTACTCGCAGCGTCTCCCCACCTATCTATCAGACCTCGACTTTCGCTTTTAACAGCGCCGAGCAGGGAGCCTCTTTGTTTGCCGGTAAAGAGAAGGGATTTATTTATACCCGGCTCGGCAATCCGACCATTGAGGCCCTGGAAAAAGCGGTAGCCAGCCTGGAAAAAGGCGTCGGGGCTCTGGCTACTTCGACGGGTATGGCCGCTGTTGCGACGGTTTATTTTTCTCTGCTCGAAAAGGACACTCACCTGATCGGAACGGCTGCCCTCTATGGGGCTTCCAGAACAATTATCGAAACCGAATTTGTCCGCTATGGAGTAACCTCAGATTTTGTTGATACTTCTCGCCTTGAGGAAATAAAGAAAAAAATCAAAAAAAATACGAGGCTTCTCTATATTGAGAGTCCGGCCAATCCCACTATGGCTCTGACCGATATCCAGGGCTGCGCTCAAATCGCTAAGGAACACGGGCTGATACTGGTTGTTGATAATACTTTTGCATCGCCAATTCTGCAGAACCCGTTGGAACTCGGAGCCGATGTCGTTGTTCATAGTGTAACCAAATTTATCAATGGTCACAGCGATGTAGTTGGGGGAATAATCGTCAGCAAAACAGAGGAGCTACGGGCTCGTCTCGCCCAGGTTCTTCACCTGCTGGGCGGAACCATGGATCCTCATCAGGCCTGGCTGGTCCTTCGTGGTTTAAGGACGCTTTATCTGCGGGTAGAAAAAGCTCAGGATAATGCCAGAAAATTAGCTTCCTGGCTCGAATCTCAGCCTAAAGTGGCCTGGGTTAACTATCCTGGCCTTGCCAGCCATCCTCAATTTGAACTGATGAGAAAACAGATGAAAGGCCCTGGCTCCATGATTTCTTTTGGACTCAAGGGTGGCTATGAGGCCGGCCTGAAACTCATTAACAGTGTCCGACTCTGTACCCTGGCCGTTTCTCTGGGAGGAATTGAGACTCTGATTGAACATCCGGCCAGCATGACTCATGCTGGAGTTTCAAAAGAAGAGAAAGAGAAAGCAGGCATAACTGATGATCTTATCCGTCTGTCGGTCGGCTGCGAAGCCTGGGAAGATCTAAGAGCTGACCTCGAGCAGGCCCTCAGGCAGTGTTAAATTAAACCCCTGGAATGATCAATTTTAAATTAGTGTTTTGATCAGACAAAGACATTAACCTATTTTAGGCTGGCTTTTCTCCAGCTCTTCAGCTAATTCTCCTTCGGCCCGGTAATAAATTCCATTCCCGGTGGCGATCAGTCGCCCATCTTCGGCAACCAGTCTGCCTTCTGTTAAAAAACCTTTACCCGGGCGCCTGGTCACCCAGCCCTCT
>JAKPXU010000007.1 GCA_029571905.1 Acidobacteriota bacterium | reverse complement strand
GCCACCCTAGCAGTGGAAGTGTTATGATTTAGCCCCCCGCCGGGGCGCCTAACCAAGATAAGCAAACAACAATTTTTTTTTAACAATTAACCATTTAATTTTTACAGCTATGAAGAAATCAACTCTTTTAAAAATGGCGCTAACGCTGGTTGGTGCATTTATGTTTACAGGTGCAATGGCGCAAACCTATCCTACTGAAATTAACCATACTGGAGATTTGGGAGATTATGTACAAGTTGGAGCAACAACATATCAAACCACTGGTTATGGTTTGAAACTATATGCAGCTCCAGACCCAGTATTTAGCCCAAGTTATGATGGAACAGGTGCAGCAGGAACAAATATTAACACTGCTTCTGAATGGCGTTGGGTTTATGGTATTTCGTTTGGAGATGCTGGTGCTGTTGAAGTAAAACCATGGACTGCCGCTGAAAACTGGGTAGAGATTCCTGCTGGGCAATTACCTGGTGCTGGAAACACAAGACTATTTTGGGTTGCTGAGCGTTTTGGTGGTGCTGGTTGTGCAGATGCAACAGGCCAGAGTCATCTAGTAACGGTATTACCTGCTCCTGATGGAACAATGATTGGCAAAAATACTAGTGGAGCTTGGACTGTTATGACAGCAGATAGAGAATTTTATCAATGCGGTGAAGGTCATACCGATGACTTTACATTTACTTTTACTGAAACCGGCACTCCTTATGCTGTTTTTGCTGCTCAAATTACTGTTACTGCAACTGGCTATGATGCTGATGGAAATGAAGTTGTTGCTCCGCATGATGTAACTGCTACATATGGTTTAAACGATGACCCAACTACATTTACTGTTGCTTCTTTTGTTGCTGCTCCAACATTTACAACTCCTGCAATGCAATTCGAGAATGATGGCACTAATGATATTAGAACAAAGTATGTTTATACTCTATCAGGAGTTTCATCAAGAATCTTAACCTTATCTCAGAAAAGAGCCGGTGTTGCTGAAGCTTATGTTGCTCCAACGAGTGTTCAAACTGTTACTTATTGGTTAAATCTTCCTCCTGTTACAGGTCCTATCTATCATATACCTAATGATTTTACTTTCTAACCTTTGAAAGAAGGATAATTTTTTCAACCCTGGCAGGCTGCATGGCCTGCCGGGGTTTAGGTTAAACCCTGTTTTTTTTCACCTTTTTTTATCAACACCCGCATTAGCATTGAAAAGGCTTACCCCCATACTGGCGCTGGCGGCACTGCTCGCTCTCACCGGCATCACACCCTGGGCGCAGGGGCAGGACCTGCCCATGGCCTGCGTGGGCACAACCGAGAGGTACGGGGTGAAGGGCTTCAACGGCATTTCCGACTTCGAGTGGGTTATCACCGATCCGCATGGTAACTTGCTGCCCCCTTCGGCATACACCATTCTGGCCCGAGGCGACTCCATTGAGGTGGCCTGGAGCGAGAACCTGGAGGGCGGTACCTACACCTTCATGGTTACCGAGCACACCGACTACGGCTGCACCGGCACACCCTACCGGCAGGACGTGGTGCTCAACTCCCCCGAAATCTTCATCCCCATCGAGAACAACATCCCCGACCAGCAGGGCATCTGCTTCGGCAGCATTGCCACCCTTGACCCCGGTAGCGGCTACACCAGCTACCTGTGGCAGGACAGCAGCACCAACCAGCTCTACTACACCGGCGAGTCCGGAACATTCCTTGTAAGGCTGGTGAACAGCAGCTACAGCTGCTCCTACGACATATCCGAGGTTACCGTTCACCCCCTTCCCCTGGTTGACCTGGGCCAGGATACCGTGCTCTTCGCCTCCCAAACCCTCACCCTCGATGCCTACGATCCCAACTTTAGCTTCTACAGCTGGAGCACGGGCGACATCACACCCACCATCACCGTTGATGGGCAGAGCGGCGACCTGTTTGTCTGGGTGAAGGTTACCGACATCAACGGCTGCGAGAACTCTGACTCCATCAACATCCGCGCAGCCGATTACAGCAAGCTCCGCATACCGGCGGCCTTTACACCCAACGGCGATGGCGTAAACGACAAGTGGGAGTTCCCCGCACCCTACCAGGGTCAGGACCTCCGCGGCTACATCAACAACATCTCCGTGAAGGTGTTCAACAGGTGGGGTAAGATGGTGTGGAAGCACGACGGGCTCTACCAGCCATGGAATGGCAAGGATATTGGTGGCCGTGAGCTACCGATGGATTCCTACCACTACATCATCGTCTTCACCGTTGGCGACAAGAAGTACGAGTACAAGGGAAGCGTGACGATTGTGAGGTAGCCCCGTGAAAAGGATAAAAGATAAAGGATAAAGGATAAAAAGGGTAAAGGGTAAAGGGAAGAAGGAAAAAAACTTGTCAAGGTTGTTAAGGGCGAAATTCATTCTAACCTTAAGCCCCGAGGGGGCGAATTTGATTTGGAACGGAGAGATTGGAATGTGAGGGAGCAAAAGCCCCGAAGGGGCGAAATAAATAGCAAGGGGCATAGCCCCTTGTATGAAGCGAACGATTCTTTACAAGCCCTGAAAGGGCGAAATTGATTTGGAACGGAGAACTTGAAGAGTGAGGGAGCAAAAGCCCCGAAGGGGCGAAATAAATAGCAAGGGGCGCAGCCCCTTGTATGAAGCGAACGATTCTTTACAAGCCCTGAAAGGGCGAAATTGACTTGGAACGGAGAATTTGAAGAGTGAGGGAACAAGAGCCCCGAAGGGGCGAAATTGACTTGGAACGGAGAGATTGGAATGTGAGGGAGCAAAAGCCCCGAAGGGGCGAAACACACCGGTTTTTATAAATTTACAACATATAATTACGAAAATGAAAGCAAGGCAAGTAGGAATGATGGTGGTGGTTGGGGTGGTATGCTTAACGGGCAGGGCAATGGCCCAGCAGCAACCCCTCTACAGCCAGTACATGCTCGACGCTTTCCTGGTAAATCCGGCTGTTGCCGGTGCCGAGGGGGTTACTGCCATCAACCTCACTGCTCGTCAGCAGTGGATGGGCTACTCGGATGCTCCCAGCACCTATGCGCTGAGCGCTCAAACGCGCATACTGAAAACCAGCTTCCGCAACCGCAGCCGACTCGTGAGGTCAAGGGTTCGCCGTCGCCGTCCTAGCGGAAAAGTTGGATTGGGCGCTTTTGTGTTTAACGACAATAACGGCCGAATTCACCGCACAGGTTTTCAGGGAACCTACTCCTACCACATCTACATGCGCGACTACCAGCTTAGCTTTGGGGCTTCCATATCGGCTTTTCAGTTCAAGGCCAACGTTACCAGCCAGGATGGCTACACCCAGGAGAACGACATGCTGCTGGTGGGCAAAACCTCCAAGTTTGCTCCCGATGCCAACGTGGGGGTTCTGTTTAGCGGTAATAACTTCTATGCCGGGCTATCCATCACCTCGCTGTTTCAAAGTTCAATCCAGTTTGGCGGAGGAAACTCCGAAACCGCCTACCGGCTTTTACGGCAGTACTACATTGTTGGGGGTTACAGGTATCAGCCCTACAGGAGCGACTATGCTATTGAGCCCTCAATTCTGTTCACCACTACCGAACGCCTACAGCTGAATGCCGACTTCAACGTAAAGGGCTACTACAAGGATAACTACTGGGTTGGGGTTTCGGTTCGCACATCGGGGGCGGTTGTTACCATGATTGGTATGAAGTACCAGCAGTTTTACTTTGGCTACGCCTACGACTACAACTTTTCCGACGTATCGAATATCTCCAGTGCTGGCTCCCACGAGCTGATGATCGGCCTGAAGCTTGGCGACAGCGCCCGCCGCTACCGCTGGCTGAACAGGTTCTAGCAAGGAAGAAAAGGATAAAGGTTAATACAAGGATAAAGGTTAAAGGATAAGATAATTCAAGATTCAAGAACCTGTCCGCCTCCTGGCGGAACTTGTCCACCTCCTGGCGGAACCTGTCCGCCTGCCGGCGGATTTAAGCCACCTGCCCATTTGCGGGTCCGGCTTTTATGCCATTTTACTAATACCAGCAACGTTCATCGTTTCCCGCCTTACCGGGCACCGCGGAGAATACCTTTTTCCCGTTGGGGCTGAAGAACGAGGATAAAGGTTGATGGGAAGAAATCCCCCATGAATAAGCTAACGGTAAAAACCCACAACAGGCTAAGTGTTTAGGAAACAGGGTTTTAAAGGTGACAAATATTTACTTGTTACCGCTGATTTTACCTGTGCTGCTACCAAAATGTATTTTTTTCGTCATATTTGAGCCATGAAAAATTTATGGCGTGTAAAGTGGGTGAAGTTATCCCTTATACTGTTAGGTTGGGTTACTATTACCCTTTTAATTCCTGCAGCTTTACACTTTAGCCTTCCGGTTGTTCCCTTTGATGGTTTTCATTTCCATACCGATTACCTGGTGCATTTTTTGATTTTTGCGATGTTGACTGCCGCTGCTTCGCTGGCCAACCTACGCATTAAACCGGTAATTCTATTTCCTTTTTTTTTGATAACAGCAGCCTTGGTGGAAGTTTGCCAGCTGAAAATCCCATCGCGTACCTACAACCCGTACGACTTAATTTGTAACCTTTCCGGCGTAGCCTTTTCATTAATCGTCTTTTATAAAAGGTTTAAAAATCATCATTCCGATTAACTTTGTAAGCTAAATTTTCATAAATTTGTTTATATTGATAAAACTTTAGGGCAGCATGGACGGTAAGGAGAAAATTCTTTATGTTGACGACGAAACCATTAACCT
>JAKPXU010000001.1 GCA_029571905.1 Acidobacteriota bacterium | reverse complement strand
TTGTTGACGATCTGTTCCAGTTCGGTCAGCGCCTTTTCAAAATTCATTTCTCGCCCTTTGCTATTCATTTTGACTCCTTGATAAATCTCGATTCTATTTTGATCCTGGGATCGATGTCTTTTACCTGGCAGTTAATCTGTCCACGGTAAAAAGAAACAATAAGATCATCCCCAGCTTCAACTTCAGTTGCTTTCATCACTGGCATCAGACCGCCTTCCTTCCAGCAAATTGTATAACCTTTTTTCAGGATGTTCAAAGGCGAAAGATTGGAAAGAGAAGAGGCCAGTCTTTCCCAGCTAGCTTCATAATCTTTCATTTTTAGCTCAACCAGATGTTTGAGCTTTTCCGCCTGGGCTTCGACCTGTGAGTGACTTTCGCCGATGCGCCTTTTTTCCTCCAGTATGGCCCTCGCCGATCTGGCTTTCAGGTCATCAACCCGCTGGGCTAAGGTCATCAATCTCAGCTGCAGGTGCCGATAGATGTATTCCTCAGCCAGGAGATTAACGCGGTTTCGCTTGACCTCCAGCAGATATTTTTCAGCCTGGATCAGCCTGGCGACCAGCTGGTCGATTTTACTTCTGAACTCTTCTTCTTTGGCTACCACCATTTCGGCAGCAGCAGAAGGGGTAGAGGCTCTGATATCAGCTACAAAGTCAGCAATGGTAAAATCTATTTCATGCCCAACCGCCGATATAACCGGCTTGGTTTTCATACAATTAAAAATAGCCCGGGCTACTACTTCCTCATTGAAAGCCCACAGGTCTTCCATTGAACCGCCCCCGCGGCCAACAATAACTACATCAATATCATCGCGCTGACTGAAATAATCAAGCCCGCTGGCGATCTGCTGGGCTGCCCCTTCTCCCTGCACTTGGGCCGGGTAGATGACCAGGTGAAGACGGCAAAAGCGGCGCTCCAGAATACGAAGAATATCTCTGATAGCTGCTCCCGTTGGAGAGGTAACAATCCCAATTGTTTTGGGCAAGAGAGGAAGTTTCTTCTTGTATTTTTCATCAAAGAGTCCCTCTGCCTTGAGCTTTTCCTTGAGTTGTTCGAAAGCCAGCTGCAGGGCACCTTTGCCCCTTAGCTCGAGCTTTTCGATAACCAGCTGATACTCTCCGCGTGGTTCATAAACAGTAATTCTCCCGCCACAGATAACTTTAATTCCATTCTTCAGCTCAAATTTGGGCAAAAGGGAGTTTCTCTTATTCTCAGTCTGAATCCGGAAAGCATCGGACCTGAAGAGAACTGCCTTTATCTGGGCATCTTCTCCGGCTTCATCGTCTTTCAGGGTAAAATAAAAATGCCCGGATGATGGCTGCCTTAAATTGGAAATTTCACCCTCTACCCAGACAAAGGGAAACGAGCTTTCCAGTTCCAGGCGAATCAGTTTGGTCAGTTCGCTAACTTTATAGATTCTGTTGCCAACAATCAGGTCCTCAGTCTTCAAAGCCATCCTCAATCATCATTTCTCTCTTTATAGTTAAAGCTTTTCCGCTTTGCGGGTCAACCTCGATGAGGACCGCCCCCAGCATCAAACCCTCACTGGCCGGCTCAAACTTTTGCGGGCGGGCGGTTAGAAATCGGTTCAGAGCTTGCTCAGGCTTCATGCCAATGACAGAATTTAGTCCGCCAGCCATGCCCACATCGGAAATATAGGCGGTTCCGCCTGGTAGAATCCTCTCGTCAGCCGTCTGGATATGGGTATGCGTACCGAGGATGGCAGAGACCTTTCCCTTCAGGAACCAGCCTAGAGCCTGTTTTTCGGAGGTAGCTTCAGCATGGAAATCGATAATGATGGTGGATGTTTGAGGCAGGATGACTTCCAGTTCTTTCTCTGCTCGACGGAAGGGACAATCTACCGGCTCCATGAAAACCCGTCCCTGAAGATTAAGGATAGCTGCCTTTATTCCATCTTCATTCTCAAATATATGATAGCCATGGCCAGGATTTCCTTCCGGATAATTGGCTGGACGAACAAGTCGGGGCTCTTTTTCCAGATAATTGAAAACCTCTTTTTTATCCCAGATGTGATTTCCTGACGTTAAAACATCAACCTGTAATAAAAGTTCGCGAGCTATTTCCTCTGTCAGACCAATCCCACCAGCTGCATTTTCACTATTAGCAATGACCAGAGAGGGGCGGTATTTCTTTCTAAGGTCCGGCAAAAACCGGCTCAACGCCCGTCTCCCCGGGCGGCCGACAATATCTCCAATAAAAAGAACTCTGAGATTATCTGGCATATTCCACCGCCCTCATTTCGCGGATGACCATGACCTTAATCTGGCCGGGATAATCAAGCTCATCTTTGATTTTTTGAGCGATATCTCTGGCGATGATGGCGGCTCTGTCATCAGAGATTTTCTGGGCATCGACGATGATCCTTATCTCGCGCCCGGCCTGCAGGGCAAAAGCTTTGGCCACACCCTCAAAGGAGGTAGCGATTTCTTCCAGTTTCTCAAGTCTCTGAACATAAGTTTCCAGGAGCTCCCGACGGGCACCAGGTCTGGCCGCGGACAGAGTGTCAGCCGCCTGCACCAGCACCGCTTCCACCGATGGAAAATCTATATCACGATGATGAGAAGCAATGGCCTGAATCACGGCTTCACTCTCTCCATATTTTTTCGTCAGCTCAACCGACAGTTCGGTATGAGTCCCTTCATAGTCTTTATCGACTGCTTTCCCGATATCATGAAGTAATCCAGCCCGCAGGGCGACCGTCACGTCCAGACCCAATTCCCGGGCCATCAAGGCGGCCAGCAGAGCAACTTCTTTGGAATGCTGGAGAACATTTTGCCCGTAGCTTGTCCGGTATTTCAGTTTTCCCAGGTACTTAACCAGCTCCGGGTGCATGTTCTGAATGCCCAGTTCGAGTAAAGTATTTTCGCCTTCCTGCTTTATTTTTTCTTCCAACTCAACTTTGACCTGCTCTACGATATCTTCAATCCTGGCCGGATGGATCCGGCCATCAGCCACCAGTTTTTCGATGGCCATTCTGGCCAGCTCGCGCCGCAAGGGGTCAAAACTCGACAGGATGACAGCCTCAGGCGTATCATCAATGATGATATCCACTCCGGTAGCCATCTCCAGAGCCCGAATATTGCGGCCCTCTCGACCTATAATCCTGCCCTTCATGTCATCCGAAGGTAAATCGACGACAGAAACCGTCGTCTCGACGACATGTTCAGCCGCCGAGCGCTGGATAGCATTGGAAATGATTTCTCTGGCCAGAGTCTTGCTTTTTTCTTTGGTTTCTTCTTCAATTCTACGGACGGTCTGAATAGCCTGCAGTTTAGCTTCATCCTCAATTTTGCGAATCAGCATGTTTTTGGCTTCTTCCTGAGTCAAGCCGGATATTCTTTCCAGTTCCCTGGTCTGTTTTTCCAGAGTCTCATTTATCTTTTGTTCAAGTTGCTCCAGCTCTTTTTCCTTGGCATAGAGGCGACGCTCTTTAGCTGAAAATTCTTTTTCTTTTCTTTCTAAATTCTGATAGCGCCTTTCCAGAGCTTCTTCTTTATGGAGTAGCCGGCGTTCCTGTTCGGTTAGTTTATATCTTTTTTCCTTGGTCTGGGCTTCAAACTCAGCCTGTCGGGCAGCATCCCTTTCTCGAGTCTCAAGCTCGGCCTGTCTTTTGATTTTTTCAGCTTCTTGCTCGGCTCTGGCAATAATCTCTCTGGCTTTTTCCTCAGCCTTCAAGATACCCTTTAAGCCCTGGCTTCTCTTGAGAAAAACGATGATCAGGACGATCAGTAAAATCGCTAAAAGTGGGATTCCCACCGTTAGTAGTGTCTTCATCTTCAAACCTCCTCGCCGGACTGCTGATCAAAAGAGTTAACAAGGAGGTCAGGTAATGGTTATTGTGTTAGATGGCCGCTGGACGGACACCCCTTAAGCTGGCGGATATGATTAAGGCTATTGCCTTCTTCCTGGCTGTCGGATATAGACCTTAAATCTAATTTATCAAAAGAATTTACAGACAATTCTCTCCAATTAAGGGGTGAGCTTTTCCAGAGGATTAAAATCAAATTCATCGTTATTTACCTGAGCCTCGAGTTGAGCCAGCTTTTTTTCCAGCCGGTCAAAAGCTTCTTTTAAACCGGCTACCTCTCTTTCTGCCAGAGACAGCTCGTCAGCCAGATTCAAAGCAGTCAAAACTGCAATCTTGGATAAATCTGACGACCGAGATTTGGCTGCTACTTCCCGCATTTTCTGATCAACATAGGAGGTTAGCTGGCCGATATATTCTTCGTCTTCTTCTCCTTTGACGCAGATCCTGTATTTATTTCCAAAAATTTCAATTTCAATGATTTTTTCGCTCATATTCCCAATTTTTCTATCTGGGCAATGAGAGCTTCCAGTTTTTCTTTAACCTCTTCCTTTTCCTCACGCAGCAGCTTAAGTTCTTCTTCCATCTGGCTAAAAGCCTTAAGCTTCTCTTCCAGCTCTTTTTTTTCGCTTTTAGCCTGTTTCAAGTCTTCCTTCAAGCGGGCATTATCAGAAGACAGGCGGCTAACATGTTCTATAATTTGAGAAATCTTGCCCTCCAGTATTTTAATCCGCTCGATCTCGCTTGTCAATTTGCCCTCCTTATCTCAGTTGAATCTTCAAACCGGATTTCAATTGAGAAATAATATCCAGCATCGCCCGATCTACCTCTTCTGCCTGAAGAGTTCTGGATTCATGCCGGAAAAAGAACCTGACTGAATAACTGACCTGGCCAGCTGACAGGCTGTCACCTTCAAACCGGTCATAAATCTCAAATCTTTCCAGGTAAGGAACATTTAGCTTCTTTAACTGACTGTAAATATCCTGAAAATTTATCCTGGAGTCGACCAGGAATGATAAATCTCGCACTACTCCCGGAAATCTGGGAACAGGGGTAAAGCTGAAAGCTCGGGGTTGACGATCAAATAGAACTTCAAGATTGAGCTCGCCACCGTAAGCCAGTTTGTCCAGTCCGTAGGCCAGCCTTATTTCAGGCTTCAACAGTCCCAGATAGCCAACTGGTTCTTTTTTGATCGAAATCCTCACAGCCTGCCCTGTCTGAAAAAAACTATGATCTTCAGGCTCAAAAGAAGGAGTTTCGTAGCCGAGATAGGAAAACAGGTCTTCGATAGCCCCTTTTAGAAAGAAATAATCAGTTTCCCGAGCCGGCTGATTCCAGGTTTTTGCTTCTCGCTGACCGCTGGTTAAGAGCGCCAGATGCCATTCTTCTCGTTGTTTCCCATCTTCTTCCCAGAAATAGATCTTACCTGTTTCGAAGATGTGCACCCCATTCGCCTCTCGATTATAGTTCCAGACAGTATTCTCAACCAGTCCGGGAAGGAGTGAAGTCCTGAGAATCGAAGCCCGGGAAGAAATCGGATTCTGAAGCTTGATTGGTTCTAAGCCAGTCTGCCAGATTTTTTCTTTTTCTCGGTCTCCGAAACTGAAATTAATAACTTCGTCAAAACCATAATGAAATAGAATCTCTTTTAAAAGCCAGAGGCAGTCCTGCCGCTCACTGGCTGGCAGTTCAAAAGACCTGGCCGGTGTTACCTCAGTCGGAATGCGGTCATAGCCAAAAAACCTGGCAATTTCTTCAATGAGATCAGCCTCTCGCTCCAGGTCAACCCGGAAACTGGGAATTTCTGTTACCCACACCCCGGGTTTCTGCTCATTTAGTTTCAGGCCAAGAGCAGTTAGCGTTCGAACCACAAATTCCTTCGGGATTTCGATTCCGAGGAGCTCACTAACTCTCTTCAGGCGTAATGGGACAGACCTCGTTCTTCTGGGATTTGGATAAACGTCAAGCAGGCCTCTGGAGGCTTTTCCCCCAAACTGGCTCAAAAGAGAAGCTGCCATTTTAGCCCCTAACGGGGCAGCGTTAATATCAACCCCTCGTTCGAACCGATAGGAAGCATCCGTCGTCAGGCCAAGTTTTTTTGCTGTCAGCCTGATTGAAACCGGGTCAAAATTGGCGCTCTCAATAAAAACATCTGTTGTTTTTTCATTGATACCCGACTCTTCGCCACCGATAATACCGGCCAGAGCTACGGGTTTGCCTTCATCAGCTATGACCAGCATGTCAGACGTTAATTCCACTAGCTGCCCATCCAGAGTACGGAGAGTTTCACCTTTTCTGGCTCTTCTGACAATGATTCTGGCTTCCTTTAACTGGCAAAAATCAAAAGTATGGAGCGGTTGACCAAGTGAAAAACAGACATAGTTGCTGATATCAACCACATTATTTATGGGGCGGAGACCAACAGCTTCAATTCTTCTTTTTAGCCAATCAGGAGAAGGGCCAACCTGTACCCCTTTCACCACCAGGCCGCAATAGCGAGGGCAGAGCTGACTGTCCAGCACCTGAATATCAACCAGATCAGAAGTCGACTGGTCAAGTTCCACCAGCGGCCAGGAAGGCGATTTTAAAGGCAGACCAAGCAGAGCTGCCAGTTCTCTGGCCACACCCAGGTGGCCGAGGGTATCAGGCCGGTTGGCGTAAGTCTCAATCTCATAAACAGTGTCGCCATCGATCTCTCTAAGTGATTCAACCATTAATCCGATCTGGTTGAAATATTGAGCCAGTTCCCTGGAGGGAACATTAAGGTCTAGATATTCGTTTAGCCAGTCGTATGAAATGTTCATTTTCGGTTAAACTGCCTCAAAAATCTCAGGTCATTTTCATAGAAATACCGCATCTCGGGGATTTCATAAGCCAGCATAGCTGTCCGGTCAATGCCCAGGCCAAAAGCCCAGCCGCTGTATTTTTCTGGATCGATATTGACATTTTTGAAAACCTGGGGATCAACCAGACCGGCCCCCAGAATTTCCTTCCAGCCGGTTCCACCACATACCCGACATTGAGTATCCTGCCCATGACAGGCAATACATTCAATGTCCACTTCTGCTGATGGTTCAGTAAAAGGGAAAAAGCTGGGGCGAAAGCGGATCTTTATCTTTTCCCCAAAAAGGGCCTTGATGAAATAGTCGAGCGTTCCCTTAAGATGAGCAAAGGTTATTCCCCGATCAACGACCAGACCCTCAACTTGATGGAACATAGGTAAATGAGTCGGGTCGGATGTTTCTCGCCGGTAGACCTTGCCGGGAATAATAATCCGGATAGGCGGTTTCTTTTTCTCCATGACACGAATTTGAACCGGCGAAGTATGAGTTCGCAGCAACAGCTTGTCATTTATGTATAGAGTATCCCAGCTGTCTCGCGCTGGATGATAAGGAGGGAAATTAAGTGCCTCAAAATTATAATAATCGGTTTCGATTTCAGGCCCCTCTTCCACTGAAAAACCCATTGAGACGAATATTTTTTCTATTTTTCTCTGAAAAAGAGTTAGCGGATGAGGAGCTCCCCAGTAGATTTTTTTCCCGGGGAGAGTCAGATCGGTCAGCGGGTTCTCAACTTCTGGTCTCTGGCATCGCTCTTCTATTTCAGACAGGGCTTGCTGGATTTCTGTTTTAAATTTGTTCAGAGCTTCTCCAGCACCTCTTTTTTCCTCAGGTGGCAACTGTTTTAATTCGTCAAAAAGCAGAGTTAAATAACCCTTCTTTCTGCCCAGAAAAGCCTGCTTTAGTTCCTCTAAATCTCTGCTATTTTTGGTTTTAGCGGCCAGATCATTAAAAAGCTGGCGATACTGCTCTATTTTTTCTTGAAGGCTGCTCATGTCCTTGAAGAAGCCTGAGCCTGCTTGGCCTGTTCAGCCAGATAAGCAAAAGTAGCTGGTGCTTTAACCGCCAGTTCGGCCAGAATTTTCCGATCGAGTTCAATCTTCAGATTTTTAAGTCCTCTGATAAACTGATTATAAGAAATCCCGTTGGCCTGAGCGCCAGCTTTAATCCTGATTATCCATAATTGCCGGAAATCTCTCTTTTTATTCCGGCGATCACGATAGGCATACTGCAACGACTTCTCTACGGCTTCTTTGGCCGCCCGGTAATTGCTTTTTTTGGTTCCCCAGTAACCTTTAGCTGAGGCTAATATTTTTTTCCGGCGCTCTCTTTTCTTAGAGCTTCTTTTTACTCTTGGCATAATGTTTCTCCTTTCCTGCTGGTGCCTTCCGCCATCTGTTCGGCCTGGCTATTAAAAGTCATAAGGCAGCATCTTTTTGACCTTCTTTAGATCAGCTGGACTCAACTCCGCTTTCTTGCCCAGTTGTCTGATTCTTTTAGAAGATTTTTTGGTCAAAATATGGCTTTTATTAGCTTTTTTGTGCAGCACCTTCTTCTTTGCGGTTATTTTGAACCTCTTTTTCGCTGCTCGGTTGGTTTTTAGCTTTGGCATCTTTTCCTCCTGTTTTTATCGGGACAATAAGAGCGATGCTGGCCCAGTCCTGATTTTTTACTTCTCCGTCCAGGCGGGCTATATCAGAGACGTCTGACAAAATTCTATCCATAACCTGGTAGGCCATCTCAGGGTGAGATCTCTCCCGGCCCCGAATCATGATAGTAATTTTAACCTTATCTCCATCCTCAATAAAGCGGCGAATATGTTTCAACTTAAAATTGTAATCATGGATGCTTATTTTCGGCCTGAATTTAATTTCCTTAATCTGAGCCTGTTTCTGGTGTTTCTTGGCTTCATGCTCTTTTTTGTGGAGTTCATAAAGAAATTTGCCATAATCCATGATCCGGCAGACAGGGGGGGTAGCTTGAGGGGCGATCTCGACCAGATCAAGCCCTTTCTCCCGGGCGATAGCCAGGGCCTGAGGGACAGACATTACACCCAATTGATTCTTATCTTCATCAATTACTCTAATTTCTGGCGCCCTGATCATTTCATTTATCCTGTGGGGATGCTCCTTAGCTTTTGGGGGACGATAAGGTTCTCGTTGAAAAATAGGTGACCTCCTAAAGTTTTATTTCTAAAGATTTGTCTTGAATTAACTGCTTTAGTCTGGGGAGCAAGGTGTCTATCTTCATCTCACCCTGATCTCCCTGACCATGTATTCTTAAAGAGAGACTATTGCCATGCATTTCTTTATCACCGACGATGGCCATGAGTGGAATCTTCTCAATTTCGGCCTGGCGAATTTTTTTGCCGATTTTTTCTCTGGAATCATCAACCTTGACTCTCAGTCCTTCAGCTCTCAGTCCGGATAGAATTTCTCTGGCATAGGCTTCGTGGCGGTCGGCAATAGGTAAGATGATCATTTGAACCGGCGCCAGCCAGAGAGGGAAATTTCCCATATAATGCTCAATCAATACCCCGAAAAACCTTTCCATAGAACCTAAAAGAGCTCGATGAACCATAAAGGGGCGGTGAAAGTTGCCATCTTCCCCAACATAGGTTAGATCAAACCTTTCTGACAGGTTAAAGTCCAGCTGGACGGTCGTGCACTGCCATAATCGCCCGATGGCATCTCTGATCTTGATGTCTATTTTCGGGCCATAAAAAACACCTTCGCCCTGATCTATCTGATAAGTCAGGCTTGAGCTTTTTAAAGCTTCTTCCAGCGCCTTTTCTGCCTTTTCCCAGTCTGCCAGGCTGCCCACATATTTGTCAGGTCTGGTGGCTAAATAAATCTGATAATTTTCAAAGCCAAAAGCTCGAAGCAGCCTGATGGCCAGGCGAATGACTCCCTTGATTTCATCTTCGAGCTGGTCCTCGCGGCAGAAGATATGAGCGTCGTCCTGGGTAAAGCCTCTGACCCGAAGCAAACCGTGGAGGACACCGCTCCTTTCATATCTGTAAACTGTACCAAGCTCTGCCCAGCGCAAGGGCAGCTCCCGATAAGATCGTTGTCGGGATTTGTAGGCGATGATATGGAAAGGGCAATTCATCGGTTTGAGCTGATACTGACAGCCTTCCAGTTCCAGGGGTGGATACATGGCTTCATAAAATTCTGTGTGGCCGCTCTTCTTCCAGAGATCCAGTTTGGCTATATGAGGAGAATAAATAAAATCATAGCCATCTTTAAGGTGTTCTTCCTTCCAGAAATTTTCAATCAAATAGCGAATAATTGCCCCTTTTGGCTGCCAGATGACCAGGCCAGCTCCGAGATCCTCACTGGTATGAAACAACTCGAGCTCCTGGCCCAGACGGCGGTGATCGCGTTTTCTGGCTTCTTCCAGAAAATTCAGATAATCATTAAGTTCTTTCTGGCTAAAGAAGGCCGTTCCATAAATTCTCTGCAACTGAGGACCGCGTTCATCACCCTTCCAGTAAGCACCTGAAACCGAAAGCAATTTAACATACTTGATATAGCCAGTCGATGGCAAATGCGGCCCGAGACAGAAATCAATAAAATCTCCCTGCTCATAACAGGTGACTTCAGCTCCCCCTTTTTCCTGGATAAGCTCTACCTTTAACTTCTGGCCGCGCTCTTCAAAAATCCTTATAGCTTCTTCTTTTTTTAAGATCAGCCTACGGATGGGAAGATCTTCGGCTGCTATCTCTCCCATTCTCGTTTCAATAGCCACCAGATCTTCGGGAGTAAAGGCTTGATCACGAAGAAAATCATAATAAAAACCGGTCTCGGTGGCTGGCCCAACGCCAGCTTGAACTCCTGGAAAAAGTTCAAGAACAGCCTGAGCCAGAAGGTGAGAAGCACTATGCCAGAGAATCTCCAATGCTTCTGGATCGCTGGCCGTTACCGGTTTTAGCTCGCGATCATGGTCAGCTGGAAAGCTGAGGTCCAGCAGCTCCTGGCCACTTTTGAACAACAGAAGCTTGTCCCCCAGTTTAAGCTGTGGGATAAGCTCCGACAGGGGTGTCCCTTTGGCTAAAGAAAAGACAGATTCCCCAATTTTAACTTTGATTAATTCTTTCATTGACTCAACTTAGCTTTGATCTTTATTCTACATTCTACCATAAACAAAACTGACTTTTATACCCGGAAAAATCAGGGATAATGGTAGGCGCGGAGGGGATTGAACCCACGGCCTCTTCCGCGTCAAGGAAGCGCTCTCCCACTGAGCTACGCGCCTGCCAGATATTTTCAAGGCTTCTATATATTAATGAAATCGCCCTTAACCTGTCAAGTTAAGGGTTGGTCGAGCTCGGTAGTAGCCAAAACGAGGACTGAAGCCTTTAAAAATAATCAAAAAAGAATGCAGTCCGATAATCCCTTTGGTTTTGGGAAAAAGTCTACAACCTGCTTTTTTTGTTCCTTTGAATCCAGGCTGAGCTATAATAAAAACATGATCGGGATTATGTCAGATTCACACGATAATCTGGCGGCCATCAATAAAGCTGTTGGCATTTTTAATCAGGCTGATTGCTCACTGGTGATTCATGCCGGAGATATAATTGCGCCTTTTGCTGCTCAGGTGTTAAGAAAACTGAAATGTCCGGTTAAGGCCGTTTTTGGTAATTGCGACGGGGAAAAAGAAGGTTTGATTAAAGTGTTTAAGGATCTGGGGGAAATCAAGCCTGCTCCTTTTCGCTTTATTCAGGATAATCGGTGCTTTATCGTCTCTCACTATCCTCTTGAAGATGTCCAGCAAGAAGTAGATATCATCGTTTTTGGCCATACTCATCGTTCTCAGGTAAGTCAGCAGGGAGAACTTTTAGTTATCAATCCTGGCGAAACAGGTGGCTGGGTAAAAGGGGTTAGCACGGTTGTTCTGCTGGAAGCCGAGAAGATGTCGGCAGACATAATAATCTTATGATAATATGATAAGAGGACTCAAGCCAAGAAGCTTCGGCCGCCTCGAGATTCAGGCTGAGAGAGTCTGAGTTACAGAATAGATAGGGAGAAGGAAACCAATGGGTAAAGGCCTTGGTAATCGTCAAAAGCCTGGCTGGCAACGGGTAAGAAAGGTTGAGCCCAAAAACCAGAAAAAGCTGTTGAAAGAGTTTCAAGAGAAAAAAGGGCCGGCCAGGCCGGGGAAAAAAGTTAAACATTAAGAATTCGCCCTTTGCTTTAGAAAACTGATCAGACTCCATAGAAATATAACTATCTGTGATTTTATCCAGGAAGAGCTCTGTCTGGCAGGTTCAATTAGACTTTAAGGCCTGATTTTTGCTATACTTATAATTCTTAATGGCCGGTTAGTGGCTATCAAGTTAAAAACTATTAAAAGGAGCTTAAAAATGAGAAAAGTTATTATCATGGGAGCTGCAGGCCGCGATTTTCACAATTTTAATGTCTATTTTCGCGACAATCCTGATTACCGGGTAGTTGCTTTTACTGCTACTCAGATTCCTGATATTGAAGGCAGAAAATATCCGGCTGCTCTGGCCGGGAAGCTCTATCCCAGGGGTATACCGATTTATTCTGAATCGGAGCTCACTGATCTTATTAAGGAACATAAGGTTGACGAAGTACATTTTGCCTACAGTGACGTTCCCCATGAATATGTCATGCATAAGGCTTCTGAAGTGATGGCGGCTGGAGCCAGTTTTGTCCTGTTAGGTCCGGCCGATACCATGATCAAGAGCCGCAAACCGGTAATATCGGTTTGCGCGATCAGAACCGGTTCGGGCAAGAGCCAGACGACCAGAAAAGTGGCTCTCACCTTGAAAGCCAAAGGACGCCGGGTAGTGGTCATCAGACACCCCATGCCCTATGGTGACCTGGAGAAGCAGAAAGTTCAGAGATTTGCCACCTATGAAGATCTTGATCGCCACGAATGTACGATTGAAGAAAGAGAAGAATATGAACCCCATATTGACAATGGCATCATCGTTTATGCCGGCGTTGATTATGGCGCTATTCTGAAACAGGCTGAAAAGGAAGCCGACGTTATCCTCTGGGATGGCGGCAACAATGATTTCTCCTTTTATAAATCAGATCTGGAAATAGTCGTGGTGGATCCACACCGGGCCGGCCACGAATTGGGCTATCATCCAGGCGAAACTAATTTCCGCCGGGCTGATGTCTATGTGGTCAATAAAATGGATACGGCTGAGCCGGAAAAGGTTAAGCTGGTTATGGACAACATCAAGAAGATTAATCCAAAGGCCAAGGTCATAAAAGCTAATTCTCCAATTTTTGTCGAGGACGGTTCTCAGATCAAGGGTAAGAGGGTGCTGGTTATTGAGGATGGTCCAACCCTGACTCACGGCGGCATGCGTTACGGCGCGGGCATTGTAGCTGCCCAGAAATATGAGGCGGCCGAGATCATCGACCCCAGGCCTTATGCTGTAGGCAGCATCAAAAAGACCTTTGAAAAGTATAGTCATTTAGACAAAGTGCTACCGGCCATGGGCTATGGAGAAAAGCAGACAAAGGAACTGGCTGCTACCATCAACAAAATAGACTGCGATCTGGTCATCAGCGCCACCCCGATCGATTTAAACCGGGTGATCAAAGTCAACAAGCCCATGCTTCGTGTTCGCTACGAACTGGAAGAAATTGGCCAGCCCAATCTCAAGTCTATCCTGAAGGAATTTTAAACCTGTTTGGGCAGCCGGCAGTCGGTCTTAAGGTAAAATTTAAAGAGCTTAGAACAGGCAAGGGTAAGGTGGCAGAAGATGAAGGCAAAAGTTGCATTGATTGCTTTTGGCGGTAATGCCATATTGCCTGAAAACCAGAAAGGTCTACAGGAAGAGCAGATGCGTCAGGCCCAGAAGGCAGCTGAACTTATGGTGCAGATCATCAAAAAAGGCTATGAGCTCATTGTTGTTCATGGCAACGGCCCCCAGGTGGGGAATTTATTGATTCAGATGGAAGAAGCTGCCAACAAGATCCCTCCTTTCAGTCTGGAAGTCTGTGATGCCATGACGGAAGGCAGTATGGGTTTCATGCTGGAAAAAGCCATTATCAATGAACTTCGCCGTCAGTCGATAGATAAGGATGTCGCTACCCTGATTACCCAGGTCGTAGTAGACAAAAATGACCCGGCTTTTGGGAAGCCGACCAAGCCAATCGGACCTTTTTATCCTAAATTCAGGGCCCAGCAGCTGGCCCGGCAAAAAAAATGGGCAATGGTGGAAGATGCCGGGCGCGGTTTTCGCCGGGTGGTTCCCTCTCCCCGGCCAATTGATATTGTCCCCAAATGGATAATCAGAGACCTGGTTATGTCTGGCCGGGTGGTGATTGCTGCCGGCGGCGGGGGCATACCAGTCATAATCAACAGCCGGGGTCTGTACGAAGGCGTGGAAGCCGTGATTGATAAAGATTATGCCTCAAGCTTACTGGCCAGGGAAGTAGGAGCCGATCTGTTTATTATCCTGACCGGTATCTCCAGGGTTTATTATCATTTTGGCCGTCCGGACCAGAAACCGCTGTCTGTAATTACGGTGGAAGAAGCTAAAAAATTCCTGGAGCAGGGAGAGTTTCCCCCTGGTTCAATGGGTCCCAAGATCAGGGCAGCCATAGAATATATTGAGGCTGGAGGAAAGGAAGTCCTTATTACTTCGGCCAGTCATTTAAAGGCAGCACTGATTAATCATTCCGGGACAAGAATTGTGGCCAGTATTCCAGTGAGTTCAAATTTAGAAATAGGAGGAGAACAATGAAAAAAGACTTCATTACGATACATGAGCTGAGCCGTTATGAATTTAATGAAATCTTAGATTTAACCACCAGGATGAAAAAAAACCCGGAGAAATATCGCTCAGTTCTCAAGGACAGGATTCTGGCTATGATTTTCCAGAAACCTTCTCTCCGGACAAGGATGACCTTCGAAGTCGGGATGCTACAGCTAGGCGGTGAGGCCATTTATCTGGCACCTTCTGATATCCAGATGGGTTCGCGGGAAAGCGTGAGAGATATAGGGAAAAATCTGGAGCGCTGGGTAAACGGCATTATGATCCGAACTTTCGGCCACCATATTATTCTGGAACTGGCTGAAAGCACCAGAATTCCGGTTATCAATGCTCTAACCGATCTCCTCCATCCCTGCCAGGCTATGGCTGATGTTTTCACTCTGCTCGAAAAAAAAGGCAGTCTGGCCGGTCTGAAGCTGGCTTATGTCGGCGACGGAAACAATGTTGCCCACAGCCTGATGCTGGCTGCGGCCAAGGCAGGAATGAAAATGGCTGTGGCTACCCCTCCTGGTTATGAACCAAAGAAGGAAATTATAGACTGGGCCAGAGAAGACGGACAGGGAACGGATTTTGAGCTGACTATTACCAATGATCCTGTTGAGGCGGTTAGAGAAGCTGATGCCGTTTATACAGATGTCTGGGCTTCAATGGGTCAGGAAGCAGAAAAAGAAATGAGGAGGGCGATCTTTTCTCCTTATCAGGTTAATCGGGAATTGTTTTCCAGGGCAAAACCAGGTGCTTATTTCATGCACTGTCTGCCAGCCCATCGGGGTGAAGAGGTGACCGATGAGGTTATCGACTCGCCAAATTCGATAGTCTATGATCAGGCTGAAAATAGATTGCATGTGCAAAAAGTTATCATGATGAATTTAATGGGGAAAAAATAACCAATGGATAAAGAAAATTTAAAAATTACGGCCATAACTGCCGAAGATCTGGCCGTAATTGAACAGGAATTGAGCAGGACCAATCGGCCTTTGACCACTGCTGAACTGGCAGAAAAACTGGCTTTTGCCAAGACGGCCAGCGAACGGCATCAGACGGTCAAAATTTATGATCCCAATGCCCGCTACGAAATAGGTGATTTTATCTATAAAGAATATGATGAAAATCTACAGGTCGGCAGCAAAGCTACCGAGCATTTTCAGGGCGGAGTGGTACTAAAAGTAATAAATAAAACCAGACTGCCCAATTTCCCTTACGAAATGCTGGAAGTTGATTACGACGGAGGAGGACCTTTCCGTCGTTATCTGGACTACATAAAAAAAACCAAAACAGAGGTCCTGCTGCCTTCTAACCCTGAGGGGCAGGGCAAAGAACCTGAGATTCTAGAAGAGGAACGCGATCCGAGGCAGACCGAACTGCCCATGACCGAAAAGGATATTAAGGCTTTAGAGCGAAACTTAAGGAAAGCCCTGAGTGGATCAGCTACTTTCTTCAGCTGGAATGATTTCTGGCAGCTTAGTTCAAAAAGAATTGAAATCCCGGAAGAAAAAATTAAAGAAATTTCGGAGGAGCTGGCTACCAGCAAGGCATCTGTCTCGAGCGAAGAGATGGTTAAAAAGTATTTTGGTCTTGAGCCATCCAGCGATCTCTTTGAACTTTATTGTCTGTCCTTAAATTTTCTGTTTGAGAAGAAATATCGCAAAGATTTTATCTGCCTCTCAACCAAAAATTGGGGTAAGTGGCACTTGAAGAGTGTGCTTAATAAGCTGCCTGAAGGACTGCCCATCTCCAGCCCCCTGGCTCCGGTACCTGATCTTGGGCAGGGGGAAGGCCTGCAATATACCAGGGTTGATTCTTTCCCATTTAAAGTTTATCTGACCTGGCGAGAAATTCTGTCCGGCGCCATCCGCCTCCCACGCAGTCTCTCCCGTGAATTCACCTCAAGAGAATATCAGTTCGTTGATGATGAGGATGGCAAATCCTATACTGTTTACTATTACCCTGAGGGTAATTTTATCCTTGGACTGGCTGAATATTTTCAGACCAATAATATTCCTCAGGGAACAAGCCTGACCATTAACCGTAAATCTGAAGATACTTTTACCTTCTGGATCAAAAAGTCTAAGAAGAAAACTGCCACTTACCGATTGGAATATGATCCTGCTACCGGACGCTTTAGTCTGAGCCAGGGAGAGGCCTTTACTCTGGCTATGGCCAATAAAAGCCTCAATCTCGACCGGGAAACTGTTGCCCACCTTTTGACCAGGCAGGAAGAAAGCCAAGGTCTGGATTTGAGACAATTGCTGGTTAAGGTCTTTAAGACGCCAGAGCTGACAGGCAATAACCGGTCGCTGCATTTTTTGCGGGCTTATCATCTGGTTGACCTGCTGCGGGCAACGACTGCTGAAGATGTTGAATATGTCCTTAATAATGCACCTGAATTTGTAGCGTCGGAGAAAAAAGAAGGGATTTATATTTATCAAGAATCACTTGAACCAAAGGAGATTCCGGCAGAGGAAGAGAAAGCTGCGTCCTCTTTTCTCGAATCGCTGGCCGAGCAACTGGCTGGTAGCCGAGCTGAAGCCGAGACAATCGTGAGCCAGGAAAGGGCTGTTCCTGAAGAGCAAGAAGGTGCCGGTGTCGAAAAGGTAGTGGAAGAAATCCAGGCGAAAGTAGTTGCGCCTCCGACCCAGGAAGCTGAAATCAAAGTTACGCTTGAACCGGTTAAGAAAGAGAAAGCCAAAGAAAAAGAGAAAGAAGGAAAACCTGGTAAAAAGAAAAAAGAACCAACCGAAGATAAGAAATTTAAATCGAAAAAGAGCGATCGCCGTTTGATTGAGGAAAGGATTGTTGAGGAAGAATCTGAAATAGAAGCGCTGGAAGCAGTCAAGGCCCAGCAGGAAGAAACAGAAGAAGGAGCCGAAGCAGAAGATAAAACTATTCAGGTAGAGCTGGAAGCAGCCAAGCAGGAAGCTAAATTTGGTTTTTTTGCAGAAATGTTGAAATCCGCTTTGACCAAGAAACAGCCGGAACAAAAAGAAGAAGGAAAAGAAGAAAAAAAATAACCCTGACCTCTGGCCAGACTCAGTTAGAGAATTATCCTTTTCGAGCCGCTCCGGCGGGTAAGACCCAATTCATCCAGAAATTCGAGCAGTGGGATAGCGTATTTTCTTGATAAGCCAGTTAATTTTTTAAACTCGCCTACGGTTAATTCCCTCTGGCCATTTCTCTTTCTTTCTTCCAGCTTTTTTTTAATTTCTTCCAGCCAGCTGGCATGAAGAATAAAACCATCCGGACTTTCGACTACCTTCTTTTTCTGGAGAAGGAGCTCGGTCATCGTTTCCAGGCGCTGAGGGTGAACTTTAAATTTTCTGGCCAGCTCTTCCAAAGAAGAGGCAGAAAACTTCTGTTCCAGAAGCATCTTCTCAATGGCTGTCATGATCTCATCTTCTTCTTTTGATAGGCTGATTTCAAAACCGTGCCGCCAGACCTGTTCGCCGCTTATTTCCACCTGCCCATCCTTTATGAGACGATTTAAAGCCAGTTGCAAAACAGGCTTTGGCAACTTGAATCTCTCCTGGATCTTTTTAATCGATGGACCGGTTTCAGCTGGCCGCCGCTGGTGATAATCTTCAATGTAACTCATCATTTTGGTCAGCAGAAAGTCAAAGCTCTTTCTGCTCAGAAGAAAAAGCGGAGAAAATTCCAGAATAAAAAGCTGGCCCTCTTTTTCGAGCTCCAGGGCCAATTGAGTGAGCTGGGAGGAAGGCAGTCGGCAAAAGTCTTCCAGCTCTTTTTCTCTCAAACCTTGAAGGCCAGTTTCTTCGGTTAGAGCCAGCAGCATCGCCTTCTCACCCTCAGCGTATCTATCCAGGCACTGGATGAGCTTTTCTTCTTTTTTTGTTAGCTGATTGGCCTGGGGATAGATTACTCGAGCCGGAATGGGCAGGTTAAAACCTGGAAGCTTAATTTGAAAATTGTCTCCCCACCTGACTTCAAAAGGCTGGCTGGTTTTTATCTTTAAATAGGGCAGATTAAATCTTTCTGAAGGCAGCCTGCTTGCTTCGATTTTTGCCTGAAATTGGCCCTGGTTGCCCAGAATCTGACCTGAGTGCTGTCCTCCTCCGGCTAACTCTGACCATTCTCCAGCCGGCAGGGCATAAAAAACTGTCTCAGCAGAGTTCATCTTTGGCTCTCACTTGTTCTAATCAATTTTTCCGGCCAGGACAAATTCGACCTTTTTAAGGATCGGGTTGCAGCTAACCATCCTGACTATAACTCTTTCCCCGAGCGAGAAGGTTACTCCACTTTGCCGTCCGCGCAGTGTTTTTTCGTCTCTTCTTAAAAAGTAATCGTCGCCCAGAGCGGAATAAGGTATCAGGCCATCTATGAAGTAATCGTCAAGTTCGACCACCAGTCCAGCCCGGTTAATGTCGGTTATCATCCCGACGAATTCCTCGCCCAGCTTATTTTTCAGGAGGCGCAGAATTCTCCATTGTATAAGAGCTCTTTCTGCTTCATCAGCCAGTCTTTCTCGCTGGGAACAGTGAAGGGCGATGTCAGCCAGGGGCAGAGGCCTCGGTTTTTTCCTGGCCAGGGCTCTTTTCAAGAGACGATGAACAACGAGATCAGGATAGCGACGAATAGGTGAGGTAAAATGCGTATAAACCGGCAGTGCCAGACCAAAATGACCACAGTTTTTATCAGAATAAACGGCCAGGCGCATAGCTCTCAAAACCTGAATGGTTATGAATTTTTCCTCAGGCTGGCCTTTAAAGCTCTCAATAATTTTCTGGAGATCAGTCGATTTAATCTGACTGGCCCGAGGCAATTCCAGCCCGAAGTGGACCAGGAGGCTCTTTAATTTTTCCAGGTCGGAACGAGTCGGAGCAGGGTGAACACGATAAATACAGCCATAATTATGTTCACTGAGATAAACAGCAACAGCCACATTAGCGGCCAGCATAAATTCCTCTACCAGACTGTGAGCTTCATTTCGCTCTGAAGGAACAACTGCCGTCAGCAATCCTTCCCGATAAATAAGTTCAGGTTCAAGCAAATCAAAATCAAGGCTGCCCTGGCGGAGACGTTTTCGCTTAAGAATCCGGGCCAGATGCCTCATAAGAAAAAGATCAGCATGGAGATGCTGGTAACGGTTCTGCTCTCCTGGATCTCCCTGGAAGATTTTATAAACGGAGGTATAGGTCATTCTCTCCGTGGTTTGAATAACCGAGGGGTGAAAATCACTCTGAAGAATAGTTCCCTTTTCGTCTATTTCCATCACAGCCGAGACGGTGAGGCGCGGAACTTGAGGCCTCAAACTGCACAGATCGTTAGATAATTTTTCGGGCAGCATGGGCAGGGTCAGATCGGGAAAATAAACGCTGGTTCCGCGCAGGTAGGCCTCGCGGTCGAGAGCTGAGCCCGGCCGGACATAATGGGAGACATCGGCTATATGGACTCCTAGAAGATAATGCCCATTGCTCAGTTTTCTGATGCTCAGGGCGTCGTCGAAATCCTGGGCTTTCTCCCCGTCGATGGTTACCGTTGTCCAATTTCTGTAATCGACGCGCCCTATAAAGTCTTCGCTCAGTGGTTCGGCTGGCAGAGTGGTAGCTTCTGCCAGTGTCTCCGGGCTAAATTTTTCAAACAGGTTATGCTGATTGATAACCACCTTCAGATCCACCCCAGGTTCATCCTGATAGCCAAGGATTTTTCTGACTTCCAGGCTACTTCTGTCAATTTCTACAATCTGCCCTGGTTTTGGCCGTTGGCGGTTTTTAAGTTTTACCAGGAATGGCTCTTCATGAAGAGTATCCATAGGGAGAACAAATGGCTGGTAATTTATCTCAAGATACAAACCGAAAATAGAGGTCCGCCCCCTCTTTAAAATCCTGGTTACCCGTCCTTCTGCCTTACCTTTTTGTCCTTCTTCTTTGACTATGACTTCAACCAGGTCACCGGTTAGAGCCCCTGCTGTCTGGCCTGGTGGGATAAAAATATCCTCGGCACCATCTTCTGCTGTTTCTGGGGTAACAAAAGCAAAACCGCGCTTGTTTAAAGAGATCGTTCCTCTGATGACTTTACTTCTGGGCAGAGGCATGACCAGATCGCCTTTCAGCTTAAGCAGTCCCTGTTTCTCCAGGTATCTGACCAGTCCCTTTAATTTTCGTTTTTCTCCTTTATTCAACTTAAGAATTCGACCCAGTCTTTCCAGACTGATTGGTTTTCTATTTTTTTCTAAAAATTCAATTATTTCTTTTTCCATGGTTTTTCTTTCATTTATAGTCTATTAATTTTGATTAAATTTGACATTATGGTTTCAATAATAAAAAAGGGAGACATAAGGAAGGTGATAAAGCTGCCTCTTCTCCTTAACCAGTCTTGTCTGCTGAATTTCAGTCAAAACCGCTTCCGGCTTGCCTGGAAATTCCCGTCGAATCTCTTTTAACCCAGCCTTTTTCTCTTCCTCCGGTATGAGCTGGAAGACAAATCGGTCAATCTCTTCATCCAGTTCTTCGAGTTTATTTTCATCTGGTTCACTCTTATTTAGAATCTCCAGAGCTACTTTATATAATTCGTTTAGCTTCTCAAATTCGGTCGGCAATCCCTTGAGGAAAGCCTCAATCTCAGCCCTGGCTTTATTTATTTTTTTATCGGGTTCAATCGGAGGTGAGGTCTGACCGATGAGCCTCTCCTGATAACTGGCATAAGCTTTTAATATTTCTCTTTCACATTGACTGAGTGAATAGATATTTCTCTTTTTTTTTCTTTTAAGTTGCCTGGAAAAAGTCCGGTCAATGCCCTCAAGAATTGGCTCAAGCGGTATTCCCAGTTTTTCCCAATCTGAGATGAGAGCCAGGTCGCGCGGTGGCAGAAAGAACATACTGGTCTGATGCCTTAAAAAGCGGCGGGCAATCTCCTGGTAGTAGTGCTGGCGGCCGGTCTCATCCTGCGTCATTTTTTCTCCCGAGGGCGGTTTTTTTCATAGAGCAACTTCAGACCTTCCAGGACCAGATTTGGTTCAAAATGATCTATAGCCTTGATATCAGTAGCAATAAGCTCGGCCTGACCGCCGGTGGCTACCACTATCGGTTTGGCCTGGAGTTCAGCTGACATCTCACTGATAATTTGGTTGACCAGTCCTATATAGCCAAAATAAAGTCCAGACTGCATACTCGAAACAGTATTGCGACCGATAGCCATTTTGGGCTTTTTAATCTCGATTCGGGGTAAGCGAGCTGTTCGCAGATAAAGAGCCTCAGCCGAAATTTGAATTCCAGGGGCAATTGATCCCCCCAGATATTCACCGGCGGCTGAGATAGCATCAAAAGTAGTGGCTGTCCCAAAATCAACGACAAGACAGGGCCCGCCATACTTTTTATAGGCGGCGTAAGCGGCCACAATCCGGTCTGGACCAACCTCGGCGGGATTCTCATAAAGAATTGGTATGCCGGTTTTAAGGCCCGGTCCGACCAGCAATGGTTTGACCTTGAAATATTTCTCCATCGCTTGCTCGATAACAGGAGTGATAGGTGGAACCACGGACGAAATAATGGCACCCTTAATTTCCTGGCAGGAAAGCTTTTGGTATCCGAGCAGGTCGGAGAGAATCAGGCCATATTCATCGGCTGTTTTTTCTCTGTCGCTTTTTATTTTCCAGCTGGTCAACAATTTTTTAGCCTTAAAAAGGCCGAGAGCAATGGTTGTATTGCCAATGTCAAAGGTCATGATCATCGTTTTCTCCTGGTCGTGGTTTCAATTTATCACTTTAACTTAACACTCTAACTATTTCTGAAGCATAGTATTTTTTGTTTTCCTGGCCGATTTGAAGAATTAAGCTTCCATCCTGAGCTAGACCACCAAACTGCCCTGAGACCTTTCCTTCTCGGTCTTTGATAATCACAGTCTGACCAGGAGAAAAAGAAAGCCTGGCTTCAAATCTGCCGACAATTAATTTTGCTTGCCCTTCTTTGAGCTTATTATACCAGAACTGGAATTTCCTACCAAGAAGCTGGAATAATTGTTCCGGTTGGTAAGTCTGCCCGGTGATAATAAGAAGCGAAGTAGCCAGGTCTGCCACTTCTTCAGCAAAATCTTCCCGATGATGGTTAAGATTTAGGCCAAAGCCGGCAATAACATCAGCTTGACCGGTGGTTGAAGTCTCTGCTTCGCACAAAATCCCGCCGATCTTTTTGCCTCTAAAAAGAAGATCATTAGGCCATTTTAGACTCATATCTACTCTGGCCAACTCCTCTACAGCCTCGGCTGCCGCCAGCCCGGCCGCCAGCGGCAAAAGATGTAAAAGCCCGGCCGGCGGCCGCAGCAGAAAAGATACATAGAGACCCTTTTTAGCCGATGAGTGCCACCAGCGGCCTTTAGTACCTCGACCGGCCGTCTGTTCATCGGCCAGAACGGCTGTGCCCTCTGGAAAGCCAAGCCTGGCCAGTGTGCGACCGAAATTCATAGTGGAGTCCAGGCTGGAAAATCTAAAAGTTAGCTCGCCAAAGTTTATGGTACCCATGGTTTATGTTCTTAGCGGTTAGCTCGAGACTAAAGCTCTCTCAACTCTGACAAGCTCTTAAGTAACTTTTCTTTTTTAAGCTCAAGTTCCTGGCATCGCTGCTCATGCTCTGCCACCACTTGTTGAGGTGCCTTTTGTTTGAAATCAGGGTTTTCCAGGCGCACGATAAGTTTGCCCAGGTCTTCTTCCAGACGGACCAGTTCCTTCTGGAGGCGTTCCATTTCCTGCTCTTTATCAATAGACCTGGCCAGCTGTAATCCAATCTCAGTTGTCCCTGCTACTCCTTTAATAAGGTGCCCGGCGGATGGCATTTCGGTCACGTATTCGATTCGCTCCACACCAGCCAGAAGTCTAATAGCTTCTTCATGTGCCCCGGCCAGCTTCTGGCTCTTATCTCGGTCACTTATCCAGAGGTTAACCTTTTCCCTGACCGGCAGCTCGTTTTCGGCCCGAATCCTCCTGACTTCAGAAATAAGCTCCTGCAGAAACTTCATCGTCTCTTCTGCTTCCTCATCCAGCCATCGCTGGTCAGCCACCGGCCAGGTTTCGGCGAGAAGTGATAAGCCACTTCCTGGCAGATGATGCCAGAGTTCCTCGGTGATAAAGGGCATAAAAGGATGGAGCAGTTTTAGAATTTGAGTGAGTGTGTCTTGCATCATGGCCTGCGTATTTTTATTGCCTTGCTTGAGCTCTGGTTTGATAAATTCGATATACCAGTCGCAGAATTCGTGCCAGATAAAATGGTAAATAGTCTCGGCTGCCTCATAGAATCTATAATTTTTCAAAGAATCATTAAGCTCCTCAATAACTCTGGTCAGACGACTGCGAATCCAACGGTTAGGCAGAGTCAAAGCCTGAGGATCAGTCTCGGTTTTCTCCTCGCTGAGATTCATCAAGACAAAGCGGGAGGCATTCCAGATTTTATTGGCAAAAGCCCGGTAACCAGCCATTCTTTCTTCGGATAGAGCAATATCCATCCCGGGAACGGCCAGTGAAGCTAAGGTGAAGCGTAGAGCGTCTGTTCCGTATTTGTCGATCATTTCCAGCGGATCAATAATATTGCCTTCTGACTTGCTCATTTTCCTTTTCTTCACGTCGCGGACCAGGCCATTGATGAAAACTTCTTTAAAGGGGACGTCCTTCATAAATTTAAGACCCATCATAATCATTCTTGCCACCCAGAAGAAAATGATGTCAAAACCGGTTGACATCAAATCGGTTGGATAGAAGACTTTAAGGTCTTCAGTCTCTTCAGGCCAGCCCAGAGTAGCGAAGGGCCAGAGAGCAGAAGAAAACCAGGTGTCAAGGACGTCCTCATCCTGAATGACCGGTCCACCGCAATGCTCGCAGGCGGCTGGCTTGTCCATGGCGACCATGATGTGGTGGCAATTCTCACAGTAATAAGCAGGGATGCGATGTCCCCACCACAACTGCCGCGAAATACACCAATCATGAATTTTATACATCCAGTCAAAATAAGTTTTGGTCCAATTCTCAGGGATAAAGACAATTTTCCCGTCTTCTACAGCCTTGATCGCTTCTTTGGCCAGAGGTTCGATTTTGACAAACCATTGCCAGGAAAGAAAGGGTTCAATAATCGTCTTGCAGCGGTAACAGTGACCGACGGCATGGCTGTAATCCTCAACTTTAACCAGATAACCGAGACCTTTAAGCTTTTCAACGACTTTCTCGCGGCAGACAAAACGATCCAGTCCTTTAAATTCCTCGCCAGCTGCTTCAGTCATATGGCCGCTGCCATCAATCACAATAATCTGCTCCAGTCCGTGCTTTTTGCCCAGCTCAAAGTCAACCGGGTCATGAGCAGGCGTGACTTTAACTGCTCCGGTTCCGAAATCTCTTTCGACCTGTTCATCAGTGATGACCGGTATAAGGCGGTTTTGAAGCGGCAGCAGAACTTTCTTTCCATGAAACTTTTTATAGCGCTCATCATCGGGATGAACAGCTACGGCTGTATCACCCAGCATTGTCTCGGGTCTGGTGGTAGCCACCACCAGTTCCTCGCTGGAGTCGGGCAATGGGTATCTTATATACCAGAGATGGCCTTTTACTTCCTGATGCTCAATCTCAATATCAGAAAGAACGGTCTGGCAGCGTGGGCAGCGGTTAACGAGATAATAATCGCGATAAATAAGGCCTTCATTGTAGAGTGAAACGAAAACATAATTGACAGCCTTACAGAAACCTTCGTCGAGAGTAAATCTTTCCCTCGACCAGTCCAGAGAACAGCCCAGGCATTTGAGCTGCTCGGTAATAACTCCACCATATTTCTTCTTCCATTCCCAGGCCAGACGAAGGAACTCTTCCCGGCCGACTTTTTCCCGGCTCAGCCCTTTCTCTTTTAAACTCTGCTCGATGACATTATGAACGGCGATCGAGGCATGGTCGGTTCCCGGCAGCCACATGGTGTTGTACCCCTGCATTTTTTTCCAGCGGACAATAATATCTGGCAAAGTAAAGCACAAGGCGTGTCCCATATGCAATACGCCGGTAACATTCGGTGGGGGCAAAACCATAGAGAACTTAGGTTTACTGGATTTTACCTGGCCTTCAAACAGCCTGTTATCCAGCCAGAATTTTGACCATTTAGCTTCGACTGGTTTGGGGTCGTAGGATTTTTCCAGGATTTTCTTTTCTTCTGTCGTCATGCTAACTTTTTCTCCCCTGATTGTGGATAAGATCACTGGTGCCAGGTTCCTGCTGGTCGAAAAGTGATTTGATCTCCGGCATCAGGCTCTGCCTGATTTTTTCTTCAAGTTCCTTTTCTGCTGTTTGAATTTCTTGTTGGACAAGCAAACGAATCTCGCGTCTTAAATCTGAAGGCAGAGTGGCTGGCGCGGCGTTTTTCTGACCTGGCTTAATTTCGGGCAGCTCCTCTGGTAAGGTATCAGGAACCCTATTTTTTTCGATGGCCTCTCTGATCGCTTCGGCCAGGCTGTCTGAATAAAAAGGCTTGTAGAAGACCTGTTCTGGTCTGAGGAGAGGTAGAAATTCCCTGGCCAGCGGCTCAAAGGTTCCTGCTACCAGGAAAAGAGGCACCCGACCGGCGGTCAATAATCGATTGTTGAAATTAAGAGCATTTTCTATTGAATCCAGAATCGAGGGTTCGAGGATAATGGCCTCAGGTGTAAAACTATCAAGAAAATGATTGATTTCATCCAGATTGCTGGCTAGATGAAGATGATAAGTCTCCTCTGTAAAAATAGACTGACAGAGCTTTTGTAAAACCGGGCTATTGGAAGCCACAATCAGGTTATAAGCCACTTATTTCCTCGCTAAATCAGTCATAAATAATTAGAAAATTGATAATTTACTCTACATTTTTAGCCTTTTTCTGTCAATCTGGTGGTCAGCAGGTCAGGGAGGTCAATATTCCAGATGAACTGTCCCCTTACCCAGCAGTCCTTCCAGCTGGTCAATTAAAAGCTGCGAAGGGAAGACTGTCTGGAACTGCGCTGACTGGACAAGATAAGTAGATGAAGAATTCTCGAGCTCCAGATAAAGCGGGCATTCGCCGGGAAATACGGAGAGAATTTGCTTTAACCGTTCGAGTGTGTCTTCGGACACCGTCTCCAGCGCAATTTTAACCGTGATTTTTCTCGCCAGTTTTTCAAATGCTTCAGACAGAGGCATAATTTGAGAGGCGATGATCTTTTTTGACTCGAAACCATCGGCTGACATTTTACCTTTAAGCCAGATGATCTGTCCCTCCAGAAGGTAGGGATTAAATTTATTGAAGGCATCGGGGAAAACCGTCACATCCACCTGGCCAGTCAGGTCTTCCAGTACCAATGTGGCCATCCTTTCTTCCTTTTTGGTCTTCAAGATCTTGACTGAAACAACTATTCCGGCCAGTCTGACTTCCCGGTCAAAATCCTTTTCCGGGTCGAGAGCTTCAACCAGATGGCTGGTTATGGCTGGCAGCCTCGATTTATAAGAAGCCAGAGGATGGCTCGAAACATAAGTGCCCAGGACCTCTTTTTCGTAGGTCAGGCGCAGCTCATCTTCCCATTCGTTAATTGTCAACACATCAGAGGGAATTTCCGGGGGTGGAAGGTATTCGTCGCCAAAAAGAGAGAGCGCTCTCTCTTCTCTGGCTTTCTGTTTCTGGCGGCCGTATTCAAGAAGGGTATCAATCGACTCAAAAAGCTGTGAGCGTTTCCAGCCGAGAGAATCAAAAGCGCCGGCCTTGATCAAACTTTCCAGAGCCTTGCGGTTTAAAATCCGCGAGTCATATTCTTCAAAAAGGTCAAAGAGGCTCTTAAAACCGCCTTTCTTTTCTCTTAAGGTGATGATTTCTTTGATTGTATTCTCCCCGACATTTTTAATAGCTGACAGTCCCATGCGGATATTCTGTCCCTCCACTGAAAAATGATAATGACTGTAATTGATGTCAGGCGGGAGGACATTAATCCCCAGCTCGCGGCACTCATTGACATATTTAATAATCTGGTCTGTATCGCCCTTTTCAGCTTCCGAGGTCAGCAGAGCTGCCATAAAATGAGCAGGATAATGAGACTTCAGATAGGCTGTCTGGTAAGCTAAGTAGGCATAGGCGGCGCTGTGCGATTTATTGAAGCCATATTCGGCAAATTGAGCAATCTGGTCGAATATTTTTTCTGCTTTGGCAGCAGGAATACTTTTTTTGCGGGCCCCCTGGATGAATCTGTCCCTCTGGGATTTCATTATTTCTTTGACTTTTTTCCCCATAGCTTTGCGCAGGACATCAGCCTCAGCCAGGGTGAAGCCGGCCAGATCGGTGGCGACGCGCATGACCTGTTCCTGATAAACGATAATACCCAGCGTTTCTTTTAAGATTGGCTCAAGCTGCGGTACCTCATAACTGATTTTTTCCGGATGATATTTTCTTTGAATAAATTCTTCAGTCATGCCGCTTTTGAGAGGCCCCGGCCGGTAAAGAGCATTGAGGGCAATTAAGTCGCGGAATTGCTCTGGTTTAAAACGCCTCAGCAGCTCTTTCATGCCGTAACTTTCAAACTGAAATACTCCGTCCGTTGCTCCCTGTTGAAAAATGTGAAAAGTCTCTGGGTCAGTTAAAGGGATTTTATCCAGATCGATTTTTTTACCGGTTTCCCGCTCAATAAGCTGGAGAGCATCGGAAATGACCGTCAGGTTGCGCAGACCGAGAAGGTCCATTTTGAGCAGCCCGATGGCTTCAATGTCACCCATAGGAAACATTGTTGTAATTTCACCCCGGGTTGATTGATAAAGGGGGATAAACTCAACCAGAGGTTTAGGCGTGATAACAATACCGGCGGCGTGAATGGAAGGATGACGAACCTGACCTTCGAGTTTACGAGCGGCATCGAGTAATTTAGCCATCCGGTCATTTTTTTGATAGATCTCTTTTAGTTCCGGCACAGATTTTAAGGCACCTTCAATATTGGCCTCGGGACCCTGCGCCGGGATGAGCTTGGCCACCCGGTCAACTTCGTGGAGCGGAATTTCCATCACCCGGCCGGCATCCCGTATAGCCTGGCGGGCAGCCATCGTCCCGAAGGTCACTATCTGGCAGACATTTTCGCGGCCGTATTTTTCGGTGACATAATCAATTATTTCCTGGCGGCGGCGCCCGCAGAAATCGATATCAATATCGGGCAGACTGATTCTTTCCGGGTTTAAAAAGCGCTCGAAGAGAAGGTCATACTCAATCGGATCAATCTGGGTAATCCCCAGACAATAAGCGATCAGGCTGCCGGCGGCCGAGCCCCGTCCTGGACCGACCGGAATACCGCGGTCGCGGGCCGCTTTGATCATGTCCCAGACAATTAAAAAATAGCCTTCAAAGCCCATCTGCTCGATAAGCTTTATTTCCCGCTCGAATCTCTGGCGATACTCTTCAAGAGTATGGGCGATTTGCCTGCTATTTATCTTTTCCTGAATAAGAGGCAGCCGTTGCTTAAACCCCTCTTGACTGATTTCTTCAAAATAATCACGGAGATTCTTATTATCGGGTGCTTTAAAATGGGGCAGAAAATGGCTACCGAATGGAAATTCAAAGTTGCAACGGGCGGCAATATGCCTGGTATTATCAATTGCCTCCGGATAGTCTTTGAATAACTCCCGCATTTCGGCTGATGATTTAAGATAAAACTGGTCGCTTGAAAAATGCATCCTATCCGAGTCTGATAGCTTTTTCCCGGTCTGAATGCAGAGAAGAATGTCCTGAATCTGAGCGTCTTCTTTCTGGAGAAAATGGACGTCATTGGTGGCAACAAGGGGGATACTAAGCCGGCGAGCCAGGTCAGCTATTTTCGGCAGGATTTTTTTCTGCTCGGGAAGGCCGTGATCCTGAATTTCAAGGTAGAAATTTTCTTCGCCGAAAATCTCAAGGTACTGCCTGGCGGCTGCCTCGGCTTTATCATCCATGTCTTTAACCAGAAAATCATTGATCTCGCCCTTGAGGCAACTGGAAAAAGCAATCAGTCCGGAGGAATGTTCACGCAAAATGTCCTTATCAATTCTTGGGCGGTAATAAAAGCCTTCCAGATAAGCACTGGTAATAAGCTGACAGAGATGGCGATAACCCTTTTCATCCTTGACCAGAAGAATCAGATGATAATTTCCACCCTCATCGCCATTACCGGTTTTTTTCTCCAGTCTGGATTTGGGAGCAACATAAACTTCGCAGCCCAGGATTGGTTTTAAACCCTGGCTTCTGGCCGTCTTGAAAAACTCAATAGCGCCGAAAACATTCCCATGATCGGTTATGGCTACGGCCGGCATGTTGAGCTGGCTGGCCGTTTTTACCAGATCGGAAATCCGCAGGGCTCCATCCAGAATGCTGTATTCGGTATGGACATGAAGATGAATAAAAGAGTTATCCATGTTAGCTGGCCTTATTTAAGCGGGCAAAGAGGGGTTTATTCCCATTCAATTGTTCCCGGTGGCTTCGAAGTTATATCGTAAACCACCCGGTTAACGCCGTCAACCTCATTGACGATTCTGGTTGAAATTTTCTTTAAAAGCTCGGGCGGGGCCTGATACCAGTTGGCCGTCATGCCGTCAGAGCTTTCGACCAGGCGAATCGCCACGACCTGCTGATAGGTGCGTTGATCGCCCATGACCCCAACTGACCGCACCGGTAGAAGCACAGCGAAAGCCTGCCAGAGCTTGTTATAAATTCTTGCCCGGCGAACCTCTTCGAGGACAATAGCCTCGGCCTCTCTGACCATCCGCAGGCTGTTCTGGTTGACTTCGCCGATGATTCTTACTGCCAGGCCTGGTCCGGGGAAAGGATGCTGATGGATAAGCTCCCGACTTACTCCGAGCTCGAGGGCCAGAGACCTGACTTCATCCTTAAAGAGTTCACGCAGTGGCTCGACTAACCTGAATTGGAGGTTAGCTGGTAGGCCGCCGACATTATGGTGCGATTTTATACGGTGAGAAGGCCCTTTGACCGAAGTGCTTTCGATGACATCAGGGTAAATTGTACCCTGGGCCAGGAATTTAACCCCGCCCAGCTTTTTAGCTTCTTCTTCAAAAATCTCAATAAAAACCCGGCCGATTATCTGGCGCTTCTTTTCGGGGGAGGTGGCTCCCCTTAGCCTGTCAAGAAACCTGTCCTGGGCTTCGACACCAATGACCTGAAGAGCGAATTTCTGACGGAATTCCTGAAGAAGATTTTCATATTCACCCTGACGAAGGAGGCCATTATTAACAAAGATGCAGTAAAGCTGGCGACCAACTGCTTTCTGAATGAGGAGTGAAGCAACGAGCGAGTCAATACCGCCGCTCAGGCCGCAGATGACTTTTTCCTGGCCAACCTCCTTCTGAATTTCTTTGACTTTTTGCTCAATAAAAGATTTCATGTTCCAGTCAACTTTAAGACCTGAGAGGCGAAAGAGAAAATTGGCCAGCACTTTTTTACCTTCAGCCGTATGAGCCACCTCCGGATGAAATTGAACCCCGTAGATTTTAAGGTCGCGATTTTCTATGACGGCAGCCTTTGAGTTTGAGGTCCTGGCGGTAATAGCGAAACCTTCTGGAATTGTCTCGAGACGATCGCCGTGGCTCATCCAGACCTGAGTTTTATCATTTAAGCCATGGAGAAGCCCGTGTCTATCCAGAATCCGAAGCGAGGCAAAACCATATTCTTTGCGAGGAGCTTTTTCAACCTTTCCTCCCAGGTGGTGGGCAATGAGCTGGAGTCCGTAGCAGATACCAAGAATGGGAATTCCCAGCTGGAAGAGGCCCGGATCAGGATGAGGCGAGTCAGCCTCATAGACGCTTTTTGGCCCGCCGGACAGGATGATGGCACCAGGGGTGAGAGCTTTTATTTTCTCGAGGGGAAGGTTATAGGGATGGATTTCAGAATAAACGCTAAGTTCGCGGACTTTTCGGGCAATAAGCTGGGTATACTGCGACCCAAAATCAAGGATGAGGGCTTTATTCATAGATGGATTTTAGCAGAGGGCTAATCCAGCTTCAAGGCATGGCAAAACAGTCAGGCTAGCGCCAATCAGAGTGACTCAAAGTGGTACAGAAAGTGATAAAGAATCAGAAAGTTCTCATTAAATTTCGAAGCCGGCAAGAAGTCACATAGCGAGTAATGCAAAAGCCGTCCTTTTAAAGCTGACCAAGCCAGAATCCTGATAGCGGTTGATTTTTATAGGTGAAATTAATCAGCGTGTAGTCTGTAAATAACTCATCCCATTTTTGAGCGACCTTTTTTTATCTCGCCATTTTGATAGATAAGTTCGTCTCCTCTATTTAAACAATAACAGACTTTTGTTTTGAGGTTTTTCTTTTCTGCTTCCTGAGCAAATTCTTTATAAAGATATTCTTTCCCACCGGCGTGCATGGGGAACATAACCTTTGGCCGGAGTTTTTCAACAGCGTAGAATATTCCTCGGGTAATGCTCTCACTTCTTTGACCATTGCCTGCGGCCAGAGCTAGAAAAACGATGTCAATCTTATCTTCTACCCTGACTAAATAATCTATTTCCCCGGAAAAACTATCTATCGATCCGCCCCAACAGGCATGATCTCCCCCGTGAAATATGACCAAACCATCAACTTTGACCAGAAAGCCCACACCTTCATCTGTAGATTTTATCGTCCATATATCCAGGCCATCCAGGCTTTTCTTCTCCCTGGGCCCTAAGCACAGACAACGGCTACCCATCTCCAATTTCCAACCAAGAATATAATTTATATCGTTAATACTTTTGCTCCAATTAAAAATAGCTGAAGAATAGTGATCAGGATGATCATGGGAAACAAATACCAACACCTTTTTGCGGTTTACTTCAGCTGGATTGATAACTTTGCTCAGTGACTCTTCATTTTGTCCAACATAATCGAATATTAAGATGTGATTTTGTGTCTTAATAGCCCAACCGCTATGGCCAAGATACTGGATTATTGCTTTGTTTTCTTTAACATCTTTTTCCACTAAAGGCTCGCTTATATTTGTTGTCTGAGCAGATAGGTTCAATAAGATTGCTACTAGTAAGAGGGCTAAAGCATAAATCATCCGGCCAGCTTGAATTAGCATAATAGCTTATTCCTTTGCCCCGATTAGCCTTTCTGTTTCAGACTTATCTCGATAATTGAAAATCCAAAGATCCACATTTCCTTTCTCTTTATTTGCCTTCTTGAACAAAATATCTAACCACCTGTGGAACATCTTCACCTTCAGCGCAATAGATTCGTCCTTTCTTATCGATGGTGTAAGCAAAGCCCTTAAGTTTTACCGAACTGACAAATTTTCCTTTTTCGAAGATATCTAATTGATTGGGTGTGTCGCTGTTTAAATCATCGATAGTTACGTAGAGCTTGTTTTGATATTTCAGAGCAGAGACCCAGGGAAAGACCATACTGATCATCCCTTCTCCTCGCTCCTTTATTTCCAGCGGCCTGAAAAAATCTGATTTATAGGAAATGATACCATCTACCTTGCTCTTCTTATAGGTTACTATTTCATATTTATAAGGGTTCACTAAAAGAATGGTGCTGTCTCGAGAGAAATCAGCTCTCTTTGGCGACTTCAGTTGAGGAAAATTTTTATATTTAGCATAAGAGGCCGGTACTTCAAACGGCTCCCCAAATGAATCTAAATAAACTCCATCTAAACTAAAAATATGCAAAATTAAATCCTTGTAAAAGCCCAATATGGCCAGCTCCTGGTTTGAACAGGAAACAATATTGGTAGCATTAAATTCGAGATTGAAAGATTTTTTAAAATTGCCTTTTTCATCGATTATGAGTATTTTTCTCCCTTCTCTATCTAAAACATAGATTCCACCGTTCACGGTAACTGCTATGGACAATATGGCAGAGACTTCATCCGGGCCCTGGCCCCTACCGATAATTACACTGCTTAAAAACCGACCTTCCGGACTAAACTTTTGAATTCTGAAATTTTTTCTATCTAATACATAAATATTTTCCTCAGAGTCAAGGGCTATATTCTCAACCCCGGCCAGCACCAGGTTTTTATCTCCGCCTTCTTGCCCTATAACCAGATCCTGTTTTAACCAAAAGCTCTTAGAATGAGCTGCCTTAGTAAACCCTGAAAGCGGAGAAAAAAAGACGAAAGATAATAGAATAAAAAAAGTTAAATAAGTTGTCTTCAGGCAAGCAAAAAACTGTTTTTGTTTCTTAATGGTCAAAATAACCTCAACTTAAAAGGCCAGTAATTTCGCCCTTTCCGCCGGCCTCATTAAAAGCTTCGGCCAAAATATCATAGGCGAAAATATATTTTCTATGGTGTCACAGTGATCCTGGCAAGATATAAAATGAAAAGCTTCGGTTTCAGTAATTCCAGCGGAGGTCATATCTTTTGATAACATAAAATCCTTCCTCGTCCCTCTCAATTGTGTAAAGCTTATTATTTTTCCAGACTAAATCGCTGGCCGTTATATTGGACAAACTGTGTCCTATATACCGTCCTTCAGGATCATAGATATCGATATAATAAAAACCTGGCTTTTCTTTCTCTCCTTCAAAGGTAAAGACAAATATCCGTCCCTGTTCATCAACCGAGATATCTCGAAAATATGGAAAGTACTTCGGAAAGATCGGTTTATAACCCGCTCCACCCAGTCTCGACCGATTATGTCTTTCTTCGAGTTCCTTCTTATCCTGGTCCGAAAGTCTGACCCGTTTACAGCTACGTATTATTTTTTTGATCAGTTTCCCTTCTGGGTTAAGAATCTGAAGTTCGTATTTTTTCGCCTCTCCCCATATCACCAGATCATCTGTCGAAAGAGTGCAGCACGGTTCAGGTTCCAATAACCTGATCTTTTTCTTTAGATATGATTCGTCTTTAGGTACAACGTAGATAGTCATCATTGTCTTCAGATTATTGCTTAGCCTGACCAGTTGAAGGCCGCTGACAGGCGGGGGCGGCAGCAGGTAGGCCATCAGATTTCCCCCGCTATCCCAGCCAATTGGTTCCAGTGGATAAATTAGATGAGTGACCAGAATTTCTCTGAGATATTCGCCAGCTAAGGAAAAAATAAGAAAGCGGTGGGTCTGAAGATCCCAGACCCAGAGTTCTTTATCATTCATTATTTGAATAAAGTCAGGACTCTGCAGTTCTCCTGGCCCTTGCCCAAAAGAGCTTATCGACCGGAAATATTTTCCATTTTTGTCAAAGACTTGAATTTGAGCAACTTTATTATCTAAGGCATAGATATTTCCGTAATCATCGACATCAAGGCTAAAAAGGCGTTCAAAGGTATATTCCTTTCCTACACTTGATCCACCCAGCGACAGTTCTTCTTCTATCTCTAATATGCTTGTTTTATAAAGCGGATAAGCAGGATTTTTGACGATAACGACTCCGTTCTTCTCTTTCACTTTGCCCTTCCAGCCAGATCGCTCATTCTTGCAGGAGACGAATATCGCCGAGATACTAAGTAACAATATGATGAGGGAAAATATTTTTTTGCTTCTACCAGTCGATGACAACATGGATTAATAATGCCTTTAAAAAAATAATATCTCTTTTTTTTAAATTTAGCCAATTTCTATATTACAGGCAAAGATCATGACCTCTCTTCATATATGTATCGTATTGACCTCCAACCAGGATATTCGTCAGTTTATTCATTTTCTCCATTTACCTATAATTATGATGCATTTAAGGGATATAAGAGAGGAGTTTAAAAGGTGAGAATTCCTCTTTATCAGGTAGATGCTTTTTCCAACCGGGTATTCGGCGGCAATCCCGCGGCTGTCTGTCTCCTTCAGTCCTGCCAGGGGTAGAAAATATGATTTTGTTTCCAGGTATTTTGCTCCTGATATTGGTGTGCCGGAAGACCCGGTTAACCGGTTCAGCCCATTGTACTTTAATTCCATATTGGGCTGAGAAGCTCGGGAAGGAACATCTCCGAGCCTATCAACTTTCAAAACGGGGAGGGGAAATATTCTGCTATTACCAGGGAGAACGAGTAAAAATATCGGGTGAGGCTGCTCTGTATGCCAAAGGTGAGATCTGGCTATAGAGCTGGATTATCCATAGGGAAATTAGGGAAATCTGGCTTAGCTGCCCTCCGCTATAAGCCCCTTTTCTGTCCAAACTATGGAGAGCACCTCACGCTAAAAAAGGAGGGTTACTTTAAATCTCTTGACCATCAGGACCCCTCCCTGGCTCGTTTCCACCGTGTAAAACTTACCATTTTTCCAGACTGAGTCTCGATCTAAATTAATGGCTATTGGCATTTTAGCCAGGTACTTCCCTTCTTCATCAAAAA
>JAKPXU010000220.1 GCA_029571905.1 Acidobacteriota bacterium | reverse complement strand
CTTTTTCCTATTTTTGTCTGATCGTCAATTATGATTGTTTATATGATTTGAAGTGAGGGAGGTTTATCATGCCACTTACCACCTGGCTTATCATCATCGGGGCCATCATTGTTTTTCTGGTTTTAGTTGGCCTTCTTCTATCTGCTCAGTATCGAAAAGTCGGGCCCAATGAGGCTTTAATCATTGCTGGCCGCAAGCGGACGGTGACTCTCCCTGATGGGAGGAAGATGAAAATTGGCTACAGATATAAACTGGGGGGTGGGACCTTCGTCTGGCCATTCATAGAAAAAGTTTATACTCTGCCACTTGAGATAATCAGTCTTCAGATCAAAACACCAGAGGTTTTGACTCACGAAGGGATTCCCATCATGGCTGAAGCTTCGGCCCAGGTGAAGGTTGACTCGAACGAAATGGCTATCAAGCTGGCCGCCGAACAATTCCTGGGGACAGGTAAAGAGGGTATCCGCGATGTGGCCATGAATGTTCTGGAAGGGAAAATACGCGAGGTCATCGGAACGATGACGGTTGAAGAAATCTACCGGGGGAGGCATGAATTCTCGCGCCGGGTGGTTGACATAACCAGAGAAGATCTGGCTAAAATGGGCCTCGTTCTGCTGTCTTTTTCACTCAAAGATATCAGCGATACTCAGGGTTATATCGACGCTCTGAGCAAGCCGGTGATCGCCGCCGCCAAAAGAGATGCGGCCATAGCCCAGGCTGAAACAGAAAAGGAAGCTACGATCAAGTCTTCGCAGGCCAGAAAAGAAGCTGAGGTCGCCCGCCTACAGTCGGAAGCTCAAATCGCCAAAGCTCAATGGGAAAATGAAGCCAAGAAAGCTGAGTCCCAGGTTTTTGTCAATCAGAAGAAAGCCCAGGCTGATTTTTCTTACGAACTTGAACGCTTCCGGGTTACTCAGGAAATAAAAAAAGAAGAGGCCAAGGTTAAAGAAATAGAAAAAGGAGAAGCTATCAAGCTTGAGGATCTGGAAATAAAGAGGAAAGAAAAGGAACTCGAAGCCAATGTGCTAAAACCGGCTGATGCCCGCAAGTATCAGATTCGGGCTGAGGCCGAGGCGGAGGAGGCCAGGCTGGTGGCGGAAGGCAGAGGTAAAGCTGAAGCCCAGCGGCTTGAAGCTCAGGTCAAAGCTGAGGAGATAAAGCTTCGTGGCCTGTCTGAAGCTGAAGCGATGCTCAAAAAGGCCCAGGCCTGGGAAAAATATAATGAGGCGGCTCTCCTGGAAAGCTTTATTAAGGTGCTGCCAGAACTGGCCAAAGCGGTGGCCGAGCCTTTATCCAAGGTGGAGAAGATCGTGCTGGTCGGCGGCGATAAAGGGACAGGCGCCAGT
>JAKPXU010000032.1 GCA_029571905.1 Acidobacteriota bacterium | reverse complement strand
ACGAGATTCTGCCTGAGATCAATTAATTTTTTCGGATGTTCAATTTCAAAAGGACAAACATGAAGACAGGCACCACAGGTGGTGCAGGCCCAGATCTCCTCTTCACTAAAGACCTCCGGCACCAGCCGCTTGAGCTCTCCTTTTTTCCTTTTTCTAATCGGCCCGAAAGAAGCCAGAAAATGTTTCTCCAGATTATAAATAATCATTTTTGGCGATAGAGTCTTGCCGCTCGAAAAGGCCGGACAGACATCCTGGCAGCGTCCGCACTCAACGCAGGAGAAAGAATCAAGGGCATCCTTCCAGGTAAAATCAGTGGCTTTTTCAGCTCCGAATTTTTCCCCGCTTTCAAGGTTAAGCGGCTTTATGGTCCCGGAAGGCTCATGCTTTCTAAAAAAGAGATTAACCGGCCCGGCAAACATATGGAAATACTTGGAGTGCGGTACATAAGCGATAAAAGAAAAAACAGCCAGGGTATGAAGCCAGTAAGAAATTTTTAGATTAAACCCTAAGGCTGCCGGAGAAAGGTTGGCCAGGCCAAGTTTGGAGACAATGAACTGGCTGAGCCAGGCCCAGCGGGCTTCTCCTGGGTGACTGGCCACAAGAATTGCTTCATAATAAAGGAAAGTCGCCGTCACCAGGAAAATAAAGCTATAAATCAAAACTGAATCAAAAGGCGAAGTATTATAAGCTTTTGGTTTGAGAACAAACCGCTTTATGGCAAAGAAGCAAATGCCGGCGAGGACAGTGATAGCAAAAGCATCAACCGAGGCTGAAAAAACCAGGCCAAAAGCAGACGACCCGAAGAGATAAAAGCCATCCACATAGCCTTCCAGCACATGGTTAATGGTCATGGTATCAAAGGCCAGGGCACCATAAAAAATCATGACATGGGCCAGACCGGCCCAGATTCTTTCGTTGCGTAGCGTGCAGAGCTGGAGAATCACCCTGAAAAAGGTGTAAAAAAACCTCTTAAGTAACGAATCGAACCGGTTTTCATACTGGCAGGAAACAATAATCCAGACCCGCTTGATGACCGGGATAAAGAAGACCACCACCGTGGCCAGAACTAAAAGAGTCAGAATTATCTGCTCAGCTAACGACAGCACCCTGCGCCTCCTCAGATTTTAAAAAGCTTTTCAGAAATTTTAAACTTTTTCAGCCAAAATTCCACTTATTTCTTACTATTTTTTTCTCTGGTAAATAAAGCTGACCAGGTTTTGATCAGAAGTCACGCCTGTACCAAAAGAAGACAGCTCTTGCCATTTAAAACTTTTGAGCCAAACTGGAATCTGGAATTATGAGAGAAAGCGATAAAAAGGATGCTGGCGCTTTCCAGGCCATTGCCTAATAATTGGCGATTGACCAAAGAAGCAGAAAGTAGCTGCCCACGCCAGGAGCAGGACGCCGAAAGAATTGCTGTCAATTAAAGAATTACAATCAGATGAGATAAGGAATAAGGAATATTGTGTCTCTCTTGAGAGAAAAATGGATATAAAACTTGCCTTGATTAAGTCACAACCATCTCTCTAATCTGCCAGTAAAGCTTCAGGAGGTTAAAGGCTCTAACCTTCTTGAATTGCAGAAGGAGAAATCCCCACCCTGCTTAAAGGCTACTGGCACGCGCCAAAATCCACTGGCCTTTTTGGTTTATTTACAGGCTAAGTTATCGTCATTTCTGGCGCGTCAGAAAATCCGGGCGCCTGATCGGGTTGTTGAAACTCTTATCATACCTACGGTTTCTTCATCGCGGATAATCAGAAAAAGTAGCGTACGCCAACAAAACCGAGAAATTTAAGTTCTGTATCTGGAATTAAATCCATAACCGGGCTGATTTCAAAAAAGATGTCAATCGGCGTATTGGGGAACGTATAACTCAATCCGAGCGGTATTTTTATACCAAATCTGGCATCATCCTGGAGGTTTAGCCTGGCTCCAATTCCGTAATAAAAGGCCAGCTTGCCTGTTTCCACCTTTATAAAGCTATGTAAGAGATAATCGGCATGAAGATGAAAAGCGTTCTCACCAGAAAATGACCAGGAACCGGCAATATCAAAAGCGGTGCGATTGCTGGTCCAGTACTTAGCGATTACGCCGGTTGGCTCACCTACGATAAAGCCCAATCCTAATTTTTTTTCCTGAGCCTGAGCTTGAAGGCCACCGACCGATAAGCAAAACAGCATCAGAATGGCCAGGCAAATTACTTTTCTTTTCATGTCTATCTCCTCTCTAGCTGAATTTCTCGCCTTTTAAGATTTTAATTCACTCAGGACTCAATGGCAAGCTAATGCTCCTGAAACTTTATATCGTCGCCTATCTTGTCGCTTTCCAATTTCTGTGTTTCCTTTTCTTTACTGGTATAAGGGCTTAACCCCCATGATATGAAACATAAAAGAATATTTGTCGGTCAGTTCATCCAGAGCTTTGGTAATATTGCTTGAACCATGCCCTGATCTGGTTTCAATCCTGATCAGCACTGGATTGTCACAGGCCTGTTTTTCCTGCAGGGTAGCCGCAAACTTGAAAGAATGAGCAGGCACTACCCGATCATCATGATCAGCTGTAGTAATCAAAGTTGCCGGGTAGCAGACGCCTTCTTTGATGTTATGAAGAGGTGAATATTTGATGAGGTATTTAAACTGTTCAGGATTATCGCTAGAACCATACTCAACCATCCAGCCCCAGCCGACCGTAAATTTGTGGTATCTAAGCATATCCATGACGCCAACTGCCGGAAAAGCCACACCAAACAATTCAGGTCTCTGAGTCATGGCCGCCCCCACCAGCAACCCACCGTTTGAGGCTCCCGAAATGGCCAGGTATTTAGGCGAGGTGTATTTTTCTTTGATCAAATATTCAGCCGCAGCAATAAAATCATCAAAGACATTTTGCTTGTTTTCCAGCATCCCAGCTCGATGCCAGTTCTCACCATACTCTCCACCACCTCTTATATTTGGTTGAGCGAAAACTCCACCATTTTCCAGTACGGGGATGATCGAGGGATTAAAAGCAGGCAGTAAGCTGATATTAAAACCGCCATAGGAAGTTAGAAAAGTTGGATTTTTGCCATTTAAAACCAGCCCCCGACGATAGACGATAAACATCGGTACTCTGGTCCCATCCCGACTGGTATAAAAGACCTGTTTAACTTCATAATCTTCGGGATTAAATTTGACCTTTTGCTGGATAAAAACCTCCGATTGGCCCGTGGCCAGATCATACTTGTAGATAGTCGGCGGGTAATTGAATGAATTAAACGTATAGAAAATAAATTTATCGTCGCGCCAGCCGCCAAAGCCAGAGGCAGTACCGATAGTCGGTAATTCAATTTCCCGGACAAGCTGGCCGTCTGGCTTATACTGGAAAACTTTGGTCTGAGCATCCTGGAGGTAAGTGCTAAAAAGGTAGCCGCCTGCTGTTGCTGCTGCGGTTAAAACCTGAGGTTTTTCCGGCAGAATTTCCTGCCAGTTTTCCTTAGATGGCTTTTCCGGATCAATCAACACCAGCCGGTAATTGGGCGCATCAATATTGGTCCTGACCAGGAACTTATCTTCAAGATTATCAATGACTTCGCTATCATAATCGAAGCCCGGAATTAACAGTTTGAAGCTCGAATTTTTACTGCTTAAATCTTTCCAGTGAATCTCGTTGCCCGAAGTTCCGGCCGAAATCACCAGAATGCCATATTTCTGGTCCTCGGTCACTCCCATGTTTACATACCTTAAAGGATGCTCTTTATCCTCATAGATCAGCTGATCTTTTTCCTGAGTTTCACCCAGCTTATGATAGAAAACTTTCTGATATTCATTGCGAGCTTTAAGCTCTTCGCCCGGGGCGGGCTGATCGTAACCACTGTAGAAAAAGCCATCTTTATACCAGGCTGCCGCCGAAAATTTGACCCAGCGAATCCGATCGGGCAGCTCCTGTTTGGTAGCTATTTCCATCACTCTTAACTCCGACCAGTCTGAACCAGCCTCTGAACGAGAGATGGCTACATACCGGAAATCGGGAGAAAAACCTGCCAGGCCAATTCTAATTGTTCCGTCTGGAGATAACTGATTGGGATCAATAAAAACCTCCGCCTCGCCATCCAGGCCTTTTTGGAAATAAATCACTGACTGATTCTGGAGTCCATCATTCTTGTAAAAGAAAAAATATTCGCCAGCTCTAAACGGCTGGCCCAGGCGCGGATAATTATAGAGATCTTTTAATCTCTCACCTATTTTCTGGCGGTATGGAATTTTTTCCAGATAGGCAAAGGTTATTTTATTCTGTTCTTCCACCCACTTTTTTGTCTCTTCTGAATTATCGTCTTCCAACCAGCGATAGGGATCGGCTACTTTTGTTCCAAAATAATCATCAACCACATCCACTTTTTTTGTCTGTGGATAAATAATTTTTTCCCCGGCCGGCTGCTGACAGGCCATCAGAACCAGCACCAGACCCAGGGTGACTGCAGCCAGGCTAAATACCAACATTTTTTTATCCTTCATATCCAGCCTCCTCATAAAATTAAGGCTGTTTTTATTAATAACATAAGAAAAGATTTTATTCCAGAAAAAACTGATGGACAGCCTGCTCAAGTCCCGGGCCGCAAACTCAAAGTCCCCAGAGAAAATACCAAGCTCGTCAGGCAAAAGATTATTGCCAGCCAGCCTTGCCCTGTGATATTTTATTTGCCTTAAAAAATAAGGAGGACGGCCATGTTCTCAACAATCTTTGCCCTATTTATCCTGCCAGCAGCTATTATCCTCTTGGCTCTTATTCTGACCCTCAACAAAGGAGGATCAAGATGAATGTCCTCGGCGTTTCCACCAGTCCATGGGCTCTAGCCGCCTTTGTAATTTATGTCTTGATGATGGTGGCTGTGGGTCTCATTTCCGCCAGATTTTCTTCTCGCGGTATTGGAGAATTTTTCCTTGGCGGCCGGAAGATGAAATCGTTTGTGGTCGCACTGTCCGCCGTAACCTCGGGCCGTTCAGCCTGGCTGCTCATTGGAGTCTCGGGGATGGCTTTTACTCGTGGTGTCTCGGCAGTCTGGTCAGTTGTAGGCTATATTCTGGTCGAGCTTTTTATGTTTGTCTATGCCGGAAAAAGATTGCGCTACTTTACAGGCAAAAAGGGTGACATTACTATTCCTGATTATATGGAGTCAAGATTTGATGATCATCAGCATCTACTCCGGCTGGTTTCTTTGATTCCTATTTTAATTTTTATGACCGCCTATGTCTCTGCCCAGTTTAGCGCAGGAGGAAAATCTCTGTCGGCCAGCTTTAATCTGACACAACAGGAAGGCATACTGATTACCGCCGGTATAGTTATTTTCTATACTGTCCTGGGGGGATTTCTGGCGGTTTGCCTGACTGATATGTTCCAGGGCATCTTTATGATTTTTGCTCTGATGATTCTGCCCATTATTGCCATTATTCAATTTGGTGGACTGGGCAAGCTTCTGGCCACTTTGAAGGATGTCTCTCCGGGTTATCTCGATCCCTTTGCCCTTTCGGTCGGGGTTTTAATTGGTTTTCTGGGGATAGGCTTTGGTTCTCCGGGCAATCCTCACATTCTTAACAAATATATGAGCATCGAGGATCCCCAGAAGCTGAACAAAACTGGCTTGATCGGGACGATCTGGAACGTCCTGATGGGCTGGGGTTCTATTTTCATCGGGCTGGCCGGACGGGCAATTTATCAGAGTGCCGCCAATCTACCCAACCAGGATCCGGAAAACGTTTATCCTTTGCTCGGTTCTGAGCATCTCCATCCTTTTCTTTTTGGTCTGACTATCGCTGCCATCTTTGCGGCCATTATGTCCACCGCCTCGTCTCAGCTGCTGGTTGCTTCTTCAGCTGTCGTCCGCGATGCCTACCAGAAGATTCTGGCTGCTGGAAGACAGATCCCGGAAAAAAGATTGGTCTGGCTAAGCCGGTTAGTCACCTTAATTGTCTCCGTCATTGCCATTTTCCTGGCTGCCTATGGTGATAAAGTCATCTTTTATCTGGTCCTTTTCGCCTGGGGTGGACTTGGTGCCGCTTTTGGGCCAGCTATTCTTCTTTCGCTTTACTGGAAGAAAACAACCAAAGCAGGAGCCATGGCCGGGATTCTGGTCGGTTCTGCTACTGAGATTATCTGGTATTTAATACCTTCACTTCGAGCAGCTTTGGCCGAATATGTTCCAGCTTTTATTCTGTCCTTTCTGGCGGTCGTCATAGTTAGTTTATATACCAGGCCTCCAGAGCGAGCGGAAGAATATTTGAGATACATGAAAGGCCAGCTGGAATAAGTTTCTTTAAGCGGGCTTTTGCCGTTAAAGAAGAGACTGCTGCTTTAAAGCCAGACAGATTTCTGCTAACATTCAAGGGAGTTTATTTTTGAGGTAACAGCTATGGTTAAACGTCTTGGAGTGATAACCAGAGATTGTGCTGGAATCAATGCAGCTTTGAGAGCAGTGGTCAGAACAGCTACCAGCCAGCAGGCAGAGGTTTTGGGCATAATCAGGGGCTATGACGGACTGATTGACGGCGAACTGCGTTCCCTCGATCGGCGGGCAGTATCAGGCATCATCAACCTGGGTGGAACTATTTTAAAATCAGCCCGCTCTGAAAGGTTTTTGACGGAGGAAGGCCAGCGCCAGGCTTTGCTGACAATTGAGAGACACAAGATAGATGCTCTGATTGTCATTGGCGGCAATGGCTCACTAACTGGAGCCCATGCTCTGGCAGCCCGATATGGTATTCAGGTTATAGGCGTGCCAGCCACCATTGATAACGATGTCAATCAGGTTGATCAGTGTCTGGGGGCCGATACGGCGGTCAATGTCGCTCTGGATGCTCTCGATAAGATTCGCGATACAGCCACCAGCCTGGAGAGGATTTTTGTGGTCGAGGTTATGGGCCGTGATTGTGGCTACCTGGCCATGAAAGTGGCACTGGCCGGAGGTTGTGAGGATGTTATTCTGCCGGAGCAGGACTTCGATTTAAATGAAATCTGTCAGGAAATTCAAGCCGGGAACGCTCAGGGCAAGGTTAGCTGGATTATCATAGTGGCTGAAGGTAAAGCCCGAGCTCAGGATGTGGCCACAGCTATCACTCTTCTCACCGGCCTGGAGACAAGAATAGCTGTTCTCGGGCATATTCAGCGTGGAGGGCGCCCGACGGCTGTTGACCGGCTTCTGGGTGCCAAGCTGGGTAGTGCCGCTGTGGAAGCACTACTGGCTGGCGAAACTGATAAATGCGTGAGTTTGAAGGACGAACAAATTAAGCTTATCCCCCTGGAGACGGCTATTAAACCCGAAAAACTGATTTTTGAGCCAGAGTACCGGCTGCTCAAGCTACTATCGTGAGGGGATTAGCTGGCCTGCCCGGAGTCACTCCAGCCGGATGCAGCACCGGCTCCAGCCGGAATTCATCAGCCTTAATCGGGCTATTTTTTTTACTTTGATCCCTTCTTGGGCAGGCAGGGCATCTTAATCTTATTACGGCGAGCACAGTCTATCGCCTCTTCATAGCCGGCATCAGCATGACGGACGACACCTATGCCCGGGTCAACAGTCAGCACACGCTCCAGCCGTCTGGCCATGGCCGTTGTACCATCGGCTACGATAACCATGCCGGCATGAATAGATAAGCCAATTCCCACCCCGCCGCCATGATGGACAGAGACCCAGGAAGCACCGTTGACGGCATTGAGCAGTGCATTGAGAATCGGCCAGTCAGCTATTGCATCTGAACCGTCTTTCATCTTTTCTGTCTCGCGATTGGGAGAAGCGACCGAGCCGGTATCCAGATGGTCTCGCCCGATAACTATTGGAGCACTGATCTTTCCCTTTTTGACCAGGGTATTGATCACATCACCAAATAAGGCTCTCTCCCCGTAGCCAAGCCAGCAGAGGCGAGCTGGCAGCCCCTGAAATTTGACCTTCTGTCGGGCATTCTTAATCCATCTGGCCAGAGATTCATCATGAGGGAAAGTCTTTAGTACGGCTTCATCAGTTACATAAATATCTTCCGGTTTCCCAGATAGAGCCACCCAGCGAAAAGGGCCTTTGCCTAGGCAGAAAAGTGGCCTGATATATTCCTGAACAAAACCTGGAATATCAAAAGCATTTTCTACCCCAGCTTTCTGGGCCTGACCGCGGATGTTGTTGCCATAATCAAAGGTTCTGGCTCCTCTTTTCTGAAGCTCCAGCATGGCCTCGACATGGGCAGCCATTGATTCATAAGAACGGCGGATATATTCCTCCGGATTTTTCTTCCTCAATTCGAGCGCTTCCTCATAGGACAAACCACGCGGGACATAACCGTTAAGTTCATCATGAGCAGAAGTTTGATCGGTCAGAACATCGGGTGTAATTCCTCTTCTGACCAGCTCGGGCAGAAAATCGGCCGCGTTAGCCAGAAGAGCAATCGACAAGGGCTGGCCTTTCTTTAAAGCTTCGTCAGCCATTTTCAGGGCTTCATCCAGACTGTCGGTCATGGTATCAACATAGCCGGTATCCAGCCGCCGTTTGATTCTGGCCGGATCAACCTCAGCAATGATACCCACACCGCCGTTCATAGTAATGGCCAGCGGCTGGGCGCCACCCATGCCTCCCAGACCGGCTGTCACCACCAGTTTGCCCTGTAGCGAGCCGCCGAAATGTTTTCTGGCTGCAGCAGCTAGCGTCTCAAAAGTTCCCTGCAGAATACCCTGTGAGCCGATATAAATCCAGCTACCGGCTGTCATCTGTCCATACATGGTGAGGCCAAGAGCTTCCAGCCGCCTGAATTCATCCCAGGTGGCCCATTTCGGGACCAGCATGGCGTTGGAAATCAAAACCCGCGGCGCATCAAGGTGGGTCTTAAATATGCCGACTGGCTTGCCTGATTGCACCAGCAGCGTCTCATCGTTCCTCAGTTTTTTTAAACTGCTGACGATGGCATGATAACAGTCCCAGTTACGGGCTGCCTTCCCCGTACCGCCATAGACGATGAGTTCCTGCGGCTTTTCGGCCACTTCTGGATCAAGATTGTTCATAAGCATCCGCATGGCCGCTTCCTGCGACCAGCCCTGGCAATGAAGGCGGTTGCCCCGCGGGGATCTTACCGGTTTATAAGCAGTTTTCTGCTGATCAGCCATTTCTTACCTCCCCTGTTCTTTTTATCATCTTCCTGGCTTCAGCTAAGTTACTCAGCCTGGCCAGTGTTTTTTCTTTCCCCATCATTTCCAGAACCTCAAAAATTCCTGGCCCAACAGCTCGCCCGAGCAAAAGAACCCGTAAAGCATGGATAAAAACAGCCGCTTTTATTCCCTCTTTTTCAGCCCGAGCCCGCAAAACCTGCTCCAGACCAGGAGCCGCGAAGGTTTCCAGTTGCTTAAAATCCTCTTTTAACTTCGCCAGCAACTCTTCCAGGCAGGAATCAAGGAGATGTTTTCTGACGGCCTCTGGATCGTAGTCAACTTGATCGGAAATAAAAGGAGCCAGCATATCGGCCAGTTCAACCAGTGTTCTGCTTCTTGGCCTGACCAGAACTACTACCCTCTCCAGCCAATCCTTTTTTTCGGCCAGAAACGTCTCTGACCACAGGCCCTTTTTCTCCAGCCAGGGACGGAGTTCTCTGATCAGTTCTGGAACAGGCATTTCGTTGATTAACCGACTGTTAAGCCATTGGAGCTTGTTGAGATCAAAGATCGGGCTACCCTTGCTAATGTGTTCAAGAGAAAAAGCCTCGATCATTTCCTCCCGGCGGTATATTCTCTCTTCCTTACCAGGCGACCAGCTGAGCTGGGCGACAAAATTAAAAAAAACCAGAGGCAAATAGCCCTGATCACGGAAACTCAGTACGGCCGTATGGCCATGCCGCTTGCTCAATTTTTTACGATCAGGCCCGAGAATAAGCGGAAGATGAGCAAATTGAGGGATTTCTTTTTGAAAAGCGCGATAAAGAAGGATTTGCTTGGGAGTATTGCTAATATGATCATCGCCTCGAATAACATGGGTAATACCAGCGTCGATATCATCAACTACCACCGAGAGGTGATAAGTAGGGAAACCATCGCTTCGCAGCAAAACAAAATCTTCCAGGTTTTTGTTCTCCACGGCAATGTGCCCGTGAATGAGATCATCAAATTCGGTGACTCCTTCGGGCATTAAAAATCGAATAGCAGCGGGTAGGCCTTTCTCCAGGCGCTCATTTTTTTCCTGGTCAGAAAGATGAAGACAATGACGGTCATATTTCCAGTGCTGACCACTGCTGATGGTCTCCAGCCGTCTTTTTTCTATCTCTTCGGGCGTACAAAAACAATAATACGCCTGACCAAGCGAGACCAACTGACGCGCTGCCTGGCGGTAAATATCAAATCTTTGTGACTGATAGATTGGTCCCTCATCCCAGTTCAGGCCAACCCACTGAAGTGCTTCAAGAATCGATTCGGTCATCTCCTCCGATGACCTGCTGACATCGGTGTCTTCAATCCGCAGGACAAGTGAACCCCGATTATGTCGGGCAAAAAGCCAGTTAAATAAAGCGGTGCGGAGGGCGCCTACATGTAATTGACCGGTAGGGCTGGGGGCAAATCTAACTCTGACCATTAGTTTTCTTTTCCGATGGAAAGCTTCAGACGATTAAAATATAGCATACAAGTCCTGGTTATTCAAAAATCAGGTGGCCCGGGCGGCGGTTGCAGGCTGCCTTTATTTTTTTTCGGCCTTCCAATAAAAATAAGTTGACTCTAAAAAATAATTTAAGTAGATTATAAACAAGCTAAGGTTTCTAAGGTTATTTAGGAGGACCCAGGGATAAAATAATTGTCCCGCCAACATGCTTCAGGTTAGCGTTCTGGTCCTGGTAAGCGAGATAGAACAGGCTCTTAAGATAGTCAGAGTCTGTGAGCGCGAATTTCAGCCCATCGTCGCTAATTCTCCAGAAGAAGTTCAGGTTTTGCTGAACCACCATGATTTCTGGGTGTTGATAATTGACAGCCGTTACGCTGCCTACGAACGATGGAAGGATCTGATTAAAAAAGATGTTTCGGTGATTATCGTCGGCCGGGACGAGGCCGAGGTTTATCAGATGCTCCTGACCTGGCCGCAGGAGTATTATCTGGATTATGTTCTGGAAAAAAACGGCCATCCCCTGGAGCCCATACTGAATCTTCTGCTGCAGAGGGCGGTTTATGTCAACCGCATCAAAAAAGAATGGACTGAACTTCAGCAATCACTATCCCTGTCAGCCAGAAATACCAGAGAAATTTTCAGGCAAATCAAGGAAATAAAACAGTTAATCAATCAAAATTATTTACGTGAACTTGAAAAACGCCTATCAATTGAAACTCGCTACGTCTGGTTTCAAAAAGAGCGGCAGAAAACGGAAGCTGTTATCAGAAAGATTTACCTGGCTAATGATGTTAGTAGCTTACTGGGCGTCGTCCCGGAAATCAAAGAATTGCTGGAAGCCAGTGGCCTGACCATTTATCTGATCGAGGAGAACGAAACTCTGGGCAAGCACCTCAAGCCAATCATTTGGGATGATACCTTTATTACCCATCCTGAAACTTTCAGGTATGTAGCCAGACTGGGGGCACCGGACTTTGCCTCGGCCGTAGCTACTTATGGGCTGGAAATCAATCTGGCCGATCCGTCGTCTGACCAGAGATATTCCATCCGTTATCAGCATAACCTGAAAGAGCCACTGAAGAGTATCCTGGCTGTACCAATCATTTATGAAAACCAGATTATCGGAGTGGTCGAAGTCTATAATAAATCGTCAGCCGGTGAACTGGTAGCAGAAGGTTTTAGCCAGGAAGATCAGGAGATTCTGTGCGGGCTATCAGAACACATCGGCATCGCTATGACCAAGCTCAACCTGATTCAGTATGATGCCCTGACCGGCCTGCTGCGAGCTGACCCGTTTTTTGACCGTATTCTGCAAAAGGTCAACTCGATGAGTAAAAGGAAGAAAGAAGAAGGGTCTTTCGCCATGGTCATGGGTGATGTCGACTGGTTCAAGCATTACAATGACCGCAATGGTCACGAGGCGGGCAACAGGCTGCTGCAGGAGCTGGCACTCATCATGCGTCAGTCTGTTCGAGAAGAAGATTTAATCTGCCGTTATGGCGGAGAAGAATTTCTCTTTTTTCTGGAAGGAGTCTCCAGCCTGGAAGAGGCTTGCCAGTTAACGGAAAGAATCAGAAAAAATATCGAAGAACATTATTTCCCTTTTGAAGAATATCAACCCAGAAATAATCTGACCATGTCTTTCGGCGTAACTGTTTATCCGCGCCGACAGATGGCAATCAGCGAAGGGCTGACCAGAGAGGATTTAAAACATCTTGTCCATGAATGTGACCTGGCCCTGGCGGCAGCCAAAGGTAAAGAGACCTGGAGACTACCACCGTCTGAAGGTCAGCCCAAGGCTATTCTGAAAAACAGGGTCGTGGCATATTCCCGCGAGTGGGAAAGAGGCGAACAACCCGCCACCATTATCGATTTTCAAGAGAAACTTTACCGGGAAAAAAGACATTTCCAGAGATATTTTACTTCTACCTTTTTAATTTATAAAGAAGACTCTGAGTTCAAAGTCAGCAAGGCCATTAATCTCAGTCTGGGTGGAACGAAAATAATTTCGGAAAAACCTCTGCCTGTCTCCAGGCCATTAGAAGTTGTTCTGGTTCTGGGCAGAAAAGCCAGGTGGCTGCAGACAGAAGTTGTTTATTCAGAAAAAGCAGGCACTGACACCCCGACCTTCTATACTGGCCTCCGATTTAAAGACCTGAGTCCGGAAGACTTCGGTCTGCTCCAGGATTATTTTCAGGAAATTCAAAAAGAAAATTACAATTAAGATACGAAGTTGTAGATTTTAGAGGCCGAGTTCCTTTCGGAGAGTTGAATAATAGACCGAGGGCGGATTTAGCCGCTCATTGAAGCTCGATATGATGGCCAGAAATTTTTGTTCAAAATAGTTTAAATCCTCAGGGGCCCCCCAGTTTTGAGTCCGCAATAATTCGACCATCTCTTCTACTACTCCTCGATTCAAAACATCTTGAGCCAGCAGAGGAAAAGTAAACCCTTTTTTGTCGACCAGCGAGAGAACTTTCTGCAAGTATTTCCTCAGTCCCTCCTGCTCGGCGATCAATTCTCTTTTTAAAAAGAACTGCTCTTTAACCGAACTGACCAGGTTCAGTTTATAATAAGCCTTCTTAGCTTCTTCCGTCGTCTTCTTAATTCTATTGAGAATTTCCTGCACTTCAAAAATACAGTGATTATCTTTCTGATAATAACCTATCCGGCCTGAGCCATTTGCCGCTTCCTGGTGGTAACAGAGAATCAGGTCCTGGCCTTCAGTTTTGCCACTTTCATCTTCGTGGCCATTGCTCTGGTCTTCTTCGGTTACTCTGGCACTGCTCATTTTTTCTACCAGGCCTCTCTTTATTTCTTCAGCCAGTTTTTCTTCGAGGCTTGGCTCTTTTTCCGGGGATAGATCTGAGTTACTGGTAACGTTGTTAACGGGGGTTTTTATTTCTTCTCCGAAGCCTTCTTTCTGCTCGCTTTGGGCCTCATCAGCTTCGGCGCTTCTGGTTTCAGTCGGGCTGGTAGCAGAAGCTGATTCTTCCTGGCTTTTAGCTTCTATGATCAGCAGTTCTTTAACCTTCTGCAGCTTTTCCAGTTCAGAGCTCAGGTCAATATCTTCAACCGGCTCTGAGGTTTTTTCCAGCGGTTCTGACTTCAGCCCAAATTTTTCTTCCAGCTGATGTTTTAAAAAGGCCGATTTTTCCATCGACTTGCCGCGGATTTCCTCCAGCCTGTCCTGTAACTCATTAATGGCCTTTATATCCTCGGCGGTCTCTTTGGCTAGCTCTTCAATCTTCTTCTGCCGCTCAACAATGCCATTGTAATATTCTCTCATTTTCTGCAGAACCTGATTTCTTTCCTCTTCAAATTGTTCCCAGAGTTGACCATATTCTTCGAGGGCCCGCCATTCTTTCTTTACTTCTTCCTCTATCTGAGCTAACTTCTGCCTGGCTAATTCCCGCTCTTCCTGAATTCTTTGCTCTAATTTTCTTTCAATTTCCTCATGCTGGCGTCGCAGATAGTTTTCGAGCTGGGTTTCGATTTCTTGAATAATTGAAAATGGCTTTCTTCCCGAATCGTTATTTGTATCCACTGACTTCTCCTCCGACCTTGGCTCTTTCATTCTAAAATCACCAGCAAGCAGTGTCAAGATAAATTTCGGGTGAGGCCGGACAGTATTTTGCTCGCCGCTGAGGGTGATAAAGACCGGGAGTCGGAGGTGAGGAGAAAGTGCTTCTTCTCATCTCCGCCAGCCAAAAAATAACGATTCCTCCTAACCTTAAAGTTAGTAAACTCTCTATTGCTCTTTAGCTCCAAATAATGTATACAGAGAAGATAAATGCTGGTGCTAATTTGAACAACAATCATCAGAATAATCAAAATAGCCGGCTAAAAATATTGATAATTGATGCTGATCATAAATACAGCCAGCGGTTGTCCGGCTACCTGCAGAGCCTGGCGGTTGAGGTAGAAACCTCGCCCGACCTGCCTCCCACCAAGCACGCTGACCAATGGCTGAAAGACACCATCTTGATCGTTTCAAATCAGCCAGGTGAAGCGAATATCATCGGCCAGCTCCAATTACTAAAATCAGCTGGCCGCAATTTAACGGTCATCATGCTGACTTCTTCTCTTTCCGCCAACCATTATCTTACCTATCTTCAAGCAGGTCTGATCGATCATATCTGTTCCCGTCATAACCTCGCCTCCGTTTTTTCTGCGGTTCGGGCTGAAATTTCCTGTCGTCAGCTAAAGCGAGAAAATGAAATCTATTTTAAGAATCTGACCAGGTTGAAACTCGATCATTCCCGTCATATCAGGAAAAGCCTGGAACTTGAAGAGATCTACGATACGACTGTGGAAAATTTGATGACCGCTCTTGATTTGAGAGATGTCGAAACTTTCGGCCATTCTCAAACGGTCACCAAATACTGCCAGGTCCTGGCCAGATTGTTGGGCATTACCCAGGCAACCAGGCTGGACAATATCAGGAAAGGCTCACTTCTCCACGATATAGGCAAGATTGCTATTCCCGATTCGATTTTAAAAAAGCCAGGCCAACTGACTTCTGATGAGTGGGAAAAGATTAAACTTCACCCGACTCTGGGCTTCGGTTTGGTTAAAGAAATGAAGATGCTGGCTGAGGTTGGGCACATTATCCTCTACCATCATGAAAAATTTGACGGCTCAGGCTATCCGCGCGGGCTCAAAGGGCAGGAAATCCCACCGGAATCGAGGATTTTTGCTCTGGCCGATGCTCTGGATGCTATCACCTCTCATCGTCCCTACCGGGCAGAAAGAGATTTCTGTACCGCTAAAGAAGAAATTATCAAAAATGCTGGCTCGCATTTTGACCCACAGGTAGTTGAAGCTTTCTGTTCAGTTGACATTGAAAAATGGGAAAGAATCCGCTATGAAACGACCAGGTTGATTCCTTCTTTCGAAGAATACCAGCCTCTTCTCAAAAATAAAAAGTCCGCCCAAGGCAGTTGATTTAAGCCAGATCAGATTTTCTTTGAGCAGAAACAACGCGGGGAAAGCCGGCATAATCATTATCTATCTCAACATGGCTCCAACCGGTCTCTAATAACCTGACCACTTCTTCTGCCTGGCCTGCCCCGATTTCCATCACCAGAAAGCCAGCTGGCTGCAGAAACTGGCTGGCTTTTCTAACCAGCCTTCTAATAAATCTTAAACCATCCTGGCCAGCTAGAAGAGCCTTTTTTGGCTCAAAATCTCTGACTGACCTGTCCAGTTTCTGCCAGTCATCCTGTGCAACATAAGGTGGATTGCTGACGATAAGATCAAAACTCATCTGGCTCTGCTCAAAAGCTTTAAACAGGTTACTCAGGATAAATCTAACATTGTCAACCTGGTTCAACCGAGCGTTTTCAGCTGCCAGCCGGAGAGCTCTTTTCGAAATATCCGTAGCCATTATTCTCGCTAAGGGGAGTTCTTTGGCCAACGAGACAGCAATATTTCCTGAGCCGGTCCCAATATCTAGAATCAGCGGTTCCGGAGATAGCGGCAGAGTAAGAATCTTTTCTACTACCAGCTCGGTTTCAGGTCTCGGAATCAAAACCGAGCGGTTAACCCGAAAAGGTAGGCCCCAGAACTCTTTATAGCCCAGGAGATAAGCAACCGGACAGCCATCGAGCCTTTGCCTTACCAGCCGCTCCAGGCTCTTTTCGAGCTGTGGCCATACTGGCTCAGACAGCCTGGTAAAAAACTCTGCCTCGTCCATCTGGCCGGCTGCCTGAATTAAAAGTCGGGCCTCAAGAAAAGGGCAGGTGCTGGCTGACAGCCTGACAGCTGCCTCCCGGAATAGCTGGTCCAAATTCTTAGAATTCAAGTGGCTGATTCAAGGTTTCCTGAGACTTGTTTTCCTCGAGAGCTCTGGTTTGAAAATAGAGGACCAGTTTCTCGATGATCTCATTCAGGTCACCATCCATGATAGCTTCAATATTATAAAAATTTTCATTCAGCCGGTGATCAGTCACCCTGGACTGAGGAAAGTTGTAAGTCCTTATTTTTTCGCTGCGTTCACCGCTCCCGACCTGCCTCCTTCGATCCAGAGAAATTCGGCTGTGTTGTTCACTCTGGGCTATATCCATCAGCCTGGTTCTTAAAATTTTCAGAGCTTTTTCTTTGTTGCGGTGCTGCGATTTTTCATCCTGGCAGGAAACAACCAAGCCGGAAGGCTTATGGGTTATCCTGATAGCAGTATAATTTCGGTTGACATTCTGGCCGCCTGGACCAGAGGCGCCAAAAGCTTCTATTTTTAAATCTTTGGGGTCAATTTTGAGGTCAATCTCCTCAGCCTCGGGCAGGACAGCCACTGTAGCGGTTGAGGTATGGATCCGGCCTGCGGCTTCGGTTTTTGGTACTCTCTGCACGCGGTGAACGCCACTTTCATATTTGAGCCAGGAATAAACTTTCTTTCCCTGAATATTGACAATGGCCTCTTTGATACCGCCGATGGGGGAATAGCTGACATCCAACAGCTCCCATTTCCAGCCCTTTTGCTCGGCATAACGAGTGTACATCCGGAGTAAATCCTGAGCAAAAAGTGAAGCCTCATCTCCTCCGGCTCCAGCCCTGATCTCCAGCATGACATTTTTTTCATCATTGGGATCTTTAGGCAGAAGCAAGAGCTTCAGCTCTTTTTCTATAGCTTCTCTTTTTGACTTCAACGATTCGAGCTCTGCTTCCGCCAGATGCTTTAGTTCTGGATCGGAATCAGCCTCAGACAGAATCGAACTGGATTCTTCCAGATCCTTTTCTACCTTTTTGAACTCTTCATATTTTTTGACCAGAGGTTCCAGCTCGGCCCTCTCCCTGGCCAGCTCCTTAATCTTTTGAACATTAGAAGTAACGGTAGGATCAGAGAGAAGTGAAATGACCTGTCGATATCTTTCCTCGACAGTTTTTAATTCCTGAAGCATGTTTATTATTTTTTGGCTTTAGCCGCATATTTTTTCCTGAATTTTTCCACCCGGCCGGCCGTATCCATGATTTTCTGTTTACCGGTAAAGAAAGGATGGCACTGAGAACAGATTTCAACCCTGATCTCTTTTTTAGTTGATCTCGTCTTAAAAGTATTGCCGCAGGCACAGATAACGGTACATTCCTGATATTCGGGATGAATTCCTTTTTTCATACTCTTCTCTCCTCTTCAGGCTCTTGATTATAGCAGTTTTAACTTCATCAGTAAAGAATGCCCGCCTTCTGGCTTTTTTCCTGAAAAAGCTTCAGATTGAGTTCAAATTTTGAAGTTTTTTCCACATGGCGAGCAATTTCTTTATAGACCCGGGAATTTATATACTCTTTCAGAGATTCACTCAGCGGGTAAACCTGTTCCTCTGCCTGCCAGTCATAAATCTGGCCGCTTTCTGTCTCCAGACAGCCAAGATAAACTGCCCAGGCCAACTGACGGAAAGGAACATGACTGAACTGACGACGTATAGCCTTAATTTCGCCTTCCTTAATAGGATTGACAAAATAAAGATACCTGGAAAAAAGGAGGGCATTATGAAAGTAGGCGGGGAAAGCGACCAGAACATCCAGCTCAATCAGTTTGGCTAAATAGAGAAAAATCTCCAGAATTTTTTTGGAGAGACTTAAACCTGGTCTGGTCTGACCGGGGAGTGGCTTGTGTCGTCCGAAAAATTCCTGTCTTGGGTTTTGCAGGGTGAGCCATTCAAATAAGAGGCTGTGCTGAACTGGCAGTCTATATCCGTGTTTCTCCGGGTCCAGAAATTTTGTCCGGCTTTCTTTGATCTTCAAATCAACTATGATCCGGTCTGGATCTTCTTTTTCCCAGTAAATAAGCAATCTCTGGATAGGATAATCTGAAGAATCAAGCCGGTAACTCAGCGGCCAGAGATTCCTTTTCCTGGCTTCTCGTAAAAAACCCTTTCTGGCCAGGATGACCATGACTTCTTTTAAGGTATAACGGCCGAGAAAAAGCAACGAGCCTCTGGTCGGTCCCAGGCCAGAAAAAATTTCTTCTTCCTTAAGTCTAAGGCCTGTGTTCGGTCGTGGATTCACTTTGTCGTCAGCAGCCATTATCCAAACTCACTTTTGATTTTTTTGTTTTATTTGATTTGGATTTCCTGGTTTCCAGCTCATTCAGGCTGCCCTTTTTAACTATAATCTTACCCGAATAAATGGAGAAAATATCATCGCCAAAGCTCACCTGGCGAATTAATTCGAAGTCATCCTTTGAAGGTGAATAGCGGCGGTGATGACGGATGATAAGCAATCCGTCTGGCTTGAGGATCTGCCTCTTTCTGATAACTTTTAACGGATTCCGGTCAGCCAAAAGCCGATAAGGTGGATCAAGAAAGATAATATCAAAGATAATCTTTCTTTTGGCCAGATCAATAACTGCCCGGTTAAATTCTTTGTTGATGACCAGAGCCAGGTCCTCGGCTCCACATTTTTTTATATTGGCTTCGATGGTTTTAGCTGCTAAAGACAATTCTTCTATAAAGACAGCCCGCCTGGCTCCCCGGCTTAAAGCTTCCAGGCCAACCGAACCAGTACCGGCAAAGCCGTCCAGAAAATTCGTATCAGTGATTCTTTCCTGGAGAATGTTAAATAACGAGCCACGCAGCTTGGCTGGTAAAGGCCTGACCAACGGACTACGGACGAGCCTCAGAATCCTTCCTTTATAGCAGCCAGCAATTATTCTAATCACCTTTATGACCTCTCACTCAATAATAAACCAGGAGCTTACCTTTGTCTGTTTTTATATCCAGAATCCCCGCAGGCAGATCATACCAATCGTCAAGATGTTGAGCTTCAAGTCCGTTATTTTTGGCTACGAGATCAATCAGGGAATTAACCACCGACGGTTGAACAGGCTCGGTCTCAAAATAAAGTTTTTTGATGTCGAGTCTGACCCGCCTGCGGTCTGTTTCCAGCCTGGCTGCAAAGTAAAGATTAATCTCATCTTTAAAATAAGAAGGAAGCGCCTGATCTTTTAAACTAAGCAAAACCCAGCCTTCGATTTTATTAGACCGAAGTAACTTGAGCTCAATAGTTTTAACCGCCGACGACTCTTCCGAGAAAATATAACGGAAAAAAGAGGAAACCTCTTTCTCTGAAAATTCAGCTATTTTATTCTGATAATGTCCATTTTCCTTCTGGTAACGATCTGCCTCGTCCAGAAAATTGGCTACCTTTAAAACTGTCTCCAGGTCTTGAGGCTGCCCGGTTTCAGTTTGCGGAAGAACCAGAGGGACAGAACTAAAACCGAAAAACATTGTAACCAGAAGGCAGACTTTTACCCTGAGATCTGAAGATTTCTTTTTTCTACTCATTTCCGCTTGATGTTCTTAATCAATTTATCAGTAAATCATCTTTTTGTAAATTCGGGCAGCAAAAGCCAGCCGGGTCAAAAAAGAGTTCACTTTTCAACTGTAAATAACAGCCGGCAAGTCCCGGTTGACAGCCCTCAGGGGGTAAACTATACTGGGTTTTTAAGAATATCCAGTCAGAAAGAAAGCCAATTATGACTCTCGCCAAGCAAGCAAGAAAAGGTATTTTGACTCCTTTAGTCAAGAAAGTGGCAGCCGAAGAGAGGCTCGAGCCCGAAGAGCTTATGTCTCTCCTGGCCAACGGACTGGTAGTTATTCCCTATAACAAAAGGCATAAGCTGGTCCGGCCAGTAGCCATCGGCTACAAAATGAGGACCAAAGTTAATGTCAACCTCGGCACTTCCCGTGATTATCCCGACCTCAAAAGCGAAATTGCCAAATTGAAATTAAGCCTCAAATACCAGACTGATGCGGTGATGGACCTGAGCACCGGAGGCGATATCAGGAGCATCAGAAAAAAACTTCTTTCGCTGGCTACTGTTCCTTTAGGAACCGTCCCTATTTATCAGACAGCCATTGAAGCCATAGAAAAACGGGGCTCAATAGTGGAAATGACTGAAGATGACCTCTTTGAGACAATAAGGCAGCAGGCGGAGGAAGGCGTGGATTTTATGACTGTCCACTGCGGCCTGACTCTTAAGGCGGTGGATAGGTTGAAAAAGCAGGGGCGAGTAGCTGATATTGTCTCCCGCGGTGGTGCTTTTCATTTAGCCTGGATGCTTCACCATCAGAAAGAAAATCCCCTCTATGCTAACTTTGATCGGCTGCTGGCTATAGCTCAGAAATATGATGTTACCCTCAGCCTGGGCGATGGCTTAAGGCCTGGTGCGATTTTTGATGCCACTGACCGACCTCAGATTGAAGAACTTCTAACGCTGGGCGAGCTGGTTAGAAGGGCGCGTCAGGCTGACGTTCAGGTAATGGTTGAAGGACCGGGCCATGTGCCCCTTGATCAGATAGCCATGAACATCAAGCTGGAAAAAAGAGTCTGCGAGCAAGCTCCTTTTTATGTTCTTGGACCGCTGGTCACTGATATTGCTCCCGGCTATGATCATATTGTCTCGGCTATTGGCGGTGCCATCGCGGCCGCCGCCGGTGCTGATTTTCTCTGCTATGTGACGCCTGCCGAGCATCTGGGGTTACCTTCACTTGACGACGTTAAAGATGGGCTAATCGCCGCTAGAATAGCCGGACATGCTGCCGACATCGTCAAGGGCCTGCCTGGAGCCAGGGAAAGAGACTACGAGCTCTCTCAGGCCAGAAAGAGGCTGGACTGGAAAACCCAGCAAAAATTGGCTATTGACCCAGTAAAATTTGCTGAAATCAGAAGGCGAAGGAAATCAAAGACCACAGCCTGCTCCATGTGTGGCGAATTCTGTGCGATGAAAATCGTCAGCCAATTTTTGAATGGAGAGGCTGATGACTCTTGCTTCTAAGGGCGTTCGTTTTGGGGTAGCTGGAATCCCCCATTCCTGTCCTGAAGATTCTTCTCTTCGAGCTGTTGACTGTCTGGCTTCTCTGGGTCTGGAGGCGCTGGAACTGGAGTTCGTTCATGGACTCAAACTAAGCCCCGAAACAGCCGGTCAGATCAAAATAAAATCCAGCCAGCAAGGAGTGAAGCTCAGCGCCCATGCTCCTTACTTTATCAATCTTAATTCCGAGGATCAGGGACAGAGGATGCGAAGCCAGGAACTACTGTTAAATTCTCTTCGGCTGGCGGCGGTGGCCGGTGCCTCTGATCTGGTCTTTCACGCTGGCTATTATGGCCACCAAACCCCTGAGGAAACCTACAGCCAGGTCAAAAACGGCTTAAAAGAAATTCTATCTATCAGCCGACTGGAAAGAATACCGGTCAAGCTCAGAGTTGAAACTATGGGAAAACGACAGCAGTTTGGCAGCCTGGATGAGGTTCTGTCGCTCTGCCGGGAACTCGACGGGCTTTCTCTCTGTCTTGATTTTGCTCATATCTTTGCGCGAGAAGGGAAAATAAACTCTTATCGGGATTTTTATCAGGTATTAAAAAAAGTGGAGAGAAAGCTGGGCCGCCGGGCTCTGGCCAGCGCCCACATCCACATCTCAGGTGTTATCTTCAACCAACGGGGAGAGATCAAGCACATCAACCTGGACGAATCAGAGTTCCGCTACGATGAATGGCTTCAGGCCATTATTGAGATTGATCTTAAAGGCACCATTATTGTCGAGAGCCCATCGCTAGAAACCGACGCCCTGAGGTTGAAGAACCTTTATTATAATCTTAAGAACAAGGGAAACAGTCCTGAGATCAGCCGAGCCGATCATGATTTTCTTGACACTGAGTGAGTCAAAGTCTAAACTAAATCCTAATTATTAAATAGCCTAAATCAGTATGAATTCAAAAAATTCCGGGGAAAGAGAGGAATTTTTGGCTGATTATTCCTGGGAACTATGGCGGACAGTTCATTCTCGGAGAATTGGCGGCTATGACTGGCTGGAGTTTTTTCCGGTCAGCGGGCTAGCTCGCCTGAATGATAGAGTAATAACTCTGATAAAAGGAGAGGTAGATGATTGAAATTCGTTTCCATGGACGAGGCGGCCAGGGGACAGTGGTGGCCTCCAAGATTCTGGCTGATGCCCTGGCTAAAGAGGGCAATTATGTCCAGGCTTATCCAGAGTTCGGAGTCGAACGTCGAGGAGCTCCCGTTTTTGCCTTTATCCGCGTCGATAATAAGCCCATTTATGACAAGAGTCGGATTTATACACCTGATCATGTGGTGGTGGTTGATCCAACTCTGGTGGAAGCTATTGATATCACCGATGGTTTAAAGGATGGCGGCTACATTATCATCAACAGCCCCAAAAAGCCGGAGGAATTCAAATTTCCTGACAAATTCAGGGTCTTTACCATTGATGCCACTGATATTGCGGTCAGGCATCAGCTGGGCACGCTAGCTGCACCCATTGTTAACACCGCGATTGTCGGGGCTGTGGTCAAAATATTAAAGTTGACCAAACTTGAGTCGCTGATCGAAGCTATCAGAGAAGGGGTGCCGCTTAAACAGGAAGAAAATGTTCAGGCAGCAATTGAAGCTTATGAAAAAGCTTAAGGGAGGAAGAGATGAGCAAAAAGAAAGATGATAAAAGAATAATCTTTAACTCTGAAAAAGAGATGCCGCTGGTGGCCATGTCGCTGGGCTCAATGCTCTATAACAAGACAGGCGCCTGGCGGAATATTAAGCCGGTTATAGACCTGTCGAAATGTATTAAATGCGGTATTTGCTGGAAATTCTGTCCGGATACGTCTATCGACATCGTCGATGAGTGGCCGGTCGTTAATTATGATTATTGCAAGGGCTGTGGCGTTTGTGCTGAAGAATGCCCGGAAAAATGCATTGCCATGGTTGAGGAGGAAAAATGAAAAAAGTAATTATGGGAAACCACGCTCTCTCCTATGGGGCGATGCTGTCCAGAACCCAGGTCATTGCTGCTTACCCGATTACTCCTCAGACTCAGGTAGTTGAACTGCTATCGGAAATGTGCGCCGATGGTACCCTCGATGCCAAGTTCATCAAGGTTGAATCCGAACACTCAGCAATGGCTGCCTGTCTGGGAGCCTCAATGGCGGGGGCCAGAACTTTTACTGCCACCTCTGCCCAGGGTCTGGCTTTAATGCATGAAATGCTGCACTGGGCTTCTGGCGGACGCATGCCTGTTGTTCTGGGCGATATTAATAGGGCGATGGCTCCAGGCTGGAGCATCTGGACTGACCAGAATGATAGTCTCTCCCAGAGAGATACAGGCTGGATTCAGTTCTACTGCTCTTCCAATCAGGAAGTGCTGGACACGGTAATTCAGGCCTATAAGGTCTCTGAAAAGCTGATGATCCCCAGCATGGTTATTCTGGACGCCTTTGCTCTTTCTCATACTTATGAAGTGGTGGAAATTCCAGAGCAGGAAAAAGTTGATGCTTATCTACCGCCCTTTAATCCGCCTTACCGCCTGACCCCTGATGATCCCCATGCTTTTGGCGGTCTAACTGCACCTGACCACTACCTGGAACTTCGCTATAAACTCCAGAAAGATATGGAAAAAGTGCCAGCTCTGGTCGAGGAAACTGGCCGCGAGTATGAAAAAATGTTCGGCCGTTATCTCGGTCAGGTTGATGATTATCTCTGCGATGGAGCCGAGCTGGTTTTTGTTACCTCAGGTACAGCTGGTCTGACCGCCCGGGTAGTGGTGGACGAACTCCGTGCCCAGGGGATCAAGGCTGGCAATCTGCGTATTAAACTCTTTCGCCCCTTCCCCTTTGAGCAGGTTAGATCTATCTTATCCAGAATCCCAAAGGTAGCTGTTCTTGACCGGAATATCTCTTATGGTCACCACGGAGTTTTTTATCAGGAAGTTAAGTCGGCTATGTATGGACTGCCGTCTCAGCCGGCAATTTTTGGTTTTATCGCCGGACTGGGCGGACGTGATATCACCAGAGATTCTTATAAAGAAATTGCTGATTACACGCTTAAACACGATCGGCCCGAAGAAGAAATCGTCTGGATAGGAGTAAAACAATGAGTAAAGAAAGGAAAATGACCATAACTCTGCCAAGAGAGGAGCTAATGAGCTCTGGCCATCTGGCCTGTCAGGGCTGCGGAGCAACTCTCGCTATGAGATATGCCTTAAAAGCTCTCGGTCAGAAAACCATCCTCTGCATTCCGGCCTGCTGCTGGTCAGTAATCGACGGACCATTCCC
>JAKPXU010000213.1 GCA_029571905.1 Acidobacteriota bacterium | reverse complement strand
TTAAAAACTGACCGTGAACGGGATCTTTTTATTGAGGCTTTCTGGAAACACCGCGATCCAGTGCCGGAAACTGAAGAAAATGAATTTAAAATTGAGCATTACAAGAGAATTGAATATACCAATAAATATTTTGGACGAGAGGCGGCTAAGCCCGGCTGGATGACTGACCGGGGACGGATATATATCATTCTTGGTCCTCCTAATGACATCCAGCACATAGATGGCAAATCAGAAATCTACAACTGCGAGATCTGGTTCTACCAGGGAAAGGAGGAAATGGGCCTGCCTCCGGGTTTTAACCTTCTTTTCTTTCAGGAAAAAGGGACTGGAGAGATGCGTCTTTACAGCCCGACCAGCGATGGCCCACAGGCTCTGCTGACCAGCTTCTGGGGAGATCCTGCTGACTATACAACTGCCTACAGCAATTTGAGGGAGGTGGATCCCAGTCTGGCCGATGTTTCCATATCGCTGATTCCTGGGGAGGAGAATGTAGGCATGGGTCGGCCTTCTCTTTCCTCTGATCTGCTTCTTCGCCAGATAGACCAGACTCCGCAAAGGATGGTTGAAGATAGGTATGCCAGGAAATTTTTCGAGTATAAAGACATCGTTGATGTTGATTATTCTGTCAATTATATTGATAGTGATTCTCTGGTCAGGGTCTTAAAGGACCCGTCTGGACTCTATTTTATTCATTATGATATCGAACCGAGCAGATTGTCTGTCAATCAGTATGATAATCAATATGCTACCAATTTCAGGGTCAATGGTCTGCTGAGCACCACTGACGGAAAAATGGTTTACCAGTTTGAAAAGACTTTTCCGGTAAAATTAACTTCTGCTCAGTTTAAGGAAAGGCAGCATCTGCCTCTGGCTATTTATGACGTTTTGCCCTGTGTTCCAGGCGAATATAAATTATCTGTCCTGGTAAAGAATGAGGCTTCGAAAGAATTTACCAGTCTCGAACAGACTATCCGGATTCCAGAAAAAGTCCAGATAGAAATGTCCACACCTATCCTGGCTTACCGGGTTTCTCCTTCTGAATCGACTGAAGGCAAGATCAAGGCCTTTCTGTTTGGAGGTCAGCAACTTTATCTTCAGGCCAGTCGGGTTTTTACTGCCAGTGACCAGCTGGTGGTGGGTCTTCAGATTTTTGGCTTGACGCCCGAGCTAAAAAATAGAGCCACTCTTAGATATCAGTTTTTTAAGGAGTTAGAGCTCTTTAAAGAAGAAACCTACCCGGCCTCAGAACTGGGTACCTTGCCTGATCTCATCAAAGTATTTTCGTTGTCAGATTTTTCTCCTGCTCACTATTTTCTCAATGTAACCTTGCTGATTGATGGCCAGGAAAAGTTAACTGCCAAAGATGAATTTGATCTGACCTATCTTGAAACTTTGCCTCGCCCCTGGGTTCTATCTCGAGTTCTCCCTCCAACCAATGATCCCTATTATGGCTGGATAATCGGTAATCAGCTTTACAATCTTGGCCGCCTGGCTGAGGCCAGGACTGTTCTGGAAGCGGCCATGACCAAAGCTCCCGGGAATCAGGATCTGGCTATGGAACTGGCCAGAGTTTATGTTGGTCTTAAAGATTATGAGCAGGCAGCGCGAATTCTCGACACTTTTGTTTCGGCTGAACAGGGTGTCCGCTACGAGACTTATTTTGTCGCCGCTCAGGCCTTTTTCAATATCGGTCAGTATGAAAAGGCCCTGGCTATCCTTGACAAAGCTGTTGCCCAGCATGGAAGTGATATTCAGCTTCTTGATCTAATCGGGGATTGCTATTTTAAACTGGGCAAAAAAGAAGAGGCCCTGGCCGTGTGGCAAAAGTCGCTTGAGATTAATCCCGACCAACCCGAGTTGAAAAAGAAAATTCAAGCGGTCAGATAAAGACCGGCTGTTGATTTAGTTTTTAAGCGGAATGGCGGCCAGGAAGAGGGAAAACTCTGGCTGCCTATTAGGTCAGATAGCCAGTCATCCAATCAATTAAAATTATGATTTGTGCTGAGCGGGAAAATCTGATATTTTTTTAAACTTAATATCAGCGCCTGTTTGGTTTACTTAAGAAAAGATTGCATTCATATTTTTTTTATAAGGAGCTCGAGAATGGTAATAGATGAAAAAAAACCAGAAGATTATCAGGGCCGGCCGGTCAGATTTTTTCAGCTGGAAAATGATGAAGGCCTCAAAGCTTCTCTGATGAGTTATGGAGCGACGCTGGTTTCTCTTTATGTTCCTGACAGACAGGGAAGGATCGGGGATGTGGTTTTGGGTTTTGATTCTCTCTCTGGCTATCTGGGACCAAATCCCTATATGGGAGCAACGATCGGACGATATGCTAATAGAATTGCCGGGGGCCGTTTTGTTCTTGACGGCCGCGAATATCAGCTGGCAAAGAATGATGGCCCGAACCACCTTCATGGTGGAATAAGAGGATTCGACAAGGTCATCTGGCAAGCTGAACCATTCACTCAGCCCTCAGGGGTAGGTGTCAGATTTAGCTATCTCAGTCCTGACGGAGAAGAAGGTTATCCAGGCAACCTTTCCTGCCAGGTCACCTATCTTTTAGCTAATAATAGTCAGCTTGAGATTTCTTACCAGGCAACAGTAGACAGGCCAACTCACCTCAATCTGACCAATCACAGCTACTTTAATTTATCAGCCGGGGCCAGGAATAATATTCTCGACCACGAACTTCAAATTCTGGCCTCAGCCTTTACCCCGGTCGATAAGACACTTATCCCTACCGGTGAGATAAAGTCGGTGGCTGGTACTCCTTTTGACTTCCGTCAGCCTGTAAGAATAGGCGAAAGAATAAATCAGGTAGATGGTGGCTATGATCACAATTTTGTGCTGGACAATAAGGGAGAACTGGCTTTAGTGGCCAGAGTCTTTGAGCCTGATTCAGGCCGGCAGCTTGATCTCCTAACCACGGAGCCCGGCCTTCAATTTTATTCGGGCAATTTCCTGGACGGAACTATAATAGGCAAGAGTGGAAAAACCTATGGGCCAAGGTCAGCTTTCAGCTTGGAATCACAGCATTTTCCTGATTCACCCAATCAGCCTCATTTTCCTTCGACTGTCCTCAGGCCGGGCCAGGTATTCCGAAGCAAGACAATTTTCCGGTTTTCAACCCGGTGAGATACGCATCTGAGCCAGACGTTAGGGCTTAAAAGCTAGAATCCATCCAATCTAACCAGCAGAAAGAGAAAGACAGGCTGGGGATCAGTCAGATGAGCATCTTGAGGGCAGTGGGAATGATCCGGATAGTGGTTCTCTAAAAGACAAAAAAGGAATAAAGGCAATTAACTCTGATAAAGGAGTCAGTGATCAGTCAGATAGAAAACAATAGATGCTAACTATGAAATAATAATTGCAATGAAGATAAAAAATGTATTGACAGGGCATCTGATATGTGATATATCAGATGTAGGATGGCGGCAGGACAGAGAAATATGACTAAAACCAGCCCGGACGCTCAACATGAAGGAAAAAGCGTTTTAAAGGAAGCTTATTATCTGGAGTCAAGAGAAAAGAAAGAAGAGCCTCGATGAAAGGTATGATTTTCGACATCAAGCATTATGCCATTCACGATGGACCGGGGATCAGGATAACGGTCTTTTTTAAGGGGTGTCCGCTGCACTGTCGTTGGTGTCATAATCCTGAAGGTATTTCCCTTCATAGGGAGTTGATGCTTATGCCCAATCGCTGTGCCCGCTGTGGTGACTGCGTCCGGAGCTGTAAATTTGGTGCTTTAGCTCAAAAAGAGGATGGAGAAGTGGTAGCAGATCGCTCACTTTGTACGCTCTGTGGTGATTGTGAGCGGATCTGCCAGCGAGAAGCTATCGCTCTGGTTGGCAGGGAAATGACTGTTGAAGATATCCTGGCTGAGGTCGAAAAGGATCGGATCTTTTTTGATCAATCAGGAGGCGGGGTGACCCTGACCGGTGGTGAACCTCTTTTCCAGGCAGAACTGGCCGAAGCTCTGATTGACCGGTTGCACCAGGTCGGTATTCATGTTGCGCTTGATACTTCCGGCTATGCGCCGCCAGAGACTTTTCTTCGCCTGGCTGGGAAATCTGATCTGGTTCTGTATGATTTAAAACTAATGGATGATAGCCAGCATAAAAAATTTACCGGCGTTTCCAACCAGCTCATTCTCAGTAATCTTAAGGCTCTGGACAAAACCGGTAAGCCTATCTGGATACGATTCCCGCTTATTCCCGGGGTCAATGATAGTCACGAAAACCTTAAAGCCCTGGCCGATTTTTTGCTGGAATTAAAATCAGTTAAGAAGCTAAATGTGCTGCCTTACCATAAAGGTGGCGTGGAAAAGGTTCGCCGTCTTAACCAGGACGACCAGTTTGAAATATTTGAGCCTCCGTCTCAAGCCATGATTGATAGTATCATAAATTATTTCAGAGACCGGGGCCTGGTTGTTAAACAGGGAGGGTAAAAATGAATGAACGAATTAAAAAATTGAGAGAAGATTCGCTGGAGGCCAGACCAACTGTTTCTTCTGAAAGAGCCAAAATCGTTACCGACGCTTATCGTCGGCCAGATGTGGAGCGAGCTCCAATTCCGATTCAGCGGGCACTGGTTTTCAAAGATTTAATGCAGAAAAAAGCCATCTTTATTGACGATGGCGAGCTAATAGTTGGAGAGCGAGGTCCGGCTCATAAAGCCACCCCGACCTATCCAGAGGTTTGCTGCCATAGCCTGGAAGATCTGGAGATTCTAAACTCCAGGCCAAAAACCAGTTACGCTGTCGATGAAGAGACACTCCAGCTTTATCACGATGAAATCATTCCTTTCTGGCGTGGCCGGTCAATGCGTGATCGCTTGCTGGCGGCCATGACGCCGGAATGGAAGGATGCCTATGAAGCTGGTATTTTCACTGAATTTATGGAACAGAGGACACCAGGTCATACTGTTCTTGGTGATAAAATCTATACAAAGGGACTGCTGGACATTAAAAAGGACATAGAAGAATCGCTGGCCAGGCTTGATTT
>JAKPXU010000200.1 GCA_029571905.1 Acidobacteriota bacterium | reverse complement strand
CAGGCTCTTTTGAGATTCATGTTCGGCCACAACCATCTCGCCGGGATCATCAATTTTTCTACCGAAAATAATCTTTTGAATATGCAGCAAACCGGAAGGGCCAGAGCTGGAACGGATAGAGTCAGGGTATCCAGCCGTTATGCCACCTTTCTTGGACTGGAACCAGAGGCTGAATACAGTTTGAAAGAAATAGCTGAAGCCATGAAAAGTTCTGGAATGGTGGGAGCAGAAGTGGAAATGAACGAAAACCTGGTTGCTACCTTTCTTGGCCTGGGACCAGCTATGAATTTAGACCGTTCTGATCAGTCTATCTATGAGGAGCTTCAGAAAGAATACAAAAATGGCTTAAAAGAGGCCGGACTTGATTATCTCGAAAAGAGAGCTCGCGGAGTTGGTCAGGGCTCCTTCCCTGCTTTCTGCTATTACCAGTATGGAGTACCTGTATTTTCCTTTGATCTATGGCAGGTTCCTGAAACAAAAAAGAGTGAGAAAAGAGAGGGGTTGACGCCCGACAGAATAAAATCTATGTCTTCGGAGGAATTTCTGACCCTGGGTGAGGAAAAAATAGCTGTTTTTCTCAAAGAACAAGGAGCGCCTTCCAATTTAAATGCCGGAAGGCTGATCAAAATGGTTGAGTCCGGCCAGTTGACCCCGGTCAGAATAGCTGAAATGATGGCAAAAAGACCCGGGGTGAGTGCAGGGCAAGAAAAAGAAAATCCTGAAGCTTATCTTTTAGACTATTCGGACACTGTTCTAAAAGGCCAGGGCTTTGTGGACTGGAAAATCTTTAACCATCCAGACCTGGGCCAGGTAGAAATAGGTGGGTTTGTCCCCTACCTGAAGCATGTTCCCCCCATGGACCAGCTTCAAGACAGTCTTAAATTTCATATCCAGTTCAGCCAGAAACTGATGCAGAGATGGCCAGTGCTCTCTGTCAAAGAAACAAAAGCAGAAAACCTCGGGGCAGGACTTTACCGAGTAACTATTTACCTCCAGAACGAAGGTTGGTTGCCTACCTCTTTGGCTCAAGGAAGACGTTCTCTGGCTGCTTATCCGATAAGAGCCAGCCTGAAACTTAGCGAGCAGCAAAAACTTTTTGCCGGCCGTCCAGTGGAAATGATTCCTGTCCTTCAGGGTGGTGAAAGTAAAAAACTCGAATGGACTGTTCAGGCTAAAAAGGGTTCTAATCTCAAGGTGATAGTCAGGAGTAACAGGATTAATCCTGTGGACGTGACGATTAAGCTTGATTAGGAGAGAGACTATGAACAAGACTATAAAAATAATTATCTGTCTGGCCTGCATTCTTCTATCGGCCACCAGCTCAGGCCTGGTTTTGATGGCCCAAAGCGGACAAGATAGACCAGCCGTCAAACTCACTTTTGACCACTTCTATGACCACGCCGAGCTGACTTCTGCCCTAAAACAGCTTCAGACTGCCTACCCTGAGCTAATGGAGCTTGTTTCTATCGGCAAATCTTATCAGGGACGTGATATCTGGGCTGTGATCATAAACAATAAAAAGACTGGCCCGGCGGAGAAGAAACCTGGTTTCTACATTGATGGAAATGTTCACGGCAATGAAATCCAGGGTATGGAGGTCGCTCTCTACACTATTTATTATCTCCTGACGAATTCAGGCCATCTGGAAGCCATTGATCGGCTGCTTTTTGACCGGGTTTTTTACATTGTGCCTACCATGAATCCTGATAGCCGCGACTATTTTCTTCATCTGGCTACCGATTCTAACTCGCCACGCGGCGGTCTGGCACCATATGATGATGATCGGGACGGTCAGCTGGATGAAGATGGTCCGGATGACCTGGATAAAGATGGCAACATAACCTATATGAGAAAACGGGATCCAAGAGGAAACTACCGGAGCAGCGCTGATAATCCCATGGTAATGGAACCCTGCCTGCCGGGAGAAAAGGGCGAATTCATTTTTCTCGGTTCGGAAGGTCTGGACAATGATGGAGACGGCTTGATTAATGAAGACGGCCCTGGTGGCTATGATATGAACCGGAATTTCGGTTTTAACTGGCAGCCTAATTATGTTCAGCGAGGTTCCGGTCCCTATCCTTTTGCCTGGCCTGAGACCAGGGCAATCAGGGATTTTATAATGAAGCATCCAAATATCATGGGTGCTCAGACTTTCCATAACTACGGTGGG
>JAKPXU010000123.1 GCA_029571905.1 Acidobacteriota bacterium | reverse complement strand
TGGCTATCTTGAAGGATATATTTCGATCGCTCTTAATACCGGCCTGTTTGTCCTTAAGTTCATCGTCGGGCAGAAAGTTGGTTCGGTGGCCATGGTGGCTGATGCCTGGCATACTCTGTCCGATACTCTGACCTCAATGGTAGTCATTGTTGGTTTCTGGCTGGCTTCGAGGCCACCGGATAGAGAACATGTTTTCGGCCATGGCAAAGCTGAATCAGTAGCTTCCATAGTTATTGCTACCTTGTTAGGTGTAGTTGGTGGTTATTTCTGTTACGAATCTGTTCTCAAGTTAATTCATCATGAGACCATGAGCTTTAGCCTGCTGGCCATTATTGTCTTTGCTATTTCAGCTGTCCTCAAAGAGGCCCTGGCTCAGTTTGCTTTCTGGGCGGGGAAAAAGGCTGATTCCTCTTCGCTCCGGGCAGACGGCTGGCACCACCGAAGTGATGCTATTGCCTCTCTTCTCATTGTGGTCGGGGCTCTTTTCAGTCAGAGATTCTGGTGGCTGGATGGCATTATGGGGATCGGGGTTTCGCTTCTCATCTTAAATGCAGGTTTAACCATCATCCGTGGTTCAGCCAGTTATTTAATTGGCGAAAGCCCCTCGGATGAGATGGTAAAACGTGTCAAAACCTTGGTCAAAGACCAGTTTCCTCAACTGGAAGGTATCCATCATCTTCATGTTCACAATTATGGCGAACATAGCGAGGTCACGGCTCATCTCAAGGTACCAGGCAACATGCGAGTGGATGAGGCCCATGAGCTGGCTACCAGGGTAGAGGAACTGATGAAGAAGGAATTTGAAGGAGATGTGACGATCCATGTCGAACCGGAAAAACATGGCCCCGATGGAAGCGATTGATTCCGATACCAGGTCAGTTGATTATTTTAAATTTTTAGGAACAGGTGGTGCCCGCTTTGTAGTAACCAAGCAGCTCCGTGCTTCGGGCGGCATTTATCTTTATTTCCTGGGGAAACAAATGATACTTGATCCCGGGCCGGGAGCACTGGTCAGGCTGGTTCATAGCCGTCCATCGCTTGATCCGAACGCGGTGGATGCTATTTTTTTGAGTCACAAACATATTGATCATTCCAATGATGTTAACATCCTGATCGAGGCGATGACTTCTGGTGGTTTTAAAAAAAGAGGAGTGCTATTTGCTCCAGCAGAATGTCTGGAAGGCGAGGAGGCTGTGGTTTTCAATTACCTCAAGAACTATTTAGACCGGATAGAAATTCTTAAGTCGGGGAATGATTACCGGCTAGAAGAACTTAAAATTAAAACTTCTGTCCGTCATCTTCATGGGGCTGAAACCTATGGCCTGAAGTTTTATCTGCCCGGTGGAACAGTTGGATTTCTGACTGATACCAAATTTTTCCCCGGTCTGATCAAAGCTTATCAGGATGTTTCTATTCTAATTCTTAATGTGGTTAGAGCTGAGGGCAGGGAAGAGGATAATATTCAGCACCTCTCGGCCAGTGATGCGGGCGAAATTATCAGGGGAGTGAAGCCGCAAAAGGCCTATCTAACCCACTTCGGGATGACCATGCTCAGGGCCGATCCAAGAAAAGTTGCTGAGAAACTGAGCGAAGCTACCGGTGTGGAGGTGGTAGCTGCTTATGACGGATTGCGGGTTGATATCTCAGCTTAGCTAGTAAAAGTTGTTTAATGCCTACTAATCTGGTAGGATATAGATTGAAACTTAAGGGCAGTTGGTCTAAACTAAGTTACTAAGAATGATTTTAGTTATCAGTCCCTTGAGAATTTTAGGAGAAAAGGCGATGAAAGAAAAAGTCGAAGAAGTTTTGAACAAGATCAGACCAGCTCTTCAGGCCGACGGCGGCGATGTGGAACTGGTCGATGTGGTGGATGGGGTGGTATCTGTCCGGCTGGTTGGCGTCTGTGGCGGTTGTCCAATGTCTCAGATGACTCTTAAAATGGGTATTGAGCGGCTGCTGAAAAAAGAAATTCCCGAGATTAAGAGCGTGGTGGCAGTCTGATAGGGTAGCCAGGCTGGTCGTCTTGAGCCAGGAGCGGCGCATTTTTAGCTCGCGGCAGCAATTATACCAGGGAGAGGCTGGCCATTGAGGGCCAGGATTAAAATGGTCGAAAGAAAGTGGAAGTCAGGCTGGTTATGGATCAAGATCAATTAAGGGAAGAAATAGTTCGTCTAAAACAGGAGAAGAAAGCAATTATTTTTGCCCATAATTATCAGCCAGCTGAGATTCAAGATATAGCTGATATTGTTGGGGATTCTTTGGAGCTGAGCAGGCTGGCGGCTCAAGTGGAAGCCAGGCTGATTGTTTTTGCTGGTGTTTATTTTATGGCTGAAACAGCTAAAATCCTGGCACCGCCTAAAAAAGTCATTGTACCTGAACCCCAGGCCGGTTGTCCTCTGGCTGATAATATCAGCCGGTCTGAGCTCCAGGCTCTGAAAAAAAAGTTTCCTGGACGGAAAGTTGTCTCTTATGTCAATACGACGGCCGAGGTCAAGGCTGAAACAGATGTCTGCTGCACCTCAGCTAATGCTGTTAGTCTGGTCAGCAGCTTGCCAGATGAGGAAATAATCTTTGTACCAGACCGCAATCTGGCCAGTTTTGTGAGACAAAAAACAGGCAAGCAAATTATAGCCTGGGATGGCTGCTGTCCGGTTCATGAAGAGATCAGAGCAGAACATCTGCTGGAGGCTAAAGAAGTTTGTCCCGAAGCAGAAATCTGGGCTCATCCTGAATGTCGGCCTGAAGTTCTGGAAAAAGCGGATCGGGTCCTGTCCACTGGCCAGATGATAAAGGAAGCCAGAATAACAAAGGCGACCGAGATAATAATTGCCACTGAAACCGGCCTTCTTCACCGCCTGAGGCAGGAAAATCCTGATAAAAAATTTTATCCGGCCCGGGCTGAGGCTATCTGCCAGGAGATGAAAAAAAATAATCTCGAGAAAATATACCTGGCTTTGCTCGAGGAGAAACCAGAGGTCATAATTGATGAAGAAACAGTAGCCCAAGCCCGGTCAGCGATTGACCGGATGGTTCAGTTTGTCTCTTGAGCTTGAGCTGGCTTGAGTCCCAAGTCTCGTGATTTTGACCGTGGTTTAGTTTATGAAAGACGAAGTAAAAAGGGGAAAAAAAGAAAAGCGGAGGATAAATAATGAAAAAAATAACAGAAAATGCATTGAAAGAAGCTCTGTCAGGCGAAAGCCAGGCTCATCTTAAGTATAAGCTTTATGCTGAGCAGGCCAGAAAGGAAAATCTGCCCAATATCGCCAGGCTATTTGAGGCTGCTTCTCTATCGGAGCTCGTTCATGCCGGTAACTTTTTAAAGGTCCTGAACCTACAGGGTAAGACGGTTGATAATCTGGATATTGCTCTTCAAGGTGAAACCTTTGAAACCGAAGACATGTATCCAGCTTATTTAGCCATGGCCAGAGAGCAGGGTGAAAACAAAGTCGCCACCTTCTTCCAGTTTGCCCTGGCTACTGAGAAAGTTCATCAGAAACTTTATGCAAGGGCGAAAGAATCTGTCCAGCAGGGCCAGGATGTTGAGCTGCCTGATGTCTATGTCTGTCCTATCTGTGGTTTTACCATGGAGGGGGAGGCTCCGGATAAATGTCCGGTCTGTGGTGCCCCCAAAAATAAATTTGTCAAATTTTAAATATTCAAGGGCAGTTCTGGCCAGAAGTCAGTAAAACATTCTATTCAGATAGGGCCTTTCCAAACGGCAGCCAAAGATCAGTAAAACATTCTGCCGAAGAGGGGCTATAAAAGCAGAGCCAGAAGTTTTATCACCAACTTCAGGCTGAAAATGATTATAAAGGCCTGTCGGACAATTCGTCCGGCGGCCAGGCAGGTCAGCCAGGATTCTGTTTTGAAAAACATATCGGTTACCGGCGGTCTGGTGTCTCTCTTCTTTTTTAGCCGTTATTGCTTTTGAGAAGAGAGAAAAGCTGATAAAATAAAAGTGGAGCTAAGATGAAAAATGCCTGGACAGTAGGTCGGATTGCCGGCATCGAGATTAAGATTGACTCGAGCTGGCTGATCATCTTTTTACTCTTTACTTTTTCACTGGCCGCTTTTTATTTTCCCCATGCTTTTCTGCTGTCAAACCATGGCTATTACTGGTTGCTGGGACTGGTGACCAGCTTACTCGTTTTTGCTTCGGTTCTGTTTCATGAACTGGCCCATTCGCTGGTGGCCAGGAAACAGGGAGAAAAGGTCGAAGATATTACTCTTTTTATTCTTGGTGGAGTGGCCCGAATAAGTGAGGAAGTCAAAGAGCCAAAAAAAGAGTTCTATCTGGCCCTGGCCGGACCGGTTTCCAGCTTTATCCTGGGGGGCTTGTTTTTTCTATTATCATTTGGTTTGAGAAATTATTCCCATCCACTGCAGGTAGCTTCGTCCTACCTGGCCTATATCAATTTCGTACTGGGCGCTTTTAATCTCCTGCCTGGATTTCCGATGGATGGTGGTCGGGTCTTGCGAGCTATTCTCTGGAGGATAAGCGGCGACCTGAAGAAGGCTACCAGAACAGCTTCGACTGTCGGCCAGGGAATTGCCTTCTTCCTGATCTTTGTCGGCCTGGTGCAGTTTTTTCGCGGAAATCTGGGCGGCTTATGGATAGTGCTCATTGGCTGGTTCCTGCATACTGCCTCAGTCCAGGGTTATTCGCAGGTTCTGCTTAAATCGGCCCTGCAAGAATTTAAGGCTGCAGATTTAATGGATAAAAACTTTATCACAGTTAGCCCTGACCTGACAGTTGAATCTCTGGTCCAGGATTATATTCTGAAGAAGAGGGAAAGAGTATTTCTGGTAACAGATAGTGACGTCTTCCTGGGGCTGGTCTGCCTCGAAGACGTTAAAAAGTTTCCACGATCGCGCTGGCCAGAACTCAAGGTTAAAGATATTATGACACCGGTCGAAAAAATTGTTTCAGCCAGGCCGGAAGCGACGGGAGACGAAGTATTAAACAATCTCGTTAATAATGAAGTCAACCAGGTGCCGGTTCTCGACAATGGAAGAGTGGTCGGCATTATTACCAGGACTGATTTGCTGCGACTGCTTCAGCTCCGGACAGATCTAGGTATCTGATCGGGCGCATAGGGGGAAAACCATGGGGGAGACTGAAAGAAGCGTAAAAAAAATGAAAAAAAACAACCATCTGGAGAAATCGGCTAAAATGATTAGAGGGCAAAAGCAGCCAGAAAAAGAAAAAGGCAAAGAAAAAGAAATAGAAGAGCGAGTAAAAAAGATAATAAGAATCCTCAGACAGGAGTATCCGTCGCCACAGACAGCTCTTCATTATCGGACGCCATTTGAACTCTTGGTGGCTACCATTCTGGCCGCTCAGTGTACGGATGAAAGAGTCAATAAAGTAACACCTGGCCTTTTCCAAAAATACCCCACGGTTGAGGCTTTTGCCCGGGCCAGACAGGAAGAACTGGAAAACGACATCCGTTCCACCGGATTTTTCCGTAATAAAGCCAGAAATATCATTGCCTTATCTAAGAAGCTTGTCGAAGAATACGGCGGCCGGGTGCCCGATTCGATGGAAGAGCTCATTAAATTGCCAGGTGTGGCCAGAAAGACAGCCAATATCGTGCTGGCTTCAGCTTTCAAGAAGGCAGAAGGCATAGCAGTTGATACTCATGTCAGGAGGCTGGCTGGAAGACTCGGGCTCAGCCGGCAAACCCTGCCTGAAAAGATAGAGAAAGACCTGATGGCCATTGTTCCCAGAGAAGACTGGCTTGATTTTAATTTTCTTCTGGTTGAACACGGAAGAAAGATTTGTCAGGCCAGAAGACCGCGTTGTGAAGAATGTGTTCTGAGGGAACTCTGTCCCTCAGCCTCGAAGCTAGCCCCCCCTGAAGCAAAAAAATCAGGAGGGAAGGAATAAATGCCGCGGCATGAAGCAATGTTTTATGATCGGCTGGAAGGCCAGCGCATCGAATGCCGGCTATGTGCTCACCGCTGTGTGCTCAGGGCCGGTCAGTTCGGGATCTGTGGAGTCAGGCAAAATGTTGAGGGCACTCTTTATACCTATGTCTATGAAGAGGTGATTGCTGCCCATATTGATCCAATTGAGAAGAAGCCCTTATTCCATTTTTTGCCGGGAAGTCTGGCTTTATCCATTGCCACTGTTGGCTGCAATTTTCAATGTCCTTTCTGCCAGAACTGGGAAATCTCACAGATGAGAATATCATCAGGTGGAGAAGGATTAAGAAGCAGCTACTTGTCAGTGGAGGAAGTGGTCAGGCAGGCAAAACTCCACGGTTGCGCCAGCATTTCTTATACCTACACCGAGCCAACTATTTTTTTTGAATACGCTTACGATGTGGCCAGATTGGCCAGAGGAGAAGGAATCAAGAATAATTTTGTCACCAACGGTTTCATGACGGCCGAAGCTCTGGAGACAATTAAGCCTTATCTTGATGCAGCAAATGTCGATTTGAAATTTTTCCGCGAAGAAAAATATAAGAAAGTCTGCAAGGCCAGGCTGCAACCGGTGCTTGACTCAATAAAAAAGATGAAAGAATTGAATATCTGGGTGGAGGTGACCACCCTGATTATTCCTGGAGAAAATGATTCCCGGGAAGAACTTCAGGAAATGGCCAGCTTTCTGGCCAGCGTCGATCCTGATATTCCCTGGCATCTCAGCCGCTTTCATCCTGATTATAAATATCTAAATAGCGAACCGACTCCGGTTGCTACCTTGCTATTGGCCAGGGATATTGGCCGGGAAGCAGGCTTAAATTATATCTACCTGGGTAATGTCTGGGGTGAAGGTGAGAACACGATCTGTCCGGGCTGTGGGGCACTGCTCATTGAACGGGAAGGCTTTACCGTCAGGAAGAATAGGATTAAAGCTGGCCGCTGTCCCGATTGCGGCCGGCTAATCGCCGGCGTCTTTGCCTGACTGGAATATGCGGACTGGAGATTTGACGATAGACAAAAAGTATGAATTTCTGTCTCATCTGGCTGATGCCAAATTTCGGGCTTATGGGCGTAGTCTGGAGGAGGTACTGGCCAATGCTGCTCTGGCTATGGTCTCTTTAATGTGGGAAGCTGAACAGATCAGGCCGACAAGGAAAGAAGCTATAAAAGTTGAAGCTTCGAGCCTCGAACAGCTAACGGTTAAGTTTTTGACTGAATTTCTTTATCTTCTGGACGTGAAATCATTTCTCCTGGCTAAAGTCGAGTCCATCAAAGTTGAGGAAGCTCAAAAGGATGGCCGGAAGCTCTATCGTCTGGAAGCAGAGGTCGCTGGGGATAATATTTCGCCTGAGTACGAAATTTATGGGCTGGTTAAAGCCGTAACTTACAATGAAATGAAAATAGAAAAAACTGACGGCCTCTGGGTGCTGGAGGTCGTGGTTGATATGTGAGGGCAAAATGGACTTA
>JAKPXU010000117.1 GCA_029571905.1 Acidobacteriota bacterium | reverse complement strand
AATACCTGACGAGAAGTTGGAAACCATCTTCGTCTTCTTCCCGGCAGTAAAGCTTGCCCTTTTTCCAGATTTTCGGTTCACCTGGAAGCGGGATTCCGGTCAGGAACCTGCCTTGAATACATTGGCTCTTTCGGGTTGCTGATGACCGTTTGGCCATTTTCCTGGCTAATCTTTCCCCTCCAGCCGGCCTGTTCCTGATAGCAGGCTGCGGCGACCAGAATAAAGGAGGTCAATATGGCTAAAAACAGGCAATTTCTTAGCTTCATTTTGTCTTCCTTTTGATGTTAGCTCTTTTGAGATTATTTATCAACTCACCATGAAAATTAGATAGGCTCAAGACTTTTACCCTGGCTGTTAGGATGGGGTCGGGCCGCAGCAACTTATTGATAATAATAAAGATGGCCTGGCCCGACCACATCTTACCCCATCTTACCGACTGCAGGCCATTTGGCTTCCCAGCCTGTTATAATTGACTTTAAGACTGCTTTCTGTTAAAAAATAATAAATGTGGAAAAGTCCCCTAACTAAGATTTTCGGCACTCAGAATGAGCGCACCCTGAAAAAGCTGCAGCCTTATGTGACAGCTATTAATGCGCTCGAGCCCCAGATCAGCCAGCTCTCTGATGCCCAGCTTAAGGCTAAAACAGCCGAGTTCAAAGAAAAACTCCGGCAGGGCGCAACCTTAGATGATATTCTGATTGAAGCCTTCGCCGTCGTCCGAGAAGTTGCCCGCCGAACAGTCAAAATGCGCCATTTTGACGTTCAGCTTATCGGTGGTATTGTTCTTCACCAGGGTAAAATCGCTGAAATGAAAACCGGTGAAGGAAAAACCCTGGTAGCCACTCTTCCTGCTTACCTCAATGCTCTGGAAGGTAAAGGTGTCCACATTGTTACCGTCAATGACTATCTGGCCAAAAGAGATGCCGAATGGATGGGCCCTATCTACAGGTCACTCGGCTTGACAGTCGGCGTGATTCAGCACGATATGAATGATGCTGAACGCCAGATAGCCTATAATTCTGACATCACCTATGGCACCAACAATGAATTTGGTTTTGATTACCTGCGGGACAATATGAAGTTCCGCCTGGAAGATCTGGTCCAGCGAGAATTTAACTACGCCATTGTCGACGAGGTGGACAGCATCCTGATTGATGAGGCCAGAACGCCACTGATCATTTCAGGCCCGACTCAGGAATCAACTCAGCTTTATTATCGGGTGGATAATTTTGTCCGGCGGTTACAAAAAGACAAGCATTTTATTCTTGATGAGAAAACCAGGACAGTCAGCCTGAATGAAAACGGCGTGGCCGAAGCTGAAAAATACTTTAATGTGCCCAATCTTTATGATCTCAACTATATGGACCTGGTTCATGCTATCAACCAATCGCTTAAAGCTCACTTTCTGTTCAAGCGTGATGTAGATTATATGGTTAAAGATGGCCAGGTTATTATTGTTGATGAATTTACCGGTCGGCTGATGCCGGGACGGCGCTACAGTGATGGCCTCCATCAGGCCCTGGAAGCCAAAGAGCGGGTTAAGGTAGAAGAAGAATATCAGACGCTGGCCTCAATTACTTTCCAGAATTATTTCCGTATGTATAAAAAGTTGGCCGGCATGACCGGAACAGCTGCCACCGAGGCGGCCGAATTTCAGCAAATCTATAACCTTGAAGTGGTGGAGATCCCAACCAATAAGCCTCTTATCCGCACCGAATACCCTGATGTCATTTACCGCACAGCTAAAGAAAAATGGGAGGCAGTTGTTCAGGAAATAATCGAATTAAATAAAATTGGGCGGCCAGTTCTGGTCGGGACGATCTCGATTGAAAAATCAGAGCACTTAAGCAACCTGCTTCGCAAGCGGAATATCAAGCATGTGGTCCTTAATGCCAAGTATCACGAACTGGAGGCTCAGATCATCGCCCAGGCCGGACGAATTGGTTCAGTAACTATTGCCACCAACATGGCTGGCCGTGGTGTTGATATTTTGCTTGGTGGTAATCCAGAATATCTGGCCAGAGAAATCTTAAAAAAACAGGGTGTGGATCCGGCTAAAGCCACCCCGGAACAGTATCAATCAGCCTATGAACAGGCCATGAAGATTACCATAGAAGAGCACGAAAAGGTGGTATCTCTTGGCGGTCTGCATATTCTCGGCACCGAGCGTCATGAATCAAGGCGAATAGACAACCAGTTGAGAGGTCGAGCAGGACGTCAGGGAGATCCAGGTTCTTCACGTTTCTATCTGTCGCTCGAAGATGACCTGATGAGGATTTTCGGTTCTGACCGCCTGTCAGGCTT
>JAKPXU010000116.1 GCA_029571905.1 Acidobacteriota bacterium | reverse complement strand
ATGAAGAAAAGTATAATAGCTTTATTCATGATAATAGCTCTTCTGTCAGCCTATTCCTGCCAGAAGTCAGAAACCACAGCCAGCGAGACATCTTCGCCTTCAGCTTCAGCTGAACCAGCACCAGCTTTCCAGGTGACAACTCTCGATGGGCAGCAGATCAGCCTGGAATCACTGGCCGGCAAAATTATCCTGGTCAATTTCTGGGCTACCTGGTGTCCTCCCTGTCGAGCAGAAATTCCAGATTTTATTGAAGCCTATTCTGAACTTAAAAATAAAGGACTGGAGATACTTGGCTTCTCGGTTGATGATCTGTCTGAGGCTGAACTGAAAAAATTTGTAGATGAAGCCAAAATGAATTATCCGGTAGCTCTGGTCGGGAAAGATATTGTGGAGGCTTTTAAGCCCGGTCAATATATACCCACCTCCATCTTTATTGACAAAAAAGGCCAGATTAGATATCGCCATGTTGGCAAACTGGAAAAAGATGACCTGATCAAAAAGTTTGAAGAGCTGAATCAGGAATAAATCTTACTTCAGCCCGGGGAGGCCTGAAATCCGGGCCATTAGCTCGGGTTAAAGCAGGCAGCGACCGAAGTAATAAACAAATAATTATTTTAATGAAGGTTTCAAATCTACCATCTGTAGACAGCTGAAGCCCAGGTAAATCCAGCCCCAAAGGCTACCATAACAATAATCTGTCCTTTTTGAAGCTTGCCCTCTTCTGCTAACTCGTGCAGGGCGACCGGAATGGTGGCTACTGACATGTTGCCATATTTATGGATGCTAACCACAATTTTTTCCTTCGGCAGGTTTAGTCTTTCTCCGGTCGCATCAATAATTCTTAAATTGGCCTGATGAGGTATCAAATAATCAACCTGTTCCTTTTCGATCCCGGCTTGTTTTAAAGCCTCCAGAGCGGCCTCTCCCATTCTTTTGACCGCATGTTTGAAAACCTCATTGCCCTTCATGGAAAGATAATGAAGTTTCTTTTTTACCGTATCTTCAGAAGCCGGATAAAGAGTTCCGCCCCCAGGAAGTATCAACAGCTCAGCCAAAGAGCCATCGGCACCCCAGAAATGCGAAATTAAACCGGACTCATCGTCGCTTTCCTCCAGAATAAAAGCCCCGGCTCCGTCACCAAAAAGCACACACGTTCCGCGGTCTTCCCAATTAGTAATTTTAGTTAAAATATCCACACCAATGAGTAAGATGCGGCGGGCCGTGCCGCTGAGGATCAGCCCTTCAGCCACAATCAGAGCATAAAGAAGACCAGTGCAGCCGGCCTCCAGATCAAAGGCAGGAGTCTCCTTAATTCCCAATTTTTTCTGCACCCAGCAGGCTGTTGCCGGAAAAATTGTATCAGGGGTGTTGGTCGCCACCAGAATTAAATCAATATCTTCCGCTTTTAGGCCTCCTCTCTCCAGAGCCATCCTGGCCGCATTGACAGCCAGATCAGAGGTGACCTGTTCTTTAGAGGCCATTCTTCTCTCTTTTATACCGGTTCTCGTGGTGATCCATTCGTCCGAGGTATCAACCATTTTTTCCAGATCGGCGTTGGTTAAAACCCTATCCGGAAGGTAAACCCCGGTGCTTCTGATCCTGATGTGTCTTTTCGTCTTTATCATTTATACACCCTCAATTTTTTCCTATCATACCTTTTTTCATTTTAAAAATAAAGGCGATGGTGTTAGAATTTTCAGGTCAACGTTCAATGAAAAATTGTTTAAAACTTTCCTGTCTGGCTAAGATTATTTTCTTTTTTATGGTCTTAGTTCTGACCAGAAGTAGTCTGTTACACGCTCAGCTAAGGGCAGGCCAGTATTTAGAAGAAAGTCCGCTGGGCAGCTGGAATCAATTCGGGCTGGACTCAGCAGCTACTCTGGGCACCGGCTTATCCCAGCTGACTCTGGCTCACAACAGTCAGATTCTGCTCACCAATCCAGCCCTGCTAAGCTGGCTTAAATCCTCCACTCTAACTATCAATTCCGGCTTCAATCAAACCCAGCTTTTTAATTACTGGCTGGTCAATACTGGGGTTGTCTCGACTGATTCCAATTTAACTTATCGAGGATTTGAATTGAATTATCTCGGTTTGAGTGTTCATTCAGGTCGGTACACACTGGCCGCCGCCTGGGCCCAAACCGAAAATTTTGGCCGTCCTGCCATTGATTATCGGTCTGCTGAAAATGGCAATATTTATAACCGTCTGCAACTTGACCAATCCGGACATCTCAGGACTTTTAGCCTGGCCCTGGCCAGAAAATTCAAGACCAGGCTTAGCCTCGGCCTGAGCCTGGTCTTTTTAACTGGCCAGATAAACAGGGAACTGCAGGAGGATTGGCCGCTGGAGGGAACATCAATGATCGATAGCCGCCAGCAAAAGATGACCGGCTTCTATGCTGTCTTTGGCCTCGAATACCTGATTAATTCTCGCCTGGCTGTGGGCCTGAGTCTTATTCCTCCTTACCAGAGAAAGGTGAAAGGCCAGAATCTTCTAAGCTACACCTCAGCTGAGGTCGATCTCACTACTCAGGGCGAGGCTGATGACCGGGCCAGCCAACCATTGGTCATAGGGGCAGGTATAAAATGCAAACTCAAGGATAACCTCCACTTGCTTTTAGAGTCTCGCTATTTTGCCTGGGACCACTATTACTATTCTTACTTCGGAGAAAATTTAAACCGTGATTTTAAAGCTATTGTTCAGCTTGGGGCCGGCCTGGAATATCAAATTCAAGCTAAGTTTTTAGGCCAGCACTGGATAACACCTTATTATGTTGGTTTCAAAATCGATCCTCAGCCTATGACTGATATTTCTTCAACTTATTATTACTTGACCTTTGGCTCAGGCTTCGGTAATGAGTCCTTTGTCCTGACTTTTTCGACAGCAATCGGCTTTGAACATGGCTCTGGTCAGAATTTAAAAAATCAAAAAATTGCAGTTACTCTGGATCTTTATCCAGGAAATATTTTTAAATCTCAGACCAGGAGGTAAAAATTTCTCTTCTAATTATCAGGAATAAGATTTGGCTTCAAACTGTTCTCCCCCTTTTCTCTCTTTTAATCCTGACCTCTTTATCATTTTCTCTGGCCGGCGGCTATACAAGTCAACAGCAAACCAGTCTAAATGGAGCTTATCATTCCTATGCCGAGCTGGAGTCGGAACTAAGGAAACTGGTTTTGAGTTACCCCTCGATTGCCAGGCTGTCCATTTTAGGACAAAGCCTGGAGAACAGAAATATCTATGCCTTGAAAATTAGTGACCATCCCGACCAGAGGGAAGATGAACCGGGGTTGGCTCTCCTTGGCTGCCATCATGCTCGAGAGTGGATCTCAGTTGAAGTTCCGCTGCAGATGGCTATTTATTTACTAAAGAATTATGCCCAGGACGAGCGGATAAGGGCCATCGTTGATTCCTCAGAAATCTGGATAGTCCCTCTGATTAATCCAGATGGTCTTGATTATTCTATTTTAAATTACCGCCTATGGCGAAAAAACCGCCGTTTAAATTCGGACGGTTCATTCGGAGTTGATTTGAATCGAAATTACTCTTTCGCCTGGGGAGTAGATGACAGCGGCTCCAGCCCACACCCTGCCTCTGAAACCTATCGTGGCAGCCAGCCATTCTCTGAGCCTGAAACCCGGGCCATCAGAGACTTGTTTCTCCAGGTCAATTTTTCGGCAGCCATCTCCTACCACAGCTTCTCGCAGAGTATCCTTTATCCCTGGAGCTATGCTGATTTACCTGCCGATAAGGAGCCGCTTTTTCAACAGCTGGCGGCGGATATGGCTCAGTTAATAAGCCAGGTAAACGGGCGCATTTATTATACAGGCCGGGCTTCCACCTCACTTTATCTAACCAACGGAGATTTTATCGACTGGGTTTACGCTCTTTTTGATATTCCAGCTTTCACCATTGAGCTTCCTCCCGTTGATCTTCAAGAAGGAGGCTTCTTCAATTCCGAGCAGGACATTAAGAGTCTGTCGGCTGAAAACCTGCCGGCTGTCCTTTATCTTCTGGAATGGACTATCTCGACCTATGCCAATCAGGAAGAAAGGCTAAAGCCGGAGGCAAAAAATCGTCTTGAAAAAAGGGTCAAAAACGGTCTAAAAAATAAGAGGATGAGATTAACTGGACGGGAGCGCAGAGATTGAATGAAATCGAGGTCGCTTATCTATTTTCTCAGGCCGGAAATCAGAAAGAAGGTTTGCCTGTCTGGATTTTTTATATTGCCCTGTGCGTTATTCTCCTCCTCCTCTTTTTAGCTTTTCTCCATAACAAGAGCTTAAGAAAGAAAATAAACGATATCTTCCTGGTCTATAAAAAAAACTTCTTGAAATTCTGGCTGACAGCCGTTCGACGACACGAAGAAAAGAAGAGGAGCAGACTCTTAATTCAGCTTGGCCAGCACGGCCTGGAATTCTGGCCACAACTAAAGGAGGTAAAAGAGGCAACAGCAGAAATAAAATCCCTCGAGGAGAAAAAGCAAAATTTAAAAGAATCGGGCCAGGCTGAAAATTCGACCCAGCTAAATGGGCATTATCAGGCTATTGGCCTGATTATTGACAGGACCAGACCGGAGATAGAACAACTATCAATTTATTATTCTAAGCTTGACACGGTTGAGAGACGAATTAAAATTCTCGAAAGACAATTAGAAAACCTTTAAGCTCTCCTTTACCACCTCTTCTTTACGGTCTAAAATAGCTCTATGGACGAAAAGCAACTTATTCTGGCTCATCTGTGCTGTGCTCCGGATGCTTTGTATGTGGTCAGTCTTCTGCAGGCCAGGTACGAGGTAACCGGTTATTTTTATAACCCCAATATTCACCCGCCCGAAGAATATGAACTCAGGCTTAAAGAAGTGCGCCGGGTGAGCCAACACCTGGGCTTTAAGCTGGTCGAAGGAGAATATGATCTGGACCGCTGGCTGCAATTAACGGCCAGATTTAAGGATGAACCGGAAAAAGGAAGAAGATGCCACATCTGTTATGCCTGGCGGCTAAACCAGACTGCCCTCCTCGCTCGGCAGCTCGGCTTTTCTCTTTTTACCACTATTATGAGTATCAGTCCCTGGAAGAGCGCTGCGGTTTTGAACCGCATCGGCCGAATGACCGCCAGTAAATATGGCCTTGAATTTCTGGAAGCCGATTTTAAGAAAAAAGATGGTTTTAGAAAAAGCGTCGCTATGAGTAAAGATTTTGGTCTTTACCGTCAGAATTACTGTGGCTGCCTCTACAGTCTGGAGGCCAAAGCCTAGATGTCTCATTCAGATAGAAAGCTCGGACAGCAAAAAGCTTACCGACTGCTGGTCAGAGGTACTGTGCAGGGAGTGGGCTTCCGGCCGTTTATTTACCGTCTGGCTACCTGCCTCAACTTTAATGGCTATGTAAAGAACGTCGGAGAGGGCGTGGAAATTTACCTCGAAGGAACAGCGACTGACTTCGAGCGTTTCCTGCAAGCTTTGAAACATGACCTACCGCCGCTGGCCAGGGTAGAGAGTCTGGATTGGCTGGAAGTTGAGCCAGAAGGTCGCCTCAAATTTACCATTGACCGAACAACAGCCGGAGAATCCTTTGTTTTCATTTCGCCTGATATTGCCACCTGTCCGGAATGCCTGAAGGAGATAGAAACTCCCGGAGAAAGGCGTTATCGCTATCCTTTTACCAATTGTACCAATTGTGGCCCGCGCTATACGATTGTTAAAAAGCTGCCATATGACCGGGAAAACACTACCATGGCCAGTTTTAAAATGTGTCCTGACTGCCGCCTTGAATATGAAAATCCACTGGATCGGCGCTATCATGCTCAGCCGATTGCCTGTCCTCAATGCGGTCCACAACTGGTCTTGCTCGAAACCAGGAGTAGAAAAAGTGTAGCCGACCCACTGGAAACAGCCGTTCATCTGGTCAAGCAAGGAAAAATCCTGGCAGTCAAGGGTCTCGGCGGTTTCCATCTTATCTGTGACCCATTTAATCTCCAGGCTGTCCGTCGGCTAAGAAAGATCAAGCAAAGAAGAGTTAAACCTCTGGCTCTGATGGCCCGCGATCTGGAAACTGTTGCTCGGTATGCCTACCTCAGCCAGGCAGAGAGGGACTGGCTGATTTCATCCCGCCGGCCAATTGTTCTTTTAAGGAAAAAGAAAGATATTCCAGAAATTGCACCAGAAGCCGACACCCTGGGGTTCATGCTTCCCTATACTCCTCTTCACCATCTCCTGCTCAAAGAGCTTAAGGTAATTGTGGCCACCAGCTCCAACCAGAAGGATGCACCAATTATCAAAGATGAGGTTGAGATCAGTCCGGAACTGGGTGATTTTATCCTGACTCACAACCGCGACATAGCGATGAGAGCAGATGATTCTGTCCTGCGAGTTGTCGATTCGAAACCCCTCTTTTCCCGACGGGCCAGAGGCTTTGTGCCTTTTCCCCAGAAGGTCCCTGACTCCATAAAATCAAAAGCCCAGATTCTGGCCGTCGGCGGAGAGCTTAAAAATACCATTTCGATTTATAAAAATGGTTACATTGTCACTTCCCAGTTTTTAGGCGATCTTGATGATTATCAGAATTTTGGCTATTTTCTGGAAACGATAGACCACTTTAAAAAGTTGTTTGATTTCAGGCCAGATCTGGTCATAAGTGATCTCCACCCTGACTTCCGAAGCACAATCTATGCCCGGTCAACAGGGCTTCCCCACCACCTGGTGCAGCATCATTTCGCCCATCTACTGGCCCCGATGATAGAACATCAGCTCGGGCCCGAAGACAGGGTTCTGGGCATTAGCTTTGATGGTTATGGTTATGGCGATGACGGTCTGGCCTGGGGTGGCGAATTTTTGATAGCTGATTACCGCGGCTATCAAAGATATGCTCATCTGGATTATGTTCCACTTCCGGGAGGGGATGCAGCCGTTAGAGAACCATGGCGAATGGCTCTTTCCTTCCTGCTTAAGGCCTTCGGAGAGAAATACCCGCGATTAAAATCATTGGATAGAATTTCAGCCCCAAAAAGGAAAGCTGTCAGCCATTTAATTGAAAAAAATATAAATACTCCCCTGACTTCGAGTGTCGGCCGGCTGTTTGATGCTGTTTCCTATCTTGTCGGACTGGCTCCAGAAAAAATAGAATTTGAAGCGCAGGCACCAGTCAGCCTCGAAGCAGCGGCTTCTCTCGCCCGAGCAACTACCGGGGCTTACCATTATTTGCTCTTAAAAGATAGCCTGCCTTATCGCCTGAACTTCTCTCCGGCCATAAAAGAGATTACAAAAGAGTTAATCGATGGACAGAAGCCAGAGACGATCGCTATTAACTTTCACCATACTCTGGCCAGGGCTATTCTCGATGTCTCTCTTCAAGCCAGACAGGAAGCAGGCTTGAATAAAATTATTCTAACCGGAGGAGTTTTTCTAAACCGGATTTTACTGGAAAAAACAGAACATCTTCTTAAGCAAAATGCTTTCCAGGTCTTAAGACCAGTTTATTATTCTCCGGGGGACGAATCATTATCACTGGGCCAAATCGCCTATGGCCTCAACCTGACAGCCAGATAAGAGAGTTCTATCTGACTGGACTTAAGAATTCAGGTCTTTAGTCCGTCTCCGAACTTTTTTTAGTCTGAAGCCTGGTCCACCAAAAAAATAAATAGAAGCATTGATCAGATAGGCTAAAAGAAATCCAACCACTGCCATGACGGCAAATCCAATCAGCCCACCGAGAAAACTATAGACCAAGCCGCCCAGGAGTTTGCCCTGCATTTCCTGAAGAAAAGCAGGGAGGCTGGTTCCCACTCCAGGAAAAAACTCGGTCGCACCAGCCATTAAGCCGAATAAAATGCCAAGTAGAATGCCGAGCCCGCCAAAAAATAATAAAAAGCTCAGAGGATCAGCCGCCCTCAAATACCAGAGATCAATATCTTCACCACTTTTCTTGCCTGTGGCCGGTCGGCTTCTGCCCTCAGCCAGATCATTTTTTTCTTCCGCTTTAACAATTGCTCCACAGTCAGGACAAACAACCTGATCTGGCCCCAGCTGTCGGCCACACTGCGGACAGATCAACCTGGACAGCTCCCCGCGAAGCGGCGACTGACACCTGGAACAGATTTCTGCCTGGAGGTCATTCTCCTGGCCGCACACCAGACAGATCAGAACCTCGCTTCTGTCAACTGGAGGTTCAGCCCTTACCCACTTCCTTCCATCATAAAAATACCATTGACCGCTCTGGGCACCCAGCATCCAGCATCTTCCCTGGTCGTCAAAAAGCCTCAACTTCCTTAGAGATTCTGCAAACTGCTCCCGGCTGAGCTCCCCCTTCATGAATTTATGTCGGAGGCGTTCAAAATTGCTTTCTACAATCTGAAATCTTTTATCTATCATTGAATTTCAACTGCTTAAAATTTATACCTTCTATCCTGACTTTGGCAAGTGTTAAAATCACCCGGCTTCGCTGACGATTTTCTGTGCAGGTTGTTATATCTATTTGTATTTAAAAGTAGTTAGCTATTCCTTTTGACCGATTTTGCACAGACTTTTCCACACAAATTGTGGATTTTGAGAACTCAGCCAATAAAATCAAGTAGGCCACTATCAGTGACGGGAGCCGGGATAAAAGACACTAAAAAAATAATCAGAACCAGAAAAGCTATAACCTGTCTCTTTGGAGACAGCCTGGCTGGTACCCAGGCCACTGGTGGGTGTCTCAAGCCTAGCAAAAGAATCAAAATAGCCCAGATGAGCCAGCCTGCCCAGAAAAAGATTCCCATGACAATCAGCAGTGCCACGATGATATAAGATATCTTTCTGACTTTATCTCCGAAAAGCGAATAAAATATATGACCGCCATCCAGCTGTCCGATGGGAAAAAGATTGAAGGAAGTGACCAGTAGTCCGACCCAGGCAGCCATGGCCATAGGATGCAGAATCAAAGCCTGATCGGCTGGGACCGGCCCAAAAATCATTCTGGTCATAGCTTTAAGCAGCCAGGGCTCTCCGAACTCAATAGCACCCTCGGTGATTGTAATCGGAGCCAATCTTGACCGGGTCAGACCCAAATACAGGGCAGGAACTGATAAAATGAAGCCGGTAAGCGGCCCATTGGCACCAATATCAAATAACTGATCCCGTCTGGTCAGTGGGGATTTGATGCGAATAAAAGCCCCCAGGGTTCCGATTAAAGTTGGAGCCGGAATGAAATAAGGCAGAGTAGCCTCAATATGATAATTTTTGCAGGTTAAATAGTGACCGAGTTCATGGCCAAGCAGTATTCCCAGAAGAGAGAGCGAATAAATCAAACTGAGGCGGTTTAAAACAGGATTAAAAATGATCCCGATATTAAGCAGGTTCGGTATTTCTTCCAGATCCTGTCCGGCATAGACATAATTTATGGCCCAGAGAAAACCAACAAAATAGGTAGAAATCACCGTTAAAAAGAAAAGTAGATAATTTATCCACCGCCTGCTTTGAGCCATTGAAAAGCTGGACCTTTATAGCAAAAAGGGCAAGAGAACCGCCAGCCCTCTCGCCCTTCAATCTGACCTTATGAATTGCTTTTAAGTTTGTTAAATTTTGCTTCCAGCTCTTCCCTGGTTTCCCGGTGATCAGGGTCAGGAATACAGCAATTTACCGGGCAAACAGAGGCACATTGGGGTTCGTTGAAATAGCCAACACATTCGGTACACTTCTCGGGGTTGATTTCATACCGTTCATCTCCGACGGAGATCGCCTGATTCGGGCATTCGGGCTCACAGGCACCACAATTGATACAATCTTCCGTGATTTTATAAGCCATCTTTACCTCCTGTTGTTTGGTGAATAATGGTAATATATTATAACTTTCCAGAAGAAATATACAAGGCAAACTGAATATTTAACCGCCGGTCTGAAGCCTCATGACCTTCAGAGCAGCCTGATAGCCATAATATGTGTTCTGATAACCAGCCTGGAGCTGCCGATAGACACTCAAAGCCTGCTCTCTGTCGCCTTTCTTCTCATAGACCTCAGCCAGGTGAAACAGAGCAATGTCCAAAGGGAAGCTTTTCGGTTTGTCTTTTTCTATCTGCCGATAGACGGCGATGGCTTCATCAAACTTATTCTGCTTGGCCAGTGCCTGACCGTAGAGATCAAGTATTTGATAATGAATGAGATCCCGGCCTTTATCCTTGACCTTCTCCAGGATCTTTTCTGCCTGGCTAAAATCATTTTTTTCAAAATAATAAGTGGCCAGACTCAAACTGGCTATCCGACCATAACGGTTCGAACCGGCCATTTTTTCCAGCTCAGCCAGATTTTCCGGCTTTTGATCCAGTTCGGCTCTTAAGGCCAGTACCTGGCTCATATAGTTGGTTTCCTGGCTTTTTCTATAGCTGCTGTAAAACCTCAAGCCAAAAATTAAGGCGACTACGACCACCAGGGCTATCCCCGCCACCTTGAGTTCCTGGCCATGCTCTCTTACCCAGAGAAAAAAACGGCTCAAACCGCTGGCCAGTGCATTTTCCTTTAATTGTTTTCTTTCAGTCCTTTTCATGTTTTCTCCTCAAAGAGATCATTTTTAGCATAATCCGGTGAAAATGCCAAGCAGAGATCGACTGCTAACAGGCAGGGATAAAAATAGACTAAAGAGATCAGAAGTTAATTAAAAGCTAAAGGTTAAATTGAATCAGGCCGGATCTTTCCTTAACCTGACGCCTTATTTCTTCTTTGGTAATCAAACCTTCTTTTTCGGCCTTAATAGCCTTAAACAGTTCATAAGTGGTTAAGAGGGCATTACCATCCTTTTCCGCTTCTTCTATCTGAAACTGAGAAAAAGGATTATTCCTGAGTCTGGCTTCCTGCTGATTGAAGTAATTGCCAAGAAGCAAGCCCTTCATCCTGGTATTATCAAATTCTTGCATTCTCCGCCCTTTGAATCTCTGCAGCCTGATGCAATCATCATCAGCCGCCCAGTTTTTAGAACTTCTGACCACCACCAGAATTAAGAACCCTTTTCTCAGGCTGACCTCAATCGGTTGATCAGAATCTTCAATCAGCCAGATATCTTCCTCTTTGTCTCTGATTACGTTTTTCCAGTACTCATCCACATCAACAGCTTTAGTCCAGCCGAGATATTTAAAAGCATTAATCGCCGCTAATTTAAGTTCCTTGCCTTCGGCTTTAAGCAGTTTGATAAAGGCCTCTTGTTCAGTGGCCTTAAGGGTTTTGATCTTTTCATCTATTTCTTTTATTTTTTCTTCAAATATCTTCTTTTCTTCTTCTTTTTGCCGGTAGAGCTGCTTAATCTCAGGAAAGACATATTCTTCCCGATCAGCCCAATCAGTTTCTTCTGGCTCTTTTCTCTGGAGCTCGAGCAGGGGGAAAATATCTCTGAGAATAAAATCGGCCACTTGCATGTTATCTGGTCCAAACCAGGGGAGAAGCCAGAAAAATCCCTTCCCCTTTTTGATCAACAGAGAAACCGGATAGCCATCAGTACTTTTGGCCACGATTTTCCAGGTCTCATCCAGAGCGGAGGGAATTTCCCAGATATCTGCTCCCAAGGGATTGGGCATCAGTTTATACATGAAGCTAATTTTGTCAAAATATCGATCAAACAAGAGGTTAAAAGGCAGTTCCGGATTGACCAGGAGAGAATCGCCAGGTGCAAATTCCTGCAAATGAATATCAGGGAAGGCCCCGATCACTCCGGTCAGCTGATAGAGGTAGCCCTGGCCGATAAAACCAACCAGCCTGGCTCCATTTTTGACCTGGTCCCTTATTTTTTCAGAGAGGTCGGCCGGAATGGACTCTTTTTCAACCGGTGAGTTCATCTGGAAAAAGATGTTTTTGACTTCGGGCAAGATAACCGGTAAATTCTCGAAATCAGAAGTCCGGAGCAGATAGGTTTCAATCTTCTCCTGTTCAAAAAAATCCTTATCTTTCTCATCAAAATCCAGCAAAATAACACCGTCCATTGCCCTTTCCTTTCTTAAAGTTTTTCAATTATGATAATATGATAAATAATACTCTTTCTCCCTGAATTTATCACCCCTCAAGATGATTTTCAGGATGAATTCTTTTCCCCTTTATCCTTCCGAGTTGATAAGTCTGGTGCCCCTGGCCAGACTCGAACTGGCGGCACAGGGATTAGGAATCCCTTGCTCTATCCATACTGAGCTACAGGGGCAACCAGCCTGCCAGCTAAATATATCTTAAGCCTGTCTTTTTTTCAACGAGAGGAGGGAGAGCCAGCCGGCGAGCTGTCTAAGACCTCAGACACCCGACTATTGAATAATTTTTCAGTCCTGACAGCTCGGGCAGAAAAATGTGCTCCGGCCATTGATTTTTTTCCTGATTATTTTTTCCTGGCGGCAGCGCGGGCAAAGCTGCCCTTCCCTGGCATAAACTCGGTGGCGCTCCTGGAATCTACCTTTTTCACCTGAAGCATCAACATAATCGCTGATAGATGAGCCCTTAAGAGAAATAGCTTCCGTCAAAACTCTCCTCATCGCTCGATAGAGCCTGGTCGCCTCCTGATCGGTCAAACTGCCGGCCAGCCGAAAAGGCTTAAGCCTGGCTCTGAACAGCATTTCATCTGAATAGATGTTGCCTATCCCGGCTATGATTTTCTGGTCAAGTAACCAGTTCTTTAACCTTTTCTGACCGTGGGTTTTGAGCAGCCATTTCCAGCTGGCCAGATCAATCTCCAGTGGTTCTGGCCCCAGATTTTGGTCCACTTTAGCTTCTATCTGAGTTAAGGCCAGACAGTTCAAAAAACCAAATTTTCTTATATCACGAAAACGCAATTCTTTTTTTAAGTGATAAAATCTGAGAAGAGCGTGGGTATGTCGATCAATTCTTTGCTCGGGCTCTGTCAGGAATAATTGCCCGGTCATTTTCAGGTGAACCAGTAAGCCCAGCTGCCCGTCGAATTTGATTATGATCATTTTCCCCCGCCGCCAGATATCTAGAATCTTTCGTCCCTCATAAGCTGCCGGTTGAAAAGAGCCTGGCAATTGTTTTTTCTCCAGATGAGGAGATAGAAAAACGAACTCTCTGACCCGCTGGCCTACCAGCTCTGACTTCAAACCTCTGACAATAGTCTCAACTTCGGGCAACTCTGGCATGCTAAAATTTTACACTCTCCGGCTGGCGATAGCCAGATAACTGCTTTAACCGGACATGGGTCTTGATTTAGCAGCACGTTTTGACTAATATAAATGCTAATGAAAACTAAGGCTTTAACGGCTGGTATTCTTGGCTGGTTTATCCCCGGCCTGGGGCATTTATATCTTAAAAGATACTGGCGTGGCTTAATTTTCTTCATAGCCATTGGCCTGATGTGTCTTCTGGGACTGGTGATGGGAGGAAGGATTTATCATGCTCAGGCCGAGAACCCATTGACTTTTCTGGCCTTCCTCTCCGATCTTGGCAATGGCTGTCTTTATCTTATTTCAAGATTCTTGCCTGTTGGTCTGGGGGAAATGGAAAGGGTGTCGTTTGAGTTCGGCAGTGCTTATCTCTCGGGGGCCGGCTTGCTCAATTTTTTAATTGCGCTCGATGCCTGGGATATCGGGAGAGGTAAAAAATCATGATACTCCAAAGCCATTTCTATACCATGATCATCTATGCCCTCCTCGTCTCGATTGTTCTGGCTCTTATCAGAAGGTCAGATTTTAAATCCAGGCTGAAATATGGGCTGACTCTTTTTTTGGTTATGACTGTGGCCTCGCTGGCTTTTGGCTGGTTTATGTACTTATTTGCCAGATAGATGCCAGAATAATCAGTTAAGTTATCCCTTGTTCTTCTCTCCGGACAGTAGACTTCTTTAGCCATAATTGATTTTTTTTAAAGCTAAAAAGCTTTTTATGTTATAATCATTGCCTTTGATCATGAAATACGAAACAGTTATCGGCCTTGAGATTCATGCTCAGCTTCTGACTAAAACCAAGCTTTTCTGCCGCTGCAGCACTCAGTTCGGACTTCAGCCCAACAGCCAGACTTGCCCTGTCTGCCTTGGCCTGCCGGGTAGTTTGCCGGTCATTAATCGAGAAGCGGTCAGGATGGCCATCAAATTGGCTCTGGCTTTGCAGGCTCAGATCAATCTAAAATCAATTTTTAGCCGGAAAAATTATTTTTATCCTGATTTGCCCAAGGGCTATCAGATTACCCAATACAAACTGCCGGTGGCCGAAGGCGGCGAACTATTGATTGAAAGTGAAGGACAGGGCAAAGTCATTCACCTCGAAAGGCTGCATCTGGAAGAAGATGCAGGTAAATCCCTGCATGAAGGCTTTCCCGATTCCGCCGAGAAAACTTATCTTGATTTTAATCGTTGCGGCGTTCCCCTGATTGAAATTGTGACCAGACCAGAGATGAACACGGCCGATGAAGCAGTTGAATTTGTCCAGAATTTAAGGACTCTTCTCCAGTACCTGGAAATCTGCGATGGCAACATGGAAGAAGGCAGTCTGCGCTGCGACGCTAATTTATCTATCAGGCCTGAGGGTTCAGACCAGCCAGGTGTAAAAACTGAGGTTAAAAACATTAATTCTTTCCGCTTTCTGGCTCGAGCTCTCGATTATGAAGCCAAACGTCAGAGGGAACTGCTGGAAAGAGGAGAAAGAATAATCAAGGAGACCAGAGGCTGGGACACAGCTTCAGGCAGGACCATTGCTCAGCGCAGCAAAGAAGAAGCCCATGATTACCGCTATTTTCCTGAACCTGACTTGCCGCCCCTGGTTGTTTCAGATGGCTGGATCAAAGAGATTGCGGCCGGGTTACCTGAGCTCCCTCAGACTAAAATCGAAAGATTTATCAGGGATTACGGACTGGCTGCAGATGAGGCCAGGATCCTGGTTTCCAGCCGCGCTCTGGCCGATTACTACGAAGCTTTGGCCCGTGATTCCGGCACTCCCCGTCAGGCCGCTAACTGGATAAAAAGGGAAGTCCTGCAGTTTCTAAAAGAAAACAATCTGGAAATTAACGATTTCCCGCTTCAGCCTGCTTCTCTGGCCGAATTAATTAAACTGGTCGAAGCCCGGGAAATTACCATGACTATCGCCAAAGAACAGGTTTTCCCTGAGATGCTCAATACAGGAAAAGAGGCCAGAACTATCATTGAAGAAAAAGGACTTAAACCGATCGCTGAAGACAATACGCTGCTCTTAATTATCAATCAGGTTATCGAAGAGAATCCCCAGCCTGTCCAGCAATATCTTGGTGGCAAGACCCAGGTGCTGGGTTATTTACTCGGTCAGGTAATGAAAGCCACGAAGGGCCAGGCCAGTCCTGAAAAAGCTCGCTCCCTCCTGCAAGCAGCTCTCGACCGGCTCACTAAGAATTAAATTTTTTGCGGTTTAGATGATAGAACTTTATCATATCTGGAAACAATACCAGAAACCACACTGGGCTATTTCTGATATTTCTCTTGAAATAAATACCGGTGATTTTTGTTTTATCACCGGGCCGAGCGGTTCAGGCAAAACAACTCTTCTTAGAATTATATTCAGGGAAATCTTTCCCACAGAAGGTCAGATCCTAATTGATGGAGTTAATGTCCTGAAGATACCGGATAATAAGATCTACAAACTGCGCCGGCTGATGGGCATTGTCTTTCAGGATTTCAGGTTGATGTTTCATCAATCGGTCTTTGCCAATGTGGCCATACCTCTCCAGATAATCGGCCTGCCTGATAAAGAAATCAGACGGCGGGTTTTCAACTCTCTCCGCCAGGTTAACCTGCATCATAAAATGTGGGAATATCCAAACAGGCTATCTTACGGCGAGCAGCAGAGAGTGGCCATAGCTCGGGCCATTGTCAATCACCCCAAGATTCTGCTGGCTGATGAGCCTACCGGCAATCTTGATCCGGAACTGGCTTTTGAAATTATGTCCATCTTTAAAGAAATCAATGAGCAGGGAGCAACGGTCATCATTGGCAGCCACGACCGGGAGTTGATCCGTCATTTTGGCCATAAAATCTTCTTTCTCCAGAAGGGAAAAATTATCGGCCAGGAAGTAAAACCATGATCTTTCGACAGCTTAAATATCTCCTCCGAGCAGCTGGCCATAATCTCTGGAATTTCAGAGGCCGCAATCTGATTTCGGTTTTAATTATAAGTTTCTCCTTTCTGGTGATTGGTGTTTTCCTGGCGCTGTCCAACAATTTAACCTATCTTGGCCAGCAGCTATCCAATAATCTGGCCATTTCTTTCTTTTTAAAAAAAGACCTGCCAGCCAAAGAGGTCGAAGAGATTAAAAAAACCATCATGGATTCGACTTTAGTCGATAACGTGATTTACGTTTCTCAGGAAGAGGCCCTGAATCGCTTCGCCGCCAATTTCCCGGAGCTAAAAGAGATTGTGGCTAATCTGGATTCAAATCCCTTCCCTCCCTCATTTGAAGCCAGACTGAAAGATAGGTCCATCAGTCCGGGCGCCATTACGGCTTTTATAGACCACATTAAGCGCCAGCCGGGAGTTATTGATGTTCAGTTTAACCAGGAATGGATGCAAAAAATGGAGTCCTTAAGCCGAATAGTGAAGGCAGTTGGCTTCTTTCTGGGTGCGATTCTAATTCTGGCTTCTTTCTTCATCATTTCCAATGTGGTCAGACTTAACGTTTTTGCCCGCAAAAATGAAATTGAAATCCAGCGTCTGGTCGGGGCTACCAATACCTTTATCAGAGTCCCTTTTCTGGTCGAAGGCTTTGTTCTGGGGCTGGCCGGCAGCCTGGTGTCTATTCTCATCCTTTTCCTGCTGATCAAAATTTTTCCACTCTACATCGGCCAGGCTCTTGGAGCAGCTGAACAACTGCTGGCATTGAGGCCTTTAACACTCGAACAGATGTTCTGGCTGATAGTTGGCGGGTCACTGACCGGAACGCTGGGCAGCGTAACCTCCGTTTCGAAGTTTCTGCGAGTCTGAGCCAGGATCAGGCAAAATCATCACCCGGATAGGGAAATTATTCTAAGTCGCCAGTCTTAATTTGACTCACAGCTAGCAGTTCAATTAGAATTATAAAAGTATAATGGAAAGTTTAGGTAAGACCTTAAAAAGCATCAGAGAGAAAAAAGGGCTGTCTTTAAAAGATCTTTCTCTTGAAACCAAGATCGGCCGGCGACACCTGGAAGCCATTGAAGATGACCGGCTGGACTTCTTGCCCGGAGGATTTTTTACCCGTCAGATTTTAAAGACCTACCTGATATCCATTGGAGAAGATCCGGCTAACTGGTTGCCGAAATATAAAGAAGCTGGATTAATCGAATCAGAAACTCCTGGGGGACTGGCCAGCAAGCCACCTAAATCTCGCCACCGCTTACGGCTTGATAAAGTTTTCTGGATCTCCATCGCAGTTCTGGTTCTGGTCATTTTTGTGGTTTTAATTTATCTTTCCATCTCAACTTCCAAAAAAAGTGTTGACGCCAGAAAGAATGCGCCTGGGGCTGAAGAAACTTCCAACGTTATTCTTCCTGAACCTCTTCCTTCTGACCTGCCAGTCACAGAAACTACCCAACCGGCGGTTGAAGAAAAGACTTATGAAGGCTTAAACCTTGATCTGACTTTTAATGAAGACTGCTGGATTCAGGTCTTCGCTGATGGGCAGCTGGCGGTGGATGGATTAAAACTCGAAGGCTATAAAACTTCGGTTAAAGCCGCCTCAGAGCTAATCATCAATCTGGGCAATGCCGGTGGGTTGAGTTTTACCTTAAACGGAAAAGCAGGCAAGTCTTTCGGGAAAAGGGGCGAAGTTATCAAGAACATCAGAATCACTCTTGATAATTGGAATGACTTTTTGCAGCCCGGGAATAATCCCGAATGACCCCGAATGATTTTGTCCAGCCTGGAATTTAGGGCAGAAAGATAACCGGTAAAATGCCTCTTGATCGATCGGAAGCGATTATCCTGAGAACAGAGAACTTTGGTGAACAGGATAAGTTGGTTGTCTTTTTTTCCAGGGAAAAGGGTCTGGTCAGGGGTTTGGCCAAAGGAGCCCGTAAATTTAATAACCGATTCGGGAGCAGTCTTGAGCCCTTTTCTCAGGTCAGGTTATTTTATTATGAAAAAGAGAAGCATGATTTTGTCACCATCAGTAACAGCGATCTCATTGATTCAGCCTTTGAACTTTTCAGTCAGATAAAAACTACCTGGGCTTTTGCCTACCTGGCCGAATTAACTGAAAAATTCTCTCCTTACCGGGAAAAAGAAGAGCTGCTTTACCGTTTGCTTCAAGCTGTGAGATCAGCGGCCAAAGCTGGCCAGCCTGTTGAATATATCACCAGATATTTTGAATTCTGGTTCTTAAAAATCAATGGTATCTTGCCTGATTTTAACCGTTGCCAGCACTGCCACCGGCCGGTTAAGTCCTCCAGCTGGCTCGCGCCTGATAGGCAGGGTGCTCTTTGTCCGGCTTGTGTCGTCGATAAAAAATTGGAAGTGACTCCAGTCGGCCGTCAGTTAATTGACTGGATAAAGAAAAATTCGCCTCTTACCCCGCCTGATTTTACCCTGACCCCTCAGGATTGGAAGAATCTGGGAAAGGTATTTCAGGCTATTATTATCTTCCATCTCGAGGAAAGACCACGGACTCTCGACTATCTGGACTTCTAAAAGCCTGAAAGCCGGCTTATTACAGGAAGAATAACCATTAAAGACTGACAGCTGATTTAGACAACGTAACTGATAACTTTTCCTTCGGCGTCACAGGTTCTAAACCAGGCCAGAACCGGCTTCCCCTCGGCATCGTGAAATTTGCCAAGCAGAATCATGATCAGATCAACCAGAACGCCTATCCCCAGGCAGCCAAGAGTCAGCAGCCAGATCACAGCCGTCCCTGTTTTGCCGGTATAAAAGCGATGAGCCCCAAAAATCCCCAGAAACCAGCCAAAGAGCAACGTTACCATCCTTGATTTTTCAGACATAAGAACGCCTTCCTGTTCTTCACCAGATTGAAAAGCAAATTACCACAGAATCCGACTCTTTATCAATCAGATTTTTTGACTGAAAAAACCGAGATTGAAAATGATGCCCTTTTGGGAAATAATATAATTTTTGGCCTGGGTTTAATCCAGATTCTGATTAAAAGCCAATGAGATTGCAGCCCCAAACAATCGTTAATCACCGAAGACAATCAGCTCAGCCAGCCAAAAGCTGAGGTTGGAAACTAATTATCGAAGATAAATACCTTAGTCAGGACCGGCAGCCTGACCAATAAAAACTTAAGGAACTGGGATGTCAAAAAATTTTAAAGCTAAAAAATCAAGATGACAGGAAAACATTTTCAGTCGAAAACCTCATGGTTTAGAACCAGAGCAGCAGCTTCGGTGGCAATTCTTTTTTCTCTTATCTATCTTCCATCTTCAGCAGTCACAGCCTTCTCTCCTCAGGGTGGAGAAAAATATCCCTGCCGTCAGGCTTCCACTGCCTGGGATCCAGACTCCGGCCTGGGAAACCACCGGGCGGTGGTTACAGTCAAGCAGGCTGCGGGCGCGGTTTTTGTCCATCTTCCCTGGCGCCGAGCGGATTCAAATCCGGAAAAAAAGAAAGTCCTGGTGGTTGAGGCGAGAAGCGGAAAATTTATAACTAACGTCTGGCCGTTAAAAGTTAATAACGACGGCGGAGATTTTGTTTTTGAGGCCAGTGAGGCGCCGGGCGACTATTATTTTTACTACCTTCCTTATAAAATCGAGGGGAAAAACTATCCGGTAGTAACCTACCTGGCGGCTGATTATCAGCCAGAGAAAGCCTGGCTTGAGCGCTACGGCCTTAGCCCTGTTCCTGGTTCGAAATTAAAACCGTCTTCCCTGCCCCGGGCCGAACTCATCGCTTTTGAGGCGGTGGATGATTTCAGCCGCTTTTACCCCATGGAAGTTATCGCTACCTCAGAAGAAACAGCTAAGATAATTGAAACCTATAAAAGTGAACCATTTTTGATTTTCCCTGAAGACCGGGAGCATCCGGTGCGGATATTTGATTATCTTCCGCTGCCCTGGATCGAGGCCGGCCCTCAGACAAAATTTGAAGCCACAGTAGCCCGTGGGGAGTATTTTGTTTTCCAGCTTGGCCTTTTTGCTCACCGCCAGAACTTAGAAAAAATAAAAGTTGTCTTTTCTGACCTTATCAACAAGTCATCAGGCGAGGCCATAAATGCTAAAGAAGCTACCTGCTTTAACCTGGGGGGCATCGGCTGGGACAGTCAGCCTTTCGAAAAAGAGTTGAGCCTGGCTCAGGGAAAAGTCCAGCCACTTTGGTGCGGAATTCAGATACCAGAAAACACCCCACCTGGCGATTATGAAGGTGAAGTGGCTGTCTCGGGAGGCAATTTCCTGGCTCAAAAAATAAGTTTGAAAATAAAAGTCGAGGATAAAGTTCTGTCCGATAGCGGCGATTCGGAACTATGGCGCCAGTCGCGTCTGCGGTGGCTTAATTCCCTACTGGCCGTTAACGATGAAGTGGTCAGCCCCTACACACCACTTGAAGTTAAAGGCAGGACAATAAAGTGTCTGGGCCGGACTCTGACCCTTGGAGAAAACGGGTTACCGGCCAGAATCGAGAGTTTTTTTACTCCCGAACTAACTTCCATAAGCTCGATATCAACCGACCTTTTGAGCAGACCTTTTGAATTTCTGATTAAAACTTCGGAAGGTCCGGCTCAAAGCTGGAAGAGTGAGTCATTTGCTTTTACCAGAATCGCTCCCGGAAAGGTAGCCTGGCAGGCAGTCAATAAAATTCCGGCGCTCGACCTGACAGTTAAAATTGACGGGGTAATGGAATTTGATGGCTATGTTGAATTTAAGGTAAAAGTAGAGGCTGGCTCACAAACTGGAGTTGATGATATCTCCCTCCACATACCCTTACGCCCACAGACCTCAACCTACATGATGGGACTGGGCTTTAAAGGTGGACAGAGGCCGTCCTCTTTTTCCTGGAGCTGGGACAGGAGTAAAAACCAGGATGCTCTCTGGCTGGGGACGGTCAATGCCGGTCTTCAGTGTCAGCTTCGAGCCGAGAATTATTCCCGCCCTCTTAACACCAATTTTTATCAGCTAAAGCCTCTTAATCTCCCACCTTCCTGGTGGAATGATGGTCGCGGCTCGGTGCGAGTGGAAGAGGTGGCAGCCAGAGATAAAAAAAACAGAAAAGAAGTGCTTTTCACAGCCTCCAGCGGCCGCAGAGAGCTAAAAAAAGGAGAGACTCTTTGCTTTAATTTCAACTTGCTTTTGACCCCGTTTAAGCCCATAAATCCAGGGAAGCATTTCTCCGAGCGCTATTATCATGCTTATAAGCCAGTCTCAGAAATTGCCGCTACCGGAGCCAATGTCATCAATGTCCATCACGCCACCGACATTAATCCCTATATCAACTATCCTTTTCTTCGCCCTGAAAAAATGAAAGCCTATATTGACGAAGCCCATCGCCAGGGTCTTAAGGTCAAAATTTATTACACTATCCGGGAACTCTCCAACCGGGCCAGCGAACTATTCACCCTGGAGAGCCTTAATCATGAAATATTTACTGACGGGCAGGGCGGAGGTTATTCCTGGCTCCAGGAGCATCTCCACTCCGGTTATATTGCCGGCTGGTTTGTTCCCGAGCTTAAGGATGCAGCCATTATTAATAGCGGAATGTCGCGCTGGCATAATTACTACATTGAAGGTCTGGCCTGGCTGGCCAAAAACGTTGGAATTGACGGCCTCTATATTGATGATGTTGCTTTCGACCGGGTGACCATGAAAAGGGTGCGTAGGGTGCTCGAAACCTACCGCCCCGCTGCCTTGATTGATCTTCATTCGGCCAATCAATACAACCCGCGCGATGGCTATGCTTCTAGCGCCAATCTTTATCTGGAACATTTCCCCTACCTTGACCGGCTGTGGTTTGGTGAATACTTTGATTACAACAGCCAGCCTGACTACTGGCTGGTGGAGATGTCGGGAATACCATTTGGACTGATGGGCGAAATGCTGGAGAAAGGTGGCAATCCCTGGCGAGGAATGATTTATGGAATGACCGCCAGGCTGCCGTGGGCTGGTGACCCGAGGCCGCTGTGGAAGGCCTGGGATGAGTTTGGTCTGACCCGAACCGAGATGATTGGCTACTGGTCACCAAACTGCCCGGTAAAAACCAGCCAGCCGCAGGTGCTGGCCACAGTCTATCGCCAGAAAGAAAAGGCCATGGTCGCCCTGGCCAGCTGGTCAGATAAGCCCGAGAACTGCCGCCTGCTGGTTGACTGGAAGAAGCTTGGTCTCAACCCGCAGAAAGTGATCATCGAGGCCCCGGCCATTGAGAATTTTCAGCCGGCCAGAACTTTTGAGCCAGGCGAAGAGATTCCTGTTGAGCCAGACCAGGGCTGGCTGTTGATTTTTAAAACCAGTCAGTCAGATTAAGAGCTGGCGTCCGCCCAGCAGGACTTTGCCTTCTGCTGCACTGGACAGATGACGGAGCAGGCAATCATCTGGACTTAGACAAACCCAATTCAGGCTTATAGCCTTTTAACTCAAGGAATTCTATCAATGTCTCGATGACGTTTAATTTTTCCCTCGATCGCATTTTACCCCGATTACAGGTGGCTTCTATCCGCCGCCTCGAGGCCAGAACGCTCTTATCTTTCATGCACTTGGGACACTATCTAATAAGCTGAATGAGAGGCTAACTTGACATGACAGGTCTTAAAAGCATAGTCTAGCCTCTGATATTTTTTATTATCGATATCAAGACAGACAATAACTATAGGTTTAGAAAGCCGGAAGACGGAGGCAAACCTGGCCGGCTCTAAAGGTCCAGACTTGGTGTTTGATTTTGTCCAGATAAGCAACATTTAAAGTAATTTTAAAGATAAAAAGGTCCTGAGGCTCAGAGAAGCCAAAGACTTTATCACCGATAGAGAAAGGAGCTTTAATATGTTCTTTCGTCAAAAAA